>WHSS01000254.1 GCA_009379975.1 Actinophytocola sp.
CGCAACTGCTCATCCGGCATCGATCACGTTTTCCATCGGCCGGTAGGCGACAAGGTAACCATTGGGCAGCTGCGGGATCCCGTAGCCTTCGCCGTCGATGCCGACCGCGGCATAGACGGTGTTGCGCGCGACGCTGACGCCGGCCCAGCTCAGGATCGGGTCGGTGAGGTTCGCCTCGGCCCGGGTGTGTGTGGCAAGCGCCATCGGCAGATGCAGCAATGGCACGCCGGTGTCGGCGTCGTAGGCGTCGAGGAAGCCCTTGAAGTCCACCGTGTACACGACGCCGTTGGCGGAGGCCACCGGCTGACCCCAGTGCACGCCGTCGGCGACCGGGCTGAGCCACTCGGCGTCCCCGGTGTTCTTCTCCAGACCGAACAGGTAACCGGCCAGGGTATGCGGACCGTACACGCGGGTGCCGTCGTAAGCGGTGGAGCCGACGATTCCACCGACCTCACTGGGCACGCCTACCAGGGAAGTCCACACCTGGTCCATGGATTCGGCGTCCACGACGTGGTACACGCCCGACTTCTGGCCGATGCCGACCAGCTTGCGCCCGTCGTCGTCGAAAAAAATGTTGGGCGAGGCGCCCATGTCGAGGTCGAAGTCGCCGCAGGCTTTCGATTCGACATAGCCACCACCGGCGTCGGTCACCGCCTCGGGCACGTCGACGCACCGCGTTTCGGTCGCCGCGGGCGGCACGTACTTGTCGATGGTGCCCTTGTAGGAGGCCACGATCTCGCCGAAGGTCGCACTGTCGCGGGCCAGATCGATCTTGAGCAACGCGTTGGTCCGTTCGTGCTCGTAGTACGGGTTGAACGGGTTGCCCGCACCCACGTAGGCGGTCCTCGTCTCGGGGTCGACGGCGGGGGTCGACCAGATCGTGGCGCCGGAGTAGCCGAGGCCGTCCTCGTCGTCGGCCACCTCCCACTGCTCCGGCGGGATCACCCAGGTCTTCTTCATGATCTCGCCGGTATCGGCGTCCAACAGGACATAGCTGCCCTGGAAGCCGAAGCGAGTGGTCTCGTCCGAGGTTTCCGCCAGCCCGGAGATGCCGATGAAGACGATGCCGTCGAAATACACCGGGCTGCCGAAGATGTCCGATCCGGTCTGGTGGTCGAGCCGCGGGCTTCGCCACAACTCTGCCCCGGTGAACTGGTCGAACGCCGCGAGGTAGGTGTCGGAGCTGAAGTCGAACGGGACGAAGACCTTGCCGTCTTCGACCGCGACCGAACCGTTGACCATGCCGGGACGCCCCTGACGCCAGACGAGGTCACCGGTGTCGGCGTCGAGCGCGTAGACCCAGCCACGGTTGCTCGCGATATAGACACAACCGTCGGCCACGACCGGCGTCCCGGTGATATCACCGGTACCGCCGAGACCCTCGGTCGAAACCACCCACGCGGGCGCCATCGTGGGCACATTTCCCTTGCCGATGACCTGCTCGGCGGCTTGGTGGCGGCTGTTGGCCCAGTCCTGGCCGTACGAGCGCCATTCGCCACCGGGGTGCCCGGGTTCGGCACAGCCGGTCGCCGCGCTCGCCTCGCCGCCCACCACCAAGCCTGCGACCAGTACCAGGGACAGGGTCGAGCAGGCGGCTCTCGACCGCATGCTCCGGCGGGTTCTCACGACACTTCTCACGACACGGTCTTGATGGTGCCGCGCATGCCAGGGTGGATGCTGCATTTGAACGGGTACTCGCGATCCGGTTCCAGGTTCTCGACACCGAGCACCGGTGTTGTCTGGTTCTGGCCGATCAGCGGGGACCAAACGATCGGGCACCGGCCCGCCGGGTATCCGGCGCACCATTCCTCAGCGTCCGGTCCGTAGTCCTGTGACGCGACGACATCGTGCAAGAGGGAATCGGCGTTGGTGTACATGAGCGAGCCGCTCACCGATACGGGGACGACCGGCGGGGTGTAGCCGGTGAAGACGCTTCCTGGCTGTGTCGCGACGACGGCTTCCTGCCCTTCCGGCAGTGCCGGAAGCTCGGGCGCCTCGGGAGGTTCTCCTCCGTCGGAGGAACCACCAGGCCGGTGCGCGATCACCCGGTCGCTGTGCACGGCATAGACGGTGTTACGCGCGATCGACACGCCACCACCCAGGTTCGCCCCCACCTTCGATGACTGCGGCGCGGCATACAACGGAACGCCGGTGGCCGCGTCATACGCGCGCAGCGTGCCGGGGACGTCGATGGTGTACACCACCCCGTTCGCCGTCGAGGTCGCGTGCCCCCAGTGTGCTCCGTCGGCGACCGGCGACACCCACGCGAGATTACCCTCGTCCTGCTCCAGACCCCACAGGTAGCCGCCGACCGTGATCGGGCCGTACACGCGCTGGTCGTCAACGGCCGTGGAACCCACGATGCCGCCCAATGCTGTCGGCGGTCCCACGACGGTGCTGTAGGTGTGCTCCATGGTAGCGGCATCCACTACGTGGTATTCGCCCGACTTCTGCCCTTCACCGACGAGCATGTCGCCGTCGGCGTCGCGGAACAGGTTCGGCGACGCGCCGAAATCCAGATCCTGATCCATGCAAGCGCCCAGACCCTGCGGATAGTACGGCGGCGGGTTACCGGGAAGGTCGACGCAGGGCGCCTCGCTCAACTCCTCCGCATATTCATCGAGCGTGCCCTGGAAGTGAGCGACGATCTCCCCGAAGCTCTCGCGCGACGGATTCACATCGACCTTGAGGATCGCGTTGGTGCGCTCATGTTGCACCTGAGGCTGAAATGGGTTACCCGTACCGACATAGGCGTAGCCCTCGGCCGGATCGATGGCCGGTGTCGCCCACACGCCACCGCCGGCATAACCGTCCTCCCACTCGTCCTCGGGGATCACGAAGGTGGTCTTGAGCTGTTGACCGGTGTCGGCGTCGAGGAGTACGAACTTTCCTTGGAATTTCGCCCGGTCCTCGTCGTCGCCAAGCTCGGCACCGCCGCCGGACACACCGACCATCATGATGCGCTGGGCGTTCTCACCATCCGGTCCACCTGGGTAGCGGTAGACGGCCGGAGCCCCGTAGATATCGGACCCCGGTTGCTCATCGAGGAACTCGCTCTCCCACTGCAGCTGACCGGTGGCACGATCCAGCGCGGCGGCGCGCAGGCCGGTCAACGCGAACACCTGGTCGCCGTCGACGGTCACGGAGTTGTTGATGCCCTGGGCAAGCTTGGTTTTCCACACCAGCTCACCGGTATCGGCATTCAACGCGAATACCCATCCGGTCGAAGATCCCACGAACAGGCAGCCGCCGGCGATCACCGGCGTACCGGTATAGCTCCCGCTGCCCTCCGCGTCCGCGCTCGCGAACTCCCAGGCTGGCGCGAGCTCGCGGGCCTCGGTCGGTCCGATGGTCCTCTCACTCGGCTGGCTGCGGGTGTTCGACACGTCGCCGCCGTAGACCGGCCAGTCACCGCCCTCATGATCCGCGGGTGCGCACGCGGCCTCAGCCGAGGCGGGCAGTACGGGTAACAACGCGGCAACGCAAACGACCGCAGCGAGAGCACCAAGCAGTCGCTTCCGATTCGCCGGTATTTTCACGAGCACTTCTCCCGCCTGTCATGAACTTCTCATAATGCCCCATTGTGCGCGACTCTTGCCGCACCCTCCGGCTACCTGCGCCGATTCACCACCATAGTCCGAATTTAACCGAAATAGTTCTTGTGAACGCCGAAAAACCAGGCCCACCATTGTGAGATTCGAAAACCGCCGATCCTCATCACCGGTGATGCTCGTGGTGCGGCCCCTCCTCGCCATGGCGGTGCTCGATCGCGCTGACACCGAGCACGCCGAGCGCCAGCACGAACACCATGAGCGCACCCAGTACGGCCCGGGCGATCGAGGGCCGGACCAGCCGCGCCGACGCCCTCGGCCGCAATAGCGCGGCAATAGCACCCAGCGTCACCACAGCGAGGACGGTGGCCGCACCGTCTTTGAAGCCGAGCGGCTCAACGGCGAGACCACCAGGACCTGGGAAACCGACGGTGCGCGACAGCAGCCAGACCACGATGATCGCGCCATGGCCCAGTACACCTGCGAGCAGTACCTTCCTGGTCGGCGAGCGGAGGACGAGAAATGACCACCACGCCTGAAAGAGGGTCATGACGACGAACGCCGTCAGGTGAAGCGGGACATCGGCATGCCCGGCGATGGCCGATGCGTGTACCGCCGCCGCCGCCAGCGACGCGGCGCCGGCGCCATAGCGGAGCAGGCGTCCCACGGCCACGTCCCGCTCGACGCCAACCTGAGTCTGACCATGTCCATCGGACATCAACACCTCCTCTGGTGAATCTCAGGTTAGCGCACCGAGTTCGCGCGAACGGCTATGGATTACACAAAACCAGAATGGATTCTATGGCTAATCCCAAAAATACATATTCGCCGATTAGGCGCATTGACACACGTAGATTCATACGTATATTCCTGAACGTGTCAGGTCATGCGCAACGAGCCATGCCTACGTGGGCACTGGTAACCCTCACAGTGACGAGATCGAGCATCGCGACGCGAACTCGCTCATCCAGATCGACCTGCATCGGGGACGGCCGACGATCGGAGAGATCGTCGGTGTTCACAATGGCAACAGCGACCAGTACATCGACGGCCTGCACCCAGCCGGCATGCCAAGATCAAGAAGTCCGGCTTGTCACGGTCAGCCGTGATCGTGTTCGCCGTGGTCATCGTCTTTGTCGCCGCCTGCGGAGCTCGATGGTGCCGTTGGCTGCGCCAGGTTGATGCGGAGCAGGACCGTGTCCCCAGGGGTGTCGATGACGGCCAGCGCGCCGGTGTGTTCGCCGTGCTCGATCGTCATCCCCGACGTCGACCTCCCCTGCGGGTCCGCACCTTGCCAGTTGTCCACGATCTTCCACCCTGCCTTCCCCAGCTCCCGATGATAAAAGCCAACAACCTCGTCCACGGTCAACTCGGGCACCCGAATCGCGGCATCGGCTCCCCCGCCGACGACCTCCGCGCCGGGCGGCAGCGGGAAGCCCTCCGGGATACTGGCGGGCAGATCCTCCGCCGCGGGCGGCGGCAGGCTCGCCGAAGTGCATGCCTGCACACCCATCACACCGATGACCATCACCAGCGCGAGCACGACCGCCGATGATGCCCTGTGCCGGATCGGGCCGTGATCGGCTGCCCAGGGCATCAAGACTGCGTTCCGGACGCAGCATCAAGCTGCAGGGACACCAGCGCGACCTGGATGAGGCCGACACCCGATGTGCTACGAGGCTCGACCCCGGCCCGCTGCGCGAACTGCTTGAGCCGATAGCCCACCGTGTTCGGATGCACAAACAACGCCTTACCGGTCGCGGTCAGATTGCCGTCCGCCGCCAAAAACGCCTCCAGCGTCCGACACAGCTCCGGATCATGCCTGAGCACCTTGACCGCCGGGGCAACCAGCGGCTCCAACTGCGCGCGATGCTGCAGGATGAGACAGGACAACCAGTGATCGCCGTAATACACCACGGACTTCCCGAGCGCCACCGCGACCCGATACGCGGATTCGGCGTCGGCAAGGGACTGTCGCGCCCCCGCCAGCCCACACCGGGCCAGCCCGATACCGAGATGGACCAGGCCCCGCGGAGTGTTCTCCCCAATCATCGCCTGCCACGATGCGGACGCCTCGCCGGCAGCATTGCTGATCATCACCGACTGCCCCGCTTGCTCAACGACGACCACGCCGGGATCCACAGCAACCGGACGCGCCCCAGGCGACATCACCGCAACCGCGAAGAAGGCATACGGATC
>WHSS01000103.1 GCA_009379975.1 Actinophytocola sp.
CCCGACATGCCCATCGAGCAGGTCATTCACCGTCACCGTCGAAGTAATCGAAGCCATCCCCCCAGCCTGACCGCTACCAACCCACCAACGGCACCACCAACTCGGCGGTCAGAGGCGGAGCCTCACTGGGACGGTCCTGAACAACCCGCCGGATGGGCCAGGGGATTCAGGTTTCAGCGCCGTCCTAGGTGAGGCGTCGTGGATTACGAGAGGGTACCCAGCCAGTTGCGCAGCAGGTGCGCCCCTTCGTCCCCGGACTTCTCCGGGTGGAACTGCGTCGCGCACAGCGGGCCGTTCTCCACCGCGGCGACGAAGTCCTCACCGTGGTGCGCCCAGGTGACGCCCGGTTGTCTGCCGGGGAGCCCGGATTCCAGCTCCCAGGTCCGCGCGGCATAGGAGTGCACGAAGTAGAACCGCGCATCGGCAGGTAGCCCGGCGAAGAGCACCGATCCCTCCGGGGCGCGCACCGTATTCCAGCCCATGTGAGGCAGCACATCGGCGTGGAGCTTCTCGACCGTGCCTGGCCACTCCCCCACGCCTTCGGCCTCGATGCCGTGCTCGACGCCGCGTTCGAACAGGATCTGCATGCCGACGCAGATCCCCAACACCGGCCTGCCGCCGGCGAGCCGCTTGCCGATGATCTTGTGGCCGTTGACCGCGCGCAATCCGGCCGCGCAGGCCGCGAACGCGCCGACTCCCGGCACGACGAGCCCGTCCGACTCCAGCGCCGCATGCGGGTCGGCAGTGACCTCGACCTCGGCCCCGGCGCGGCGCACCGCACGTTCGGCCGATCGAAGATTGCCTGATCCGTAGTCCAGAATCACCACACGTCGCACACGATCAGCGTAATGCGTGCGCCCGCGACCGCCATGCCACGGGCAGCAGCAGGATCGCGAACCCGGCGAGGCAGCCGAACGCCACCGGGTAACTCAGGCCGGAGACCAGGGCGCCGACGGCCACCGCGCCGATGCCTTGCCCAGCGTCGAAGGCCACGTTCCACGCCACGCTGGCCCTTGCCGCCGACACCCGCGCGAACATCAAGACCAGCGAGTCGTTCTGCACCACACCGAAGCCCGCGCCGTACACCGCGACCGCACCGACCCCGAGCACCACCAGGGCATTGCCGGACAGTTCGGTGGCCAACGCCAGCCCCGTGAGTCCCAGCGCGGTCACGGCCAACCCGCCGAGCAGCAGCTTGCCGTGTATCGCGGCGCGGTCGCCCCAGATGCCGGCGAGCCATCTCGCGCCTAGCACGGTCGCGGACATCAGCAACAGCGCTGCCGAGCCCGCCGTCGGCGACTCGGCGAACACGAGCGGCAGGAACGTCACCATCGCGCCGAACGCGACCGACCCGGCCAGCATCGGCAGCCACGGCCGCCACACCGCGCCGGCGGCCGAGGTCACGGACTGTCCTGCCACCCGCACCTCGTGCCCGGTACGAGGCAGCGCCCACAGCGGAATGATGGCGAGCAGCGGCAACGCCGTACTCGCGATGAACACGGGTGCGAAACCGATGGTGCCCGCGATCGACGTGCTCGCGGGCAGGCCGATCAGCAGCGGCAGCCCGACGGCGAGCCCGTAGAGGCCGGAACCGCGGCCATGCGAGCCCGGTGGGAGCAACTCGGCGATCAACGCGCTCCCGCAGACCGTCACGATGCCGAATCCCAGGCCACGTACGCCCGAGATCGCCAGCACCGGCTGCCAGCTGGTGGCAATGAACAGCAACGGCACCGGAACGCCGAGCAGCAACGCCCCCGCGATCGACATGATCCGGTACCCGAACCGGCGCACCAGCCCGGCCATCAGGAACTGCGCGACGACCGTGGTCGCCATGAACACCCCGGTGGACGCGCCGGCGACGAACTCCCCCGAGCCGTGCTTGACCACCCAAAGCGGGACCACCGAGACCAGCAGCGAGAACCCGAAGAACAGCCCGCCCGAGGCGATGAGGAGTGCGACGAACGGCCGATTACTCATCGGCGAGCCCGATGCGGGGGGCGAGATCTCGACCTTTGTCACACTAACGTTTGTACCGTCTTTCGAGGATCGACCGCCCCGCCGCACCAGCTCTGCGGCGGCGTCGGTCCGGTGGATTTTGCGCGGAGACCCTGCACGAAATCCACCTCTTCGTCCTAACTGCGTAGCTTCCGGGCGGAACCAAGGTGCCATGGGGTGCCTATATGGCACCCACGGCCACCTTGGGCTCGCCTTGCGTCAACTTCGACCTAAGTCGAAGTTATGGCTAGGGTGGAGGTGTGACCAAGTTGGCCCAGCATCTCACGATCGGGCAGGTAGCCGAACGCAGTGGCGTACCGCATACCGCGTTGCGATTCTACGAGGACCGCGGCCTGATCGCCGCCGAGCGAACATCGGGCAATCAGCGACGCTACTCGCGCACCATACTGCGCCGCATCGCCTTCATCCGCTCGGCGCAGCGCGTCGGGCTCAGCCTCGAAGAGATCAGCGAAGCCCTCTCGACGCTGCCGTCCGACCATGCGCCGACCAAGGCGGACTGGACGCGGCTGTCCAAGAAGTGGCACGGCGAACTCGACGCGCGCATCGACGCGTTGGAACGACTCCGCGACAGCCTCACCGGGTGTATCGGCTGCGGCTGCCTCTCGCTGCGCTCCTGCTCGCTGTTCAACCACGACGACCGGCTCGCCCGCGTCGGGCCCGGCGCCGCGAAGCTCAAGCCGACCGCGGAAGGCGGCCTCTGACGTGACGCCCGGCCTGGCCACTCCGAGGCGGTTGGGCCGGCCGCCAATCGGCAGCCGGGGCCGCCCGAAGGGTGGTCGCGGCGGTCGGTTCACCGCCGGTCGAGGAGATCTCAACGTTCGGCAACCAATGTGGGTAGTTGGCGGCTGGACCAGAGCTCAAGACCTATCAGCGGTTGACGTCCGCCACCGGCGTGGCTGACGATGCACTATGAGCAACGGTTGCTACTGACGCAACCCTCGTTCGGTTCGAGGCATGGGAGCGGCCGATGAGGATTCTTATCGCTGACAGCTTCCCGGAGCAAGCGCGCGGCCGGCTCGGCAACGGCGGGCACGAGTGCAGCTACCAGCCAGGGCTCGGTACCGACGAACTCGCTGACGCCATCGCGGGCAGCGACGTGCTCGTCGTCCGCAGCACCAGGGTCACGGCCGCCACGCTCGCGGACGCCGATACGCTCCGGCTGGTGATCCGAGCGGGCTCCGGCGTCAACACCATCGACTGCGACGCGGCGTCCGACCGCGGCATCTATGTCTGCAATGTCCCCGGACGCAACGCCGTAGCGGTGGCCGAACTCGCCTTCGGGCTGCTGCTGTCCCTCGACCGCAATATCCCCGACAACGTCGCGGACCTGCGCGCCGGGCGCTGGAACAAGCAGCGGTACGCCCAGGCTCGCGGCATTCTGGGCCGCAGCATCGGCGTCGTCGGGCTCGGCCAGGTAGGGCTCGCCTTCGCGGAGCGAGCCGCGGCCTTCGGTGCGCAGGTTTACGCGGTGGCCAAGCCGGACCGGTCCCGAGCCGCGGTCGATCGCGCCCGCGCGGCGGGTATCACCTTCGTCGACAGCCTGCCCACGCTGGCCCAGACCTGCGACGTGCTGTCGTTTCACGTTCCGGCAGCAGCGGCCACCCGCCACCTCGTCGACCGTGAGCTGCTTTCACTGGTGCGGCCGGACACGATCCTGCTCAATACCTCCCGCGCCGACATCGTCGACGAGGAAGCGCTCATCGAGGCGATGGACGCCAACGGGGTGCGTGCGGGGATCGACGTGCTGGCGGGCGAGCCCGGCCAGGGCAGCGGCCCGATCGACTCGCGGCTGGCCCGTCATCCGAACGTCTACGCCACGCACCACATCGGGGCGTCCACCGAGCAGGCCCAGCACGCCGTCGCCACCGAAGTCGTCCGAATGGTCTGTGCGTTCGACGCGGGCGAGGTGCGCCACTGCGTCAACCTCGACCTGACCCCGGCGAGTTCGGACCGTCCGGTGCACCGGCGATGAGTGGCCTGCCTGCCGGGCGGCCGACGATGCCGGCAGCCGCCCTGACGACCCGGCCGCCCCGGGTGCGCGTGCTGAACCGCAAGCATGACTCCGCCGCGGTGGTCTACCAGCTCACGGCGGGAAGGCATCGGCAGTTGGGCGTCATCGTCGAACTCGCCATCGACGACTACCGCAGCGGCCGGATACGCCGCCACGAAGCCACCCACCCGGATCCGGTCCGGCGGCTGGCGGAAATGTGGGAGACCTCGGCCCTGGCGCACATGCCGGTGACGCTGTTCCATCGGTCGATGCCCAGGCTGCGAGCCCTGCTCTGCCAGACCGCGACGGGCGAACCCGACGGCCGCCTGGTCTCCGGTGAAGGCGGTTCCGAAGCGGCGTGGCTGCTGCCCGACGGCGCCGTCGCCCGCGCGATCCAGGCGGAGCTCGCCGAACTCGACGTGCTCTACATCGCCGACGGCCATCACCGGATGTCCGCGGCCGCGGACTACTTCGCCGGACATGCCGGCGTCGCGCCCTTCATGCCCGCGGCGCTCTTTCCCGCCGATGAGATGCGAGTGCTCGGCTATCACCGTTGCCTGGCACGGCCGGCGCCGGAATCGGAGACGCTCGAGACCCTCGCGGCGCTCCCCGCCACGGCCTGGCTTACGGAGTCGGCGGTCCCGGTCGAACCCGCCCCCGGGATCGTCGGCGTGCACCTTGACGGCCGCTGGTACCGCCTCGGGCTGCGCACTCCGCCCGCAGCCGCGGACCCCAGGGCCTCGCTCGACCTCGTCGCGCTGGAGAACGGCATCCTCTCCCCCATGCTCGGCGGCGCCGATGTGGCATCCGACGTCCGCATCACGGCCGTTCCCGGCACCGAGGACACCGCGAGTCTCGCCCGCTACTGCGCCGAACGGGACACCATCGGCTTCCTGCTTTACCCGCCCGACATCCGGCAGATCATGGCCGTCGCCGACGCGGGCCTCGTCATGCCGCCGAAGTCGACCTGGTTCGACCCCAAACCCAGCTCCGGACTGCTGCACGGCTGAGCGGGCCGAACCAGTCGGTGGCGCATGCGAACATCTGTTCGACCGATGTCGAACAGGGAGGACTCATGTGCGAGATCTGTGACGGAAAGACCTACGAGCAGGCGCGGCGGGAGATGTTCGCCCGGATCGCCGAACACGACTACACCAAAGTGAGCGTCCGCGGCGAGGAAGAAGGAGACGTGATCCATCCGGGCGTTACGTACTCGGTCGGATTATGGGCCGTGCATTCGGCGCCCGAGCTCATCGTGGTCGGCGCACGGGGCCATGCGTACGAAGTGGTCGACGCCTACGCGCGCCGGGTCGTCTCGGGTGAACGATTCCGCAGCGGACGCCTGTACCGCAGTTTCTTCGGCGGCGTTCCGGCACTGCTTCAGGAGGTCGACAGGAACCAGTACGACGAGTGGCTGTGCTCCGCGTTCCAGCTTTATCCCGATGGCGACTTCCCGGTGTTGCAACTGGTGTGGCCCAACTGTTACGGGTCGTGGCCCTGGGAGCCGGGCTGGGAGCATTGCGAGCCGCAGCCGGTGCTGACCGCGACCGGGATGCCGGACGTCGATCTGCCTTTGCCGCGCCGCGCCGGGTGAGCGGTTACAGCGAGGACCACCAGGCGAGCGCGCCGCCCACGGCCAGCGCCGCGCCGACAGCGAGCACGATCGCTAAGACCCTGGCTGTTCTCCATGCGCTGTACACGCCGCCGATCAGGAATCCCGCCAGGGCGAGCAGCCCGACGACGATGACCTCGTCGGGCATCTACAGCACGCCCTTCGTCGACGGGACTCCGCCGAGCCGGGGATCCGCTTCGGTGGCGGCACGCAGTGCCCTGGCGACGGCCTTGTACTGCGCCTCGGCCATGTGGTGCGGGTCCCTGCCGTGCACCACTCGCACGTGCAGCGCGATCTGCGCGTGGAAGGAGAGCGACTCGAACACGTGCCTGGTCAGCACGAACGGGTAATTGCCGCCGATGGTGAAGGTCTCGAACCGCGCGGGCTCGCCGAGGTGCACGCAGTAGGGCCGCCCTGAGACGTCCACCGCTGCGTGCGCGAGCGTCTCGTCCATGGGGATCCACGCGTCGCCGAACCGGCGGATGCCCCGCTTGTCGCCCAGCGCCTCGCGGATGGCCTGGCCCAGCACGATCGCGGTGTCCTCGACGGTGTGGTGCGCGTCGATGTGGATGTCACCGGTCGCGCTGACCCGCAGATCGAGGGCGCCGTGCACGCCGAACGCGGTCAGCATGTGGTCGTAGAACGCCACACCGGTGTCCACCTCGACCTGCCCGCTGCCGTCGAGATCGACCTCGACGGAGATCGACGACTCCTTGGTCGTCCGATCCACCTTGCCGATCCGGCTCATGAGCACACTTCCTTAGTCGCGGCGAGGAACGCGTCGTTCTCCGCCGGGGTTCCGATCGTCACGCGCAGGTACCCGTCGATGCCAACGTCCCTGATCAGTACATCATTGTCCACATAGGAGCGCCAGATGGCCGGGGCGTCGTCGAACCGGCCGAACAGAACGAAGTTGGCGTCACTGGGGACCACGTCGCGGCCCAGGTCGGCCAGCGCCGCCACCACGCGCTCCCGTTCCGCGATCAGCTTGCTGACCGAAGCCAGGGTCTGATCGCCGTGGGCCAGCGCCGCCCGTGCCGCAGCTTGGGTGAGCGTGGACAGGTGATACGGCAGCCGCACCAGCTGCAGAGCGTCGACCACCGCGGGCGTGGCCGCGAGATAGCCCAGCCTGCCGCCGGCGAACGCGAAGGCCTTGCTCATCGTCCGGGAGACGATCAGCTTCGCGGGGAACTCGGCCAGCAACTCGACCGCGCTGGGCCGGGTGGAGAACTCCGCATAGGCCTCGTCGACCACGACCATGCCCGGCGCGGCGGCCAGCACCTCCCGCAGCTCATCCGGCGGGATCGAGCCCCCGGTCGGGTTATTCGGGCTCGTGACGAACACCACATCGGGCCGCTGCTCGGCGATCATCGCCGATGCCGCGGCGGTGTCCAGCGTGAAGTCCGCGCGCCGGGGCGCCGGGACCCACCGGGTGCGGGTGCCCGAGGCGATGATCGGGTGCATCGAGTAGGACGGCTCGAAGCCGAGCGCGCTGCGATCCGGGCCGCCGAAGGCCTGCAGGATCTGCTGCAGGATCTCGTTGGACCCATTAGCGGCCCACAGGTTCTCGGCGCCGAGCGTGACCCCGGTCGTGCGGCTCAGGTAGGCCGCGAGGTCCGTGCGCAGCGCGACGGCATCCCGATCGGGGTACCGGTGCAGCTCCCGCGCGGCCCGCTCGGCGGCGGCCGTGACGTCGGCGACGAGTTCGGGCGGCGGCGGGTACGGGTTCTCGTTGGTGTTGAGCCGCACCGCGACATCGAGCTGCGGCGCACCGTACGGCGACTTGCCGCGCAGGTCTTCGCGCAGGGGCAGCTCATCCAGCGTCACCGGCCGCACCTGGTTCAACGGGCTCACTGGGCGATCCCACCTGGGAAGCGAGCCATGACCGCCTCGCCGTGAGCGGGCAGGTCCTCGGCGTCGGCGAGCGCGACCACCTGCGCGGCGACCTCGCGCAGCGCGGGCTCGGAGTAGTCGACCACGTGGATGCCGCGCAGGAACGTCTGCACCGACAGGCCCGCGGAGTGCCGCGCGTAGCCGCCGGTGGGCAGCACGTGATTGGAGCCAGCGCAGTAGTCGCCGAGCGAGACCGGCGCGTACGGGCCGACGAAGATCGCGCCCGCGTTGCGCACCTTGGCGGCGACCTCGCGGGCGTCGGCGGTCTGGATCTCCAGGTGCTCGGCGGCGTAGGCGTCGACGACGCGCAATCCATCCGCCACGCTGGCGACCAGCACCGTGCCGGACTGCTTGCCCCGCAAGGCTTGCGCGACGCGTTCGGTGTGCTTGGTGCCCGCCACCCGGCGCACCAGCTCGGCGTCGACCGCGTCGGCCAGCGCCTCGGAGTCGGTCACCAGCACGCTGGCCGCCATCGGGTCGTGCTCGGCCTGGCTGATCAGATCCGCCGCGACATGCACCGGATCCGCCGTCTCGTCGGCCAGGATCGCGATCTCGGTCGGCCCCGCCTCGGAGTCGATGCCGATCAAGCCGCGCAGCATGCGCTTGGCCGCGGTCAGGTAGATGTTGCCGGGGCCGGTAACCATGTCCACCGCCGCCAGCTCCGCGCCGTCGGTGTCCGTGCCACCGTAGGCCAGCAGCGCGACGGCCTGCGCGCCGCCGACGGCCCAGACCTCGTCGACATCGAGCAGCGCGGCGGCGGCAAGGATCACCGGGTGCGGCAACCCCCCGAACTCCGCCTGGGGCGGCGAGCAGACCACCAGCGAGGCCACGCCCGCGGCTTGCGCCGGTACAACGTTCATCACCACGCTCGACGGATACACCGCCAGGCCACCCGGCGCGTAGAGGCCGACCCGGCGCACCGGCACCCAGCGCTCGGTGACGGTGCCGCCGTCGGCGACCGTGGTGGTGACGTCCTCGCGCCGCTGGTCGGCGTGCACGACGCGGGCGCGGGCGATCGACTCCTCCAGCGCCGATCGGACGCCGGCGTCCAGCTCGCCGAGCGCCTTCTCCAGCTCGACCGCGGGTACCCGCACGCTTTCCGGCCGGACCTTGTCGAAGCGCTCGGCGTACTCCAGCACGGCTTCGACGCCTCGCTCACGCACCGCGTCAACCACCGGCCGCACCTGATGCAGCGCGGCGTCCACGTCGACAACGGCGCGCGGCAAGGTGGCGCGCAACTCCGCATCGGTGGGGACTGACGTGCGCAAATCGGTACGGTTGAGCATGCGTCAAGGGTACTTGCGGCGCCCATCGTGCGAGCTCGCGCCCGCCTCGTGCGTGAATCACCTTGCCCCGGCACGCGTGAGCACTCACGACCCCCTCGTGAGCGGTTACCGTGGTAGGGCAACCACTTTCACGCACGAGGGGCCAGCACGATGCGCATTGCTCTCTGTCAGATCACCGGGACCGCGGAGCCGGCGGCCAACCTCGAGCTGGTTCGTGCCGGGGTCGCGCGAGCAGCCGCGGAGGAAGCCACGGTGGCGGTGTTCCCGGAGGCCACGATGGCGAAGTTCGGCACACCACTGCGCGAGCTGGCCGAGCCGATCGACGGACCGTGGGCCACCGAGGTCGCCACAATCGCCGAACAGGCGGGAGTCCTGGTGGTCGCGGGCATGTTCACGCCGGCAGACAGCGAGCGGGTGCACAACACGCTGCTGGTCACCGGGCGCGGGCAGCACCTCGGCTACGACAAGATCCACCTCTACGACGCGTTCGGCTTCCGCGAGTCACGCACCGTCGCCGCCGGGGACAAACCCGTCACCGTTGAGGTCGACGGCGCCACGCTCGGCCTCGCCACCTGCTATGACGTGCGATTCCCTGAGCTGTTCCAGGCGCTTGCCGACGCCGGCGCCTCTGCGGTGGCCGTGCCCGCTTCGTGGGGCGCGGGTAAGGGCAAGCTCGAACAGTGGGAGCTGCTGATCCGGGCGCGGGCCCTCGATGCGGGCTGCTGGGTTCTGGGCGCCGACCAGGCGGACCCCGCCGCGCACGACATCCCGGTGGACCCGAAGATCCCGACCGGAATCGGGCATTCGCTCGCCGCGGACCCGTTCGGCAACGTCCACGCGCGGCTAGGCGCGGCAGCAGGCACCCTGGTCACCGAGCTCGACCTGGCCGTGGCGGAAAGTTCACGCCACACCACCGCCGTGCTGGCCAACCGCCGCCTGGGCAGAAGCTGAAAGACGCCTTCAGTCCGCTAAACGGAGTGAATGGCCCTTTCAGTCCGTCCAGTGGACTGAAGGCGTCTTTCAGCGCAGGTCCAGCACGCGGGCGGCCGTCAGCGCAGGTCGAGGCCGACGTCGAGCGCTGGCGAAGAATGAGTCAGCGCGCCGACGGCCAGGAAGTCGACGCCGGTTTCCGCGTAGGCCCTCGCCACGTCGAGCCGCAGCCCCCCGGAGGATTCGAGCCGGGTCTTCGGCGCGACCGCGTCCCGGCGCCGCACCGCCTCTACACACTGCGCGGGCGTGAAGTTGTCGAGCAGGACTGTCACGTTCCCACCCCCCTCTCCGAGGGGCCCGCCCCCCAGGTCCGCACCGGCGGCCAGCGCTTCGTCGACCTGCGCGACGGTGTCAACCTCGACCTCGCACGCGAGCTCCGGCGCGGCATCACGTACCGCCCGCAGCGCCGCGGTGACCGAGCCCGCCGCGACGACGTGGTTGTCCTTGATCAGCACGGCGTCGCCCAGCCCCATCCGGTGGTTCACGCCACCGCCCGCGCGCACCGCATACTTCTGCAGCAGCCGCAGCCCCGGCAGCGTCTTGCGGGAGTCACGGATGGCGCACCCGGTGCCGTCGACCTCGGCCACCCACGCCGCGGTGGCCGTCGCGACCCCGGAGAGGTGACACAGCAGGTTCAGCGCGGTGCGTTCGGCGGTGAGCAGGCCCCGGACCGGGCCACGCAGCACCAGCGCCGGCTCCCCCACGCCGGCCCGGCTGCCTTCCGGCGCGCAGCTGAGCAACTCATAGTCGGCGCCGAGCACCGCGTCGAAGACGGCCAGCGCCACGGGCAATCCGGCGAGCACACCGGGAGCACGGGGCGTCAGCTCGGCGACCTGGCGCGCCGACGCCGGCACGGTTGCCGCGGTCGTCGCGTCGGCGCCGTAGCGCAGGTCCTCGTCGAGTGCGGTCCGCACGACGCGGCGCACGTCGTCGAGGTCGAGCCCGGCCTCGCTCAGCGCCGCCGTCGCCTGGTCCGAGAGTGTGACGGCCATCAGGCTGCCCCGCTCAGCAGCACCGGATCCAGCAGCACCGGCTCACCGGCCGCGTCGAGCCGTAGCAGCAGCGGCCGCTGCCACCCGGCGTCGTCGCGATCCGGGAAGTCGAGGCGGACGTGCGCGCCCCGGGACTCCGTCCGGTGCTCCGCCGCGACCAGCAGCGTGCGTGCCAGCAGCGTCAACGCGGCGTCCTCCACCGCGCCATGGCTGCTCATCACCTGCTCCGCGCCGGAATCGGCCAGCGCCCTCGCGGCGGCGGCCAGCCCTGCGGCGTCCCTGCCGATCGCGGCGTGCCTGCTCATCGTGCGTTGCAGCGGCGCACGCGGCACTACCGGCACGCTCGGCCGCTCGGGCACGCTCGCTTGGTCCACGACGGCCAGTGCGCCAGCCGCAAGGTCCATCGCCACCGCCTCCGCAGCCCGTTCGCCGAGGACCAGCCCTTCGAGCAAGCTGTTGGACGCCAGCCGGTTGGCGCCGTTGAGCCCGGTGCGGGCGACTTCGCCCGCGGCATAGAGGCCTTGCACCCCGGTCCGGCCCGCCGTCGAAGTCAGCACCCCGCCGCACGCGAAGTGCGCGGCGGGCGTGACCGGGATCGGCTCGGCCGTGGGATCGACACCGGCACGGCGGCAGGCGGCGTTGACCGTGGGGAACCGGCGCGCGAAGTTCGGCAACGCGGTGGCGTCGAGGAAGACGTGATCATCGACGCCGCCGGGAGCGGTGGCCATCCGCCGGGTGATCACCGCCGAGACGACGTCGCGGGGAGCAAGGTCACCGAGCGGATGCACCCCGGCCATGACCCGCGCCCCGGTCGCGTCGACCAGTACGGCGCCCTCGCCCCGCACCGCCTCGGTGACCAGCGGGCACCGGCCGCTCGCGCCGACGGTGTAGAGCACCGTCGGATGGAACTGCACGAACTCGAGATCAGCGCCCACCGCGCCGGCACGCAACGCCAGCGCGAGCCCGTCGCCGGTCGCGATCTCCGGGTTGGAGGTCGCCTGATACAGCTGGCCGAGACCGCCGGTGGCCAGTAGCACAGCGGGAGCACGCAGCAGGCCGGGCACGCCATCGGCGTCGAGCACGAGCAGGCCACCGACGCCGCCGAACGGGGTGCGCAGCGCATCGACCGCGATGTGACGTTCGAGCACGGCGAGCCCGCGCCGGGACGCATCGGCGGCCAGCGCGCGCTCGACCTCGGCACCGGTGGCGTCGCCGCCGGCGTGGATGACTCGGAAGGCGCTGTGGCCACCCTCTCTGGTGCGGGCCAGCGCGCCGTCCGGGCCCGCGTCGAAACTCGCGCCCCGGGCACGTAGCCGCGCGACCGCGGCGGGTCCGCCCGCGATGATCGAACGCACCGCGTCGGTATCGCACAGCCCCGCGCCCGCCGACACCGTGTCGGCGATGTGCCGCTCGACGTCGTCACCGTCGTCGTGCTCCTCGGATCGAACCACCGCGACGCCGCCCTGCGCCCAGCGGGTGTTGCTGTCCGAGATCTCCGCCTTGGTCACCACCAGCGTGCGCAGACCGAGTTCTCGGGCGCGCAGCGCCGCGGTGAGCCCGGCGACGCCCGACCCGACGACCACCAGTTCGGCTTCCGCTTCCCACCGAGGCACCAGCGCGGTTTTCGCTCCTGAGGCGTTAACCAGGTCGGATGATTGCCCGGTCATTCGCCACCGCCAGGCTGCCCGATCTCGATCATGCGCCGTACCGACGCGCGGGCCCGCTTGGCGATCTCGGGATCGACGTGGACCTCGTCAACGCCGTGGCGCAGCGAGCGCAGCAGCGCGGCCGGAGTGATCATCTTCATGTAGCGGCAGGACGCGCGATCGTTGACGGCGTTGAACTCGATCTCCGGCGCCGCCTTGCGCAACTGGTGCAGCATGCCGATCTCGGTGGCGACGAGCACCGACTTGGCGTTCGTCTCCTTCGCCTGCTTGACCATGTCACCGGTCGAGAGGATCTTCACCTTCTCGGCGGGCACAATGCCTTCGCCCGCGAGGTAGAGCGCCGATGTCGCACAGCCGCATTCGGGGTGGATGAACAGGTCGGAGTCGGGGTTCGCGGCGGCACGCTCGGCCAGCTCCGGGCCGTTGATACCGGCGTGCACGTGACACTCGCCCGCCCAGATGTGCAGGTTCTCCCGGCCCGTCTCGCGCTTGACGTGCGCGCCGAGGAACTGGTCAGGCAGGAAGAGAACATCCTGGTCAGCGGGTATGGAGGCGACCACGTCGACCGCATTCGACGAGGTGCAGCAGATGTCGGTCTCCGCCTTGACCTCCGCGGTCGTGTTCACGTAGGAGACCACGACGGCTCCGGGGTACTCGGCCTTCCACTCGCGCAGCTGGTCCGCGGTGATCGAATCGGCGAGGGAACAGCCTGCCCTGGCGTCGGGAATCAGCACCGTCTTCGCCGGGCTGAGGATCTTGGCGGTCTCGGCCATGAAGTGCACACCGCAGAACACGATGGTCGAGGCCTCGGACTCGGCCGCGATCCGCGACAGCGCGAGCGAGTCACCGGTGTGGTCGGCGATCTCCTGGATCTCGGGCAACTGGTAGTTGTGCGCGAGGAGCACGGCGTCGCGCTCCTTGGCCAGCCGACGCACCTCGTCCGCCCATGCCGCGTCGGCGATGACGCCGCCGTACGGGGTGAGATCCGCGGGGGCGGGGGTCAGCGTCTCAGTCATGAGTACTCCTCCTCACGTAGCGCCGCTTCCGCGTGCCGGCTTGTACGCGGAGAGGTTTTCGCCTTACGATCGAAAACATGCGTAGCCATATTAACACCCGTGCCCCCCTGGCACACGAGGTCTTGTGCGTAGTACTACAAGTGCGATTGGGCACACTGCAGGTGGTGCTGTGGCAACGCGCGCTCGATCCGCACATCGGGCGCTGGTCATTACCGGGCGGCAGGCTGCGCGCCGACGAGGACGTCGAGACGTCGGTCCGCAGGCAGCTCGCCGAAAAGGTCGACATCCGCAAGCTGCAACATGTTGAGCAGCTTGCGGTGTTCAGCGCCCCGGACCGGGTGCCGGGGCCGCGCGTGGTCGCCACGGCCTTCCTCGGCCTGGTGCCCTCCGAAGCCGACCCGGCGATGCCGGAGGACACCGCATGGCATCCCATCGAGGAACTCCCCCGCACTGCGTTCGACCATCAGGCGATCGTGCTGCGAGCCCGCGATCGGCTGCGCTCGAAGCTCAGCTACACCAACATCGGCTTCGCGCTCGCTCCCGAACAGTTCACCATTTCCGCGTTGCGGGACATCTACGCCGCCGCACTCGGGCACAAGGTGTCGCCGACGAACCTGCAACGGGTGCTGTCCCGCCGCGGCGTCTTGAAACCGACGGGCGCCACCGTGCCGCCGGGACGGGCAGGCGGGCGGCCCGCCGCGCTGTTCACCTTCACCAGCACGGGGATGCAGGTCACGGACCCGTTCGCGGTGCTGCGTCCGCCCGGCACGCGGTGAGCAAACGCTCACCTGGATGATGCGTCGCCGGGCGAGCGAGCCGAGATGGACGTAGCGTGGACGGGTGCGAGCGGACGAACCAGACACCGGATACCGGGAGAAGTTCCCACTGTTTCCGTTGCACACCGTGCTCCTGCCGGGCGTTCACCTCCCGCTGCACATCTTCGAGCCGCGATATCGGCAACTCATCGCCGACCTGATCTCCGGTGCGGTGCCCGACCGCGAGTTCGGGGTGCTCGCGATCAAGAACGCACTGACCAACGACGTCGATGGGGCCGAGCAAGTACACGAGATCGGCTGCACGGCGTTGCTGCGCGAGGCTGAACCGCTCGACGGTGGTCGATTCGACGTCGTCACCACCGGACATCGCCGGTTCCGGCTGCACGAACTGTCCTCGATCGAAGCGCCCTACCTGGTCGGCACCGTCGAGTGGCTACCGGATCTGCCCAGTCTCGCCTCGGCGGGGACC
This sequence comes from Actinophytocola sp., assembly GCA_009379975.1. Taxonomy (GTDB): domain Bacteria; phylum Actinomycetota; class Actinomycetes; order Mycobacteriales; family Pseudonocardiaceae; genus WHSS01. The sequence goes on from WHSS01000103.1 coordinate 14,708, forward strand.
ACCACGGTCACCCTGGCCGCCGCCGCGCGTGCCGCCCACGAGCGCTACTGCGAGGCAGCGTGGCAGGACGGCGACTGGCAGGCACCGCCCGTGGAGACCGAGTTGAGTCACCTCGGCTATCTGATGGCGGCGGACTGCCTGCTCCCGCTCGCCGACCGCCAGGCGCTGCTGGCCGAACGCGATGCGCTGCACCGGCTACGCCTGGTCGCCCAGCTCCTCACCAGGGAGGCCGGCTTCCTTGGCGCGCTGCGCGCGGTACCGGCGCCGCATTCCGGGCTCGGCGAGCTCGGCACCGCGGCCACACTCAACTAGGCCGTGTCTTACGGATCCGTGATCGCGGTATTCGCGCCCAGGTGGTCGCTGGCTGTGTTGCCGGAAAGCCCGAGTACAACACCGGAACGAGGACTTCCCGCCGCCTTGCCAGCGACCACCTGGATCACGAATCCCATCGATCGAGATCCATAAGACACGGCCTAGCGGCGCGTCAGAAATTCGCGACATAACTCCCAGTCGGCCCGGCGGATTTGACGCGGGGACTCCGCGGCGGCCGGATCGGGAAGAGGCGGGCACGGCAAGCGCGCCGAGATCGTGGCGAGCCGAATGTGGCGTTGAGTACCGCATAGGTACCGAACACCACATTCGGCTCGGCCCACGGGTGCGAGAAAACCTATGCTGCGAACTTCCGGCGCTCGCTAGCGGCCTTCCGGATCGTCGTCGTCTTCGACGCCGTCCGGGCGCGGGGTATTCGCGAGCAGTTGCTTGCGGATGTCCTCGAGGCGCGCGACACCCGACAATCGGTCCCGCGCCGATACCAGGGGTGCGGAGCGGGAACTCCGTACCTGATGGAGCAGGTGGTCCTCCACTGCGGTCAGCCGGTCGGCCAGTCCGGCATCCCGCTGCGCGATGGCGGCTTGCCTGGCTTCCCGCACGGCGATGACCTTCTCGTCGAGGTCCGCGGGATCGTCCGTGGCCGGGGATCCCTGCGGAGACTTAGGTTCTGGCTCCGAGGACGCGGGTTCTGGCTGCGAACCCGCGTCAGCGAGTGCCGCGTCGAGCCTGCGAAGTGCATCAGCTGCGAACCCGACCGCCCTGCGGATCGGGGGCAGCACGCGCTGCCGGGCATCGAGCATTCTGCCGCGGGTGGGTACGGAAAAACGCACGGTGGCTCCTTCCCTTCAACGCACCCAGTATGAGGGCAGTCACAGGCGCACCCATACCGGCGCGCTGAAAGTCGCTTTCAGTCCGTTCAACGGACTGAAAGCGTCATTCACTCCGCCCAG
>WHSS01000163.1 GCA_009379975.1 Actinophytocola sp.
CCCCTGTCAACGCTTCGCTGCGCCCTCACGGAACACCAACGCATGACTCGGGGCCACCGCGGATCGCTACTCCTTCGATGCAGAGCTCTCACATCTCCTTCTCCATGCCGGATTATCCCGGCGCTTTCCACTCGCTCAACGGCCCGGCGTCGCAGCCTCCGCCGCCCACGCGCGGCCCTCGGCGACCGCCGCCGTCACCTCGGCGAGCTGTTCGGCAACCCGGACGGGCGCGGTACCGCCCCGGCCGTCGCGGGACGCGATAGAACCGTCGACGGTCAGCACCTCTCGCACCTTCGGCGTCAGCGCGGGGTGAATGGCCGCGAACTGCTCGTCGGTCAGCTCGTCAAGGCCCACTCCCCCGGTCTCGGCGCGCTGGACGCACTCCCCCGCGGCCTCATGCGCGACGCGGAACGGTATCCCTTGACGGACCAGCCACTCGGCGATGTCGGTCGCGAGGGTGAAGCCGGCGGGCGCGAGCTCGGCCAGCCGATCGGTGTGAAACGTCAACGTGCCGAGCATCCCCGCGATCGCCGGGAACAACAGCTCGAGCTGCTCGACCGAGTCGAACACCGGCTCCTTGTCCTCCTGCAGGTCCCGGTTATACGCCAATGGCTGCGCCTTGAGCGTGGCGAGCAAGCCGGTGAGGTTGCCGATCAGCCGCCCGGACTTGCCCCTGGTCAGCTCGGCCACATCTGGGTTCTTCTTCTGCGGCATGATCGAGCTGCCGGTGGCCCAGGCGTCGTCGAGCGTGACGTAGCCGAACTCCGGGGTGTTCCAGAGGATGACCTCTTCGGCGATCCGCGACAGGTTCACGCCGAGCATGGCCACCGCGAACGCGAACTCCGCGACGAAGTCACGCGATGCGGTGCCGTCGATGGAGTTCGCCACCGCGCGGTCGAAGCCCAGTTCCGCGGCGACGGCTTCCGGGTCGAGACCGAGCGACGACCCGGCCAGCGCACCGGAGCCGTACGGAGACTCCGCGGTGCGGGCATCCCAGTCGCGCAGCCTGCTGACGTCACGCAGCAACGACTGCGCATGGGCCAGCAGGTGATGCGCGAGCAGCACCGGCTGGGCGAGCTGCATATGCGTGCGGCCGGGCAGGACCGCGGCCGGGTGACGTTCGGCCTGCGCCACCAGGGCACCGACCACGTCGAGCGTGCCGCCGGCAACCCGGCGCGCCGCATCACGCAGCCACATGCGGAACAGCGTGGCGACCTGATCGTTGCGAGAACGCCCGGCACGGAGCTTGCCGCCCAGGTCGGCGCCCGCCCGTTCCAGCAGCCCACGCTCCAGCGCGGTGTGAACGTCCTCATCAGCGATCGTCGGCGTGAACGCGCCCGAGGCGACGTCGGCTTCCAGGGTGCCCAGCGCGACCAGCATCGCGCTGAGCTCGTCGTCGCTGAGCAGCCCAGCCTGACGCAGCACCCTGGCGTGCGCCCGCGAACCGGCGATGTCGTAGGGAGCGAGCCGCCAGTCGAAGTGGGTCGACGCGCTGAGTGCCGCCATCGCCTCGGCCGGCCCGCTGGCGAACCGGCCGCCCCATAGCTTGAGCTCGGCGGTGTCTTTGCTGTCTGTGGTGTCTTCGCTCATCAGTCGGTCCCGAACTCCATGGCGGCCTCGTCGAGGGACGTCTGCGTGTCGCGCGATGCCTCCGGATTAGCCGTGATCCTCTCCGCGCCCCCTGCGGGCAGCTCACCAAAGAGCGTGCCGTGCTCGACGAGGACCTGGCCCTGGTCGAGCGGCTGTGCGGCGTAGAACTCAAGCTTGTGGCGCGAGTCGGCGATGTCGAGGTTGCGCATGGTCAGCTGTCCGATCCGGTCGGTAGGACCGAACGCGGCGTTGGAGACCCGCTCCATCGAGAGCCTCTCCGGGTGGTAGGAGAAGTTGGTGCCTTCGGTGGCCAGGATGGTGTAGTCCTCGCCGCGCCGCAGCCGGAGCGTCACCTCACCGGTGACCAGCGAGGCGATCCACCGCTGGATCGCCTCACGCAGCATCAGCGCCTGCGGGTCCAGCCAGCGGCCCTCGTAGAGCAGCCGTCCGAGCTTGCGTCCCTCGAGGTGGTAGTTGGCGATGGTGTCCTCGTTGTGGATCGCGTTGAGCAACCGCTCGTAGACGACCCAGAGCAGCGCCATGCCAGGCGCCTCGTAAATACCGCGCGACTTGGCCTCGATGATCCGGTTCTCGATCTGGTCAGACATGCCGAGGCCATGGCGACCGCCAACGGTGTTGGCTGCCATCACCAAGGCCACCGGGTCGTCGTAGGCTGTCCCGTTGATCGCGACCGGTCGGCCCGCTTCGAACCGGACGGTGACGTCCTCGGGCTCGATCTCCACCGAGGTGTCCCAGAACCGCACCCCCATGATCGGCTCGACCGTCTCCAGCGAGACGTCGAGGTGCTCGAGGGTCTTGGCCTCGTGGGTGGCGCCCCAGATGTTGGCGTCGGTGGAATACGCCTTCTCCGCCGAGTCGCGGTACGGCAGGCCGTGCGACGAGAGCCACTCACTCATCTCTTGCCTGCCGCCGAGCTCGCGCACGAACTCTGGGTCCAGCCACGGCTTGTAGATGCGCAGCTCGGGGTTGGCCAGCAGCCCGTACCGGTAGAACCGCTCGATGTCGTTGCCCTTGAAGGTCGAGCCGTCGCCCCAGATGTCAACGCCGTCGGAGTGCATCGCGCGGACCAGCATCGTGCCGGTGACGGCCCGGCCGAGCGGGGTGGTGTTGAAGTAGGCGCGACCGCCGGAACGAAGGTGGAACGCGCCGCAGGCCAGGGCGGCAAGGCCTTCCTCGACGAGCTGTTGCTTGCAGTCCAGGATGCGGGCGATCTCCGCGCCGTAGTCCACCGCGCGGCTGGGCACCCCGTCGATGTCGGACTCGTCGTACTGTCCGATGTCGGCGGTGTAGGTGCACGGCACCGCACCCTTGTCGCGCATCCAGGCAGCGGCCACGGACGTGTCAAGCCCCCCGGAGAAGGCGATGCCGACGCGCTCTCCCTTAGGTAGGGACATAAGAACTTTGCTCAATTTCCTCTTCCTTCGCTCTGGGTCAGTGGTCGTGGGTGTGGCCGCGTAGGTTCCACCCCATCGGACAGTGCGGTCAGTAGGCGGGCCAGTGCATCGCCACCGATGGGGTCGCGGGCGATCACCATGACGGTGTCGTCACCCGCGATGGTGCCGAGCACCTCGGCCAGCGCCGCCCGGTCGATCGCGCTCGCCAGGAACTGCGCCGCGCCGGGCGGCGTGCGGACCACGGTGATGTTGGCCGAGCCCTCCGCGGACACCAGCAGCTCGGCGAGCAGCCGGGACAGCCGCGACGTGCCACCCTGCACGCCCTTGACCGGATTGCCGTCCTCCGGGATGACATACACCGGCGCGCCGCCGTCGGCCGCCCGGAGCTTCACCGCGCCGAGTTCGTCGAGGTCCCGCGAGAGCGTCGCCTGCGTGACCTCGATGCCTTCCGCCGCGAGGATCTTGGCGAGCTCGGTCTGGCTCCGGATGCCCGACGACGAGACCAGCTCGATGATCCGCGCCTGCCGCCCTGCTCGTGTCATCGGCCCAGCAGCCACACCAGCAGCGCCTTCTGCGCGTGCAGCCGGTTCTCCGCCTCGTCCCACACCGCGCTCTGCGGACCGTCGATCACCTCGTCGGTGATCTCCCAGCCGCGGTGGGCCGGCAGGTCGTGCAGCACGATGGTGTCCGCCTTCCCGGTGTGGGCCAGCAGTTCGGCGTTGAGCTGAAACGGCCGGAACGGCCCCACGCGGTCCATGCCGTCGTTCTCCTGCCCCATCGACGTCCAGGCGTCCGTGGTCACCACATCCGCGCCCTCGACCGCCTCGTGCGGATCGGTGAAGACCCCGACCGAGCCACCGGTCTCCGCCGCCCGCGCCCGCACCAGGTCGAGCACCCAGGGCGCCGGTTGGAACGTCGCCGGGGCGGCGATCCGCAGGTGCAAGCCCGCAGTGACCCCGCCGAGCAGCAGCGAGTGCGCCATGTTGTTGGCGCCGTCGCCGAGGTAGGTCAACGTGAGACCGGCCAGGCTGCCTTTGCGCTCCCGGATGGTCTGCAGGTCGGCCAGGATCTGGCACGGGTGGAACTCGTCGGTCAGCGCGTTGACTACCGGCACGGTCGAGGCGGACGCGAACGCGTCCATGCGCGCCTGCGCGAAAGTCCGCCACACCACGGCGTCGACGTAGCGGCCGAGCACCCGCGCGGTGTCTTCCAGGGTCTCCTCCCGGCCCAGCTGCATCGAGCGGCCGTCGACCACCACGGCGTGGCCGCCGAGCTGGGCGATGCCGACCTCGAAGGAGAACCGGGTGCGTGTGGAGTTCTTCTCGAAGATCACCGCCACGGTGCGGGGCCCGGCCAGCGCGCGGTTGCCCAGCGGGTCTGCCTTGAACTTGTCGGCCAGGTCGAGTACCGCCCGCTGCTCTTGCGGGTCCAGATCGTCGTCGCGAAGGAAGTGGCGTGGCATCTCAGGACTCCTGTGCGGTGTCAAGGGCGGTATCGAGGACGGCGGGTAGCGCCGAGAGGAACCCCTCGACCTGCGCGGCGTCGATGATCAGCGGTGGCGCGAGCCGGATCGTGTCCGGCTGCACGTTGTTGATGAGGAAGCCGGCGTCGGCCGCCGCCTTCGCCGCGGCGGCGGACACCGGGTGGCGCAGACCGATGCCCAGCAACAACCCGGTGCCTCGGACGCCTGCCACCAGGGGATGGTTCAGCGCTTCGATTCCGGCGGCGAGGACCTTGCCCATCGCGGCGGTGTGATCGAGCAGGCCCGACTCGGTGATGGTGTTGATCACCGCGAGGCCGGCGGCGCTCGCGATCGGGTTCCCGCCGAAGGTGGTGCCGTGCTGCCCGGGAAGCAACAGCTCCCCGGCGGCGCCGACGCCGATCACCGCGCCCAGCGGCAGCCCGCCGCCGAGCCCTTTGGCCAGGGTGATCACGTCGGGCGTGATGCCTGCCTGCTGGAACGCGAACCAGCTGCCGAGCCTGCCGATCCCGGTCTGCACCTCGTCGAGCACGAGCAGGGCGCCCGCCGCCGAGGTGATGTCGCGGGCCGCCTGCAGGTAGCCGTCCGGCGCGGGCACCACGCCGCCCTCGCCCAGGATCGGCTCGAGGAAGACAGCCGCCGTCTCGGTGCTGACCGCGGCGGCCAGGGCGTCTACGTCACCGAAGGGAACGTGCCGCACGCCGGGGACCAACGGCTCGAAAGGCGTCCGCTTGGCGTGCTGCCCGGTGAGGGTGAGCGAGCCCATCGTCCTGCCGTGGAAGGCGCCGTCGCAGGCGACGACTTCGGACCGGCCAGTCAGCCTGCTCAGCTTCAGCGCGGCCTCGACGGCTTCGGCCCCGGAGTTGACGAAGAGGAGCTTGCCTGTCGCCTCACACGCCGGCGGGGCTGAAGCGCGCTCAGTGCCGCTGGTCGCTTCGCCGCTCGGTGCCGGTCGCGCGGAGCCGTCGCCGGTCAGCCCCGCGACGTCGAGCAGTCGCTCGGCGAGCTCGACGGTGACCGGGTTGATGTAGAGGTTCGAGGTGTGCCCGAGGGTGGCGACCTGGCGGCTCACCGCGTCGACGATGGCGGGGTGCGCGTGGCCGAGCGCGTTGACCGCGATGCCACCGACCAGGTCGAGGTAGGCCTTGCCGTCGGCGTCGAACACCATGGCGCCTTCGCCGCGCACCAGTTCGATCCGCGGAACGCCGTAGTTGTTCATCAGCGCGGCTTGCCACCGGCGCTGGGCGGTGACATTCAAGCTCTGGGCAGCTGCGCTAGACATCTGACTCCTCCGGGAGAACCATCGTGCCGATCCCGCTCGAGGTGAAAACCTCGAGCAGCACCGAGTGAGCAATACGGCCGTCGATCACGTGTGCGCTGCCGACCCCGCCGCGCACCGCGCGTACGCAGGCCTCCATCTTCGGGATCATGCCGCTGGCAAGGCCTGGCAGCATCTCTTCGAGCCGGTCGACGCGGACCTTGTCGATCAGCGACTCCCGGTCGGGCCAGTTCGCATACAGGCCTTCGACGTCGGTGAGCACGACCAGCTTCTCGGCGTCCAGCGCGGCAGCGAGCGCCCCTGCCGCGGTGTCGGCGTTGACGTTGTGCACCACGCCGTCGGCATCGGGCGCGACGGTGGACACGACCGGGATCCGGCCCGCGTTGACGATGTCGAGCACCGCGTCCGGGTTCACGCTGGAGACCTCGCCGACCAGGCCGATGTCGACCGGCTCGCCGTCGATCACCGCCTGCTTGCGGGTCGCGGTGAACAGCCGGGCGTCCTCGCCGGAGATGCCGACCGCATACGGGCCGTGCGCGTTGATCAGGCCGACCAGCTCGCGGCTGACCTGGCCGGTGAGCACCATACGCACGACGTCCATGGTTTCCGGCGTCGTCACCCGCAGGCCGCCGCGGAACTCCCCGTCGAGCCCGAGCCGATCCAGCATCGTACTGATCTGGGGCCCGCCGCCGTGCACCACGACCGGACGCAGCCCGGCGAGCCGGAGGAACACCATGTCCTCCGCGAACGCCCGCTTCAGCTCTTCGTCGATCATGGCGTTGCCGCCGTACTTGATCACGACGGTGGCCCCGTGGAAGCGTTGCAGCCACGGCAATGCTTCGACCAGCACACCGGCCTTCTCGGCGGCGGCGGCGAGCCGGGCATCCGCGGGGATGATCTGCTCGACGCCGGTCATGACGAGTACGCGCTGTTCTCTTCGACGTAGCCGTGCGAGAGGTCGGTGCTGTAGACCGTGGCCTGGTGATCACCGGCGCCGAGCGCGATCTCGATCTCGATGCGCGGGCCGGACAGGTCGGCGGCGGCGCGGTCCTCGGCGGGGGCGCCCGCGTCGAGCAAGGTCACGCCGTTCATCGTGATGGCCAGCTTCGCCGGGTCGAGCCGGGCGTCGCTGCGGCCCACCGCCATCGCGACCCGTCCCCAGTTCGGGTCCGAGCCGAACAGTGCGGTCTTGACCAGGTTGTCCTCGGCCACCGTCCGGCCGACTCGCACGGCGTCGGCCTTGCTCGCGGCTCCGGTGACCTTGATGTCGACCAGCTTCGTCGCGCCTTCGGCGTCGGCTTGCAGTTGCCGCACCAGGCTCAGCGACACGTCGGCCAGCAGCGAGGTGAACTCGTCGATGTCGGGCGTGATCCCGCTGGCTCCCGACGAGAGCAGCAGCACGGTGTCGTTCGTCGATGTGCCGCCGTCGACGTCGAGCCGGTCGAAGGTGCGTTTCACGGCCTCGCGCAGCATGGTGTCCAGGGCTTCGCCGTTGAGCACCGCGTCGGTGGTGATCACCGACAGCATGGTGGCCATGTTGGGCGCGAGCATCCCCGCGCCCTTGGCGAAGCCGCCGATCTGCCAGCCCGCCGGGTGCGCCGCACTGGCCTGCTTGGGCCGGGAGTCGGTGGTCATCACCGCGGTCGCGGCATTGCGCCCTGCCTGTGGCGTCGCCGCCAGCGCGCCCGCCGCGGTCGCCACGCCCGCCAGGAGCTTCGGCATCGGCAGCCGCTCACCGATGAGTCCGGTCGAACACACCGCGACCTCGATCGCGCCGACCTCGCCGCCTTGCTCGCTGAGCACCTCCGCAACCTTCTCGGCCGTCGCGTGGGTGTCCTGGAAGCCTTCCGGGCCGGTGGCCGCGTTGGCCCCGCCGGAGTTCAGCACGACGGCCCGCAGTTTGCGGTTGGTCATTACCTGCTGCGACCACAGCACGGGTGCGGCCTTGACCACGTTGCGGGTGAAGACCCCGGCGGCGTCCTGCTGGGGGCCGTCGTTGACGACCAGCGCGATGTCGGCCGACCCGCTGTCCTTGATGCCCGCCGCGATGCCCGCGGCCCGGAAGCCCTTCGGCGCGGTCACGCCTGCGTCGGTGCTGACGCCCGTGACGGGCACGGCGACCAGCGCGGCCGGTTGGCCCGCATCGTCGAGCTGTCCCGATGCGGACCCGGTGTCCGTCGTCATGGTGCTACTCCTGTACTGGGAAGGCCGGTGGTTTCTGGCACGCCGAGCGCGAGGTTCATGCACTGCACGGCGCCGCCCGCGGTGCCTTTGGTGAGGTTGTCGATCGCGGCGATGACAATGAGCCTGCGCGCGTCGGCGTCGATCTCGACCTGCAGTGCGACGTTGTTCGAGCCCAGCGTCGCCGCGGTGGCCGGCCAGCTTCCCTGCGGCAGCACCTGCACGAACGGCTCGTCGGCGTAGGCCTTCTGGTACGCCTCGCGGGCGGTCGCGGCGTCGGTGTCGGTGGCAAGCGGAGCGCTCGCGGTGGTCAGGATCCCCCGCGGCATGGGGGCGAGCACGGGCGTGAACGACACCGTGACCGGAGCTCCGGACGCCGCGGCGAGGTTCTGGCGGAACTCGGGCGTGTGCCGGTGTGCGCCGCCGACGCCGTATGCGCTGGCGGATCCCATCACTTCGGCGCCGAGCAGGTGCGGCTTGAGCGCCTTGCCTGCGCCTGAGCTCCCGGTCACCGATACCACGGTCACGTCGGGCGCGATCAGGCCCGCCTGGAGCGCGGGCGCCAGGGCAAGGGAGCCGCCGGTGGGGAAGCATCCTGGCACGGCGACGCGGCGAACGCCGGGTAGCTGCTCGCGCTGCTTCGTGCCGTCGGCGAGCGGGAGCTCCGGGAGGCCGTAAGGCCAGGCGCCCGCGTGTTCGCCGCCGTACCAGCGGGTCCAGTCGCCGGTGCCGGTCAGCCGGTGATCGGCTCCGAGGTCGACGACGAGCACATCATCGCCGAGGTCGGCGGCCAGCACCGCCGAGTGCCCGTGCGGCAGCGCCAGGAACACCACGTCGTGCCCGGACAGCGTCTCCGGCGTCGTGTCCTCGAGCATCCGTTCCGCGAGCGGGGCTAGGTGCGGATGGTGCTGACCGAGCGGGGTTCCGGCATTGCCGCCCGCCGTCAGCGCGCCGATCTCGACCTCGGGATGGGCGAGCAGCAGGCGCAGCAGTTCGCCGCCCGCGTATCCGCTCGCTCCGGCTATCGCCACCTTGACCGTCATGCGTATGAGTATGCACCCACATGCAAAGTTACTCAAACGGGTTTTGGCCCGCGTCACACCAACGAGCCCCGCGGTTTAGGCAGGCGCGACCACGCGGAGGCCGACCGAACGCGCCGCGTCGGACTGCCTGACGTCATAGGCGACCATCGACTCGGCGGCAACGCGCACGGCGACCGCGATGTGCAACGCGTCGAGACTCCGCAGACCTTTGCCCGGCAGCAATCCGGCCTCGAAGAACGTCGCGCGGTCCGGCTCGACCAGGTCCATCCGGTCGAGCAGGTCGGTGACCAGGGCCTGGCTCAGGTCGAGCCGGACCGCCAAGCGACGGAGTTCGGTTTCGATCAGGATGCTCGAAACGAGCGCGACGCCGCTCTGGACGAGCTCATCGAGATAGCGGCTCAGCTGGGCCGATTCCGGCTCGTCGACCAGCAGCTTCGCCGCGGCCGACGTCTCCACATAGACCGTCACCCAGCGCCCCTGAGGTCATCGAGCGCCTCTTGCGCCGTGCCCTCGACCCGCACGCGAGGCAATGAGCCAAACCCTCCCCGCGTCCGGGCCTTGCGCACCCGCAACGTGGTGGCGCCTGATTGACCCGGCGGAACCAGGATCGCGACGACCTCCCCATGGTTGCTGATCTCGATCGACTCCCCGGCTTGTACCTCACGGAGCACCGCACTGCTGTTATTGCGCAGCTCGCGATGCGGAATCGTCCTGGTCATCCGCCCACCTCCCTGTGCTGTAGCAATCGTAGCACGGGACTGGTTCGCGGGAACGATCCGCAGTGGCACCGGGCGGTTCATGACGCGCGGCGGCTGGGCGGGACGGGCAGATACGCACCTGGCGTGACGGGATCGCAGCCCACTCGCGGCAGCCGAGCGCGAATCGAGCCCGGCGATCTCTCGAAGTGGCGGGCGATGTCGGCGACGCCGGCGCCCGCCACCCACTGCCGTTCCAGTTCGGCGTCCATCTCGGCGGTCCACGGCTTCCCCCGATTCGCCGCAGCGGCCGATCGGTCGCCTGGCGCGACCGCCGCCACCGACCGCAGTGCTTTCGCCAGGACTGTGCCGAGCGTGCCCGCGGCGGCGATGTCCACCTCCAACGTTCCTTCGGCGATCACCTCTGCGTGCTCGCCCGCGGCTACCACGTTTACGGCGACCCGGCCGGCATGCTCGGCATACTCCGCTTCGTCGAACTCGAGCGCTTCGACATCGACGTCGTAGGTGGTACTTCCCATCCGGATATGCGTCCGGTGCGCTTCGACATTGGTCATGTTTCGCCACGCTAGGCACTCTGAGCTGCGGATCTCGACGTCAACTTCGGCGCCCATCCCGGCGACCTGCGAATCTGTCCGTAGCCAGGGTGCGAATGGAGCCACTCGCGCCAGGGTCGCCCTTGGTCAGCCGCCCGCGGCGGTCTCCCACAATCCGACGATGTTGCCTTCGGGATCGGTGAAGTACGCGGAGAATCCCATGTTGCCAACGGGTTGCCTGGCGACCACCGTCTTACCGCCCAGCCGCTCGATGCTCGCCAATGCGCGGTCGATACTTTCCACGTCCACGTCCACGTCCACGTCCACG
>WHSS01000233.1 GCA_009379975.1 Actinophytocola sp.
CACGTTGAGCTTGCCGCCGACGAACCACTTCGCGAACGGCGCGTCCGAGAAGTCACAGACCTGCTCCCACTTAGTGTCCCAAGAGAGGCGGTCGGCCTGCGCGGCCCAGAACGCGTCACGATCGGCATCGGCCTCGCCGTAGAGCGCCTCCGTGGCATTCGCGTTCGCCGCGAACGACTCGCTCGGCGCGAACGCGCGGCTCTCGGTGAGCAGGTTCGACAGTGCTTCGTTGGCTTCGGTGGCTTCGTTGCTCATGGCAGGCCACGGTAAGGCGAGGCACCGGGTGGCAAACCGCGCCGGACGACGGACGGTGTGCCGCACGGGACAAACGGTCGACGAGCGCACCATCATGGGGACGAGTGCGCCCTATAGTTGGTCGCACTCATCGCCGCTGATGGGAGTCGCCATGTCGGTGCCGGCGGATCGCCGTCCGGAGCACATCCGGCGTCGGCTGCTGCCCAGGTCCTCCTCCGGCGCCGCCGACGTGCTGCGCGCGGCACGCAAGATCTCCGACGAGCTCGCCGACGGGCTTTCCGGGCAGGGGACCCGAGTGGCGGCAAGGGGCATCCGCAAGCTGCTCGGGGTGCGCGCCGTCGGGCTCGCCGACCTGTCCGGAGCGGTGACCTGGTCGGGACGGTCCACCGACGAGGAAGCGGCCGACGCCCTCGTCGCCGACGTGCTGCACAACGAGACCCGCGGCGGGCGCTCATCATTGGTTGCCGCGCCGCTCGAGGTCGACGACGAACTGGCCGGGGTACTTATCGTCGACGGCGCCGCGCCGACGGGCGATGTCCGCGAAGTCGCGATGCTGGTATCCGACGCCCTGGCGCGCGGCAGGCTGGAGGCCTCGGCCGAGCAGGCGCTGCAGTCGGAGCTGCGGGCGCTGCGGGCGGAGATCTCGCCGCACTTCGTTTACAACGCGCTGACCGTCATCGCTTCGCTGGTGCGCTCCGACCCCGGCCGCTCGCGCGAGCTGATGCTCGACTTCGCCGACTACATCCGCTACAGCCTCGCCCGCCACGGCGAATACACCACGGTTGCCGACGAGTTCCACGCCATCGAGACCTACCTGGCGCTGCAACGCGCTGTCCTCGGCGAGCGGCTTCGGGTGCAGGTGAGGGTCGCGCCGGACGTGCTGGCAGTCCCGCTGCCTTACCTCGCGCTGCAACCGCTGGTGGAGAATGCCATCCGGCACGGCATCGAACCGAGCGGCAGCAGCGGACTGGTCCAGGTTCACGGCGAAGCGGAAGGCAACGACTGCGTGATCAGCGTCGAGGACGACGGCGTCGGCATGGACCCTGCCACCGCGGAGCGCGTCCTCGCGGGCAAGGGCTCGGCGGAAAGCCTCGGACTTGCCAATGTCGACCGGCGGCTGCGCACCGTCTACGGGCCATGGTTCGGGCTGGTGGTGGAGACCGCCGATGGCGCGGGCACCCGGGTGATCGTGCGGGTTCCGCTGTTCCAGCCGGGGGTGATGCCGCGGTGAGCGCGGCCGGGATGCGGGTGCTTGCCGTCGACGACGTGCCCGCCGCGCTCGAAGACATCTGCCAGTTGCTGCGCGAAGCCCCCGAGGTAGCGGAGGTGAGCTCCGCGGGTGACCCGCTCGGCGCGCTGAAGATGATCCAGAGCGAGCGGTTCGACGCGGTTTTCCTCGACATCTCGATGCCCGGCCTTGACGGCCTCGAACTGGCGTCGCTGCTCGCGAAGCTCAGCGAGCCGCCGGTCATCGTGTTCGTCACCGCCTACGACGGGCACGCCGTCACCGCCTACGGCATCGGCGCCGTCGACTACCTGCTCAAACCGGTGCGGGCGGAGCGGTTGTCCGCCGCGCTGGCCAAGGTGATGAAGATGCTGCCGTCGACCAAGGGGACGGCTGCGATCTCGCCGGATGCCATGGCTGCGCTGCCAGTGGAATCGGCGGGCAGAACCCGGTACGTGCGGCGCAGCGAGGTGCAGTTCGTCGAGGCGCACGGCGATTACGTGAAGCTCTACACCCACACCGGCACGCACCTGGTGCGGATGCCGATCTCCCGGCTCGAGGAGTACTGGGAAGGCACCGGGTTCGTCCGGACGCATCGCGGTTACCTCGTCGCGATCGGGGCGGTCAAGGAACTGCGCAGCGATTCCGTCGGCGGCCTGCTCGCGCATACCGAACTCGGCGACGTGCCCGTCTCCCGCAGGCATTCCCGCGACCTGCGGGAACGGCTGCTGCGGGCGGCGCGGAGCAGTGAGCTCAACCAGCCGGGGAGGCGTCTCTGATGCCTACCACCAGGCGCTCGGCGGTGATGAGCCCGCAGACCCGGCTCGCGCATTCCCGGCGCAAGCTGCGGGGCCGCTGGCGGATGCCCCGGCTCGATCCCAGCGACGCCGACCGGGCGCTGCGCAACTACCGGCTGCAGCGCAAGCTTGGGCTGCCCGCGCTGCTCTTGCTGTTCGGGCTGCTGCTCGGGTTGCCCGTCGCGTTGGCCGCCGCCCCCGGCCTCACCGAGCTGCGATTGCTCGACATTCCGGTGTCGTGGCTGGTCATCGCGGTACTGCCGTATCCGGCGATGGTGCTGCTCGCCCGCTGGCAGCTGCGCAGGGCCGAGCACATCGAGGACAGCTAAGCCATGGCGGCCGGCTTCGCGGCGGCGTCGGTCATCCTCATCACGCTGCTCATCGGGCTGCGCGGCGTGGCGGCGATGCGCACGACATCGGACTTCCTGGTCGCGTCCCGGCGGGTCACGCCGCTGTTGAACTCGGCAGCGGTTTCCGGGGAGTACCTCTCCGCTGCTTCGTTCCTCGGCATCGCGGGCCTGGTGCTCAAGGACGGCGTGGGCGCGCTGTGGTATCCGGTCGGGTTCGCGGCGGGCTACATCGCGATGCTGGTGCTGGTCGCCGCGCCGATGCGCCGCTCCGGCGCGCTTACCGTGCCCGACTTCGCCGAAGCCCGGCTGGCATCGCCCGCGTTGCGCAAGCTCGCCGCCGTGGTGGTGCTGGTCATCGGCGGGCTGTATCTGGTGCCGCAGTTTCGCACCGCCGGCCTGGTGCTCGGGGTGGTCAGCGGCACGCCGTACTGGGTCGGCGTGGTGCTCGCGGGCGCCGCGGTCAGCATCACGCTCGCGCTCGGCGGGATGCGGGCCGCGACCTACGTGCAGGCCTTCCAGTTCTGCCTGAAGCTGCTGCTGTTCATCGTGCCCGCCATCTGGCTGCTGCTGACCGCGGGCGGCGCGGTACGCAGCGATGCGGTGCATCCGGCGGAATTCACCCACTTCACGCAGGAAACGTCGGTGCAGTTCCGGGTCGACGTGACCCTCGAAGTGACCGAGGACCTCACCGCGTTCAGCCGGGACGGCGAGGCGGTGCCGCTGCGAGCGGGCACCCACCACATGGCGGCCAACCGGGTGCTGGTGTTTCCCGAGGGCGCCCCCGTCCCGCAGGTTCGCGGGGTAAGCCCGCCAGGCGGGCCGGACTGGGAACGCCCACTGCTCAACCTCGCCGGCGCCGGCTACCCGCTGCTGGGCACGCTGGCCATCTTGATCGCGACGATGCTCGGCACCATGGGCCTGCCGCACGTGATCATGCGGTTTCACACCAGCCCCGACGGCCGCGCGGCGCGCCGGACCGCCGCCATCACCGTCGCGCTGCTGAGCATCTTCTACCTGTTCCCCGGCATCTACGGCGTGCTCGGGCGCGTCCTCGTGCCCCAGCTGTATCTGGCGGGGGCCACCGACACCGCCGTCGTCGCGCTACCGACCCAGGTCGACTCCGGCTGGCAGGGCACGCTGTTCACCGCGCTGCTCACCGGGGGCGCCTTTGCGGCGTTCCTCGCAACTTCGCTCGGCCTGCTGATCGCGGTATCCGGGGCCATCGCGCATGACCTCGCGCCCGGCGGCCTCGGCAGGCTTCGCATCACGGTGATCGCCTCGGCCGCCGTCGTAGTCGTGCTGGCGCTGTTCTCGGCGCACCTGGACGCCGGGCTTCTGGTGTCCTGGGGTTTCACCGTGGCGGCGTCGACCTTCTCGCCGCTGCTGGTGCTGGGAATCTGGTGGCCGCGGCTGACCGCTGCCGGAGCGATCGCGGGCGTGCTCGCCGGGCTGCTCGCGTCGTCGGGCGCGATCGCGCTGACGCTGTTCGGGCCGCCCCTCGACGGCTGGCAGGCGATCCTCGCGGCGCAGCCCGCACCGTGGACGGTGCCGCTGGCAGTATTGACGATGGTGCTGGTGTCGCTGCGCGGCAGGCCGCCCGCGTGGGCGATGGCGGCGATGCTGCGGCTGCACCTCGACGAGGACAGGACACCGAGCCTCGGCGACCGTGCGCTGGACCGGCGTGGTCACCGCTCGGCGGCATCGCCGCGCCGCTTGTTGACCGTTCGTCGCAGGGTTCGACGGTTGAACCGCTGACGATTCCGGCCAGGACGTGGCCTCCCTAACGTGTCGTGGAACACACGCCTAGGAGGTCATCGATGACTACCACCGAGCGCGAACACACGGCTACCGAAGAGTGGAAAGCGGTCCACGACGGTCCCGAGTTCGCCACCCTGCGCCGCAGGCTTCGCGGCTTCGTCTTCCCCATGACGGCAATCTTCCTCGGCTGGTATCTGCTCTACGTGTTGCTCGCCGACTACGCGCACGGCTTCATGTCGATCAAGCTCTTCGGCAACATCAACGTCGGGCTGGTACTCGGGCTGCTGCAGTTCGTCTCGACCTTCCTGATCACCGCGCTCTACGTGCGCCACGCGAACCGCAACCTCGACCCGATCGCGGAGCGGATACGGGATGAACTCGAGGGGATCGAGCCCGTGGAGGTTCGGCGATGATGAATCTCGCGCAAGGCATCGAAGGCGACAACCCGGTGCTCAACATGACGATCTTCGGCCTGTTCGTCGCGATCACGCTGATCGTCGTGCTGCGGGCCAGCCGGAACACCAAGACGGCCGCCGACTACTACGCGGGTGGCCGGGCGTTCTCCGGGCCGCAGAACGGCATCGCGATCTCGGGTGACTACCTGTCGGCGGCGTCGTTCCTCGGCATCGCGGGCGCCATCGCGGTTTACGGCTACGACGGGTTCCTGTACTCCGTCGGCTTCCTGGTCGCGTGGCTGGTCGCGCTGCTGCTCGTCGCGGAACTGCTGCGCAACACGGGCAAGTTCACCATGGGCGACGTCCTGGCGTTCCGCATGCGGCAAGGCCCGGTGCGCGCGGCCGCGGCGACGTCGACGATGGCGGTCAGCTTCTTCTACCTGCTCGCGCAGATGGCCGGTGCCGGCATCCTGGTCTCGCTGCTGCTCGGCGTCTCCGGAGATCTCGGGCAGTCGCTGGTGATCTCGATCGTCGGCGTCGTGATGATCATCTATGTGCTGGTCGGTGGCATGAAGGGCACCACATGGGTGCAGATCATCAAGGCGGTGCTGCTGATCAGTGGCGCGGCGGCCATGACGGTCTGGGTGATGGGCAGGTACGGCTTCAACATTTCCGCGCTGCTGCAGGGCGCGGTCGACAAGGCGGGGCCAGGCGGCGAGGCGCTGCTCAACCCCGGCGCGAAGTACGGCATCAGCGACATGTCGAAGCTCGACTTCCTCTCGCTCGGCCTGGCGCTGGTGCTGGGCACCGCGGGCCTGCCGCACGTGCTGATGCGCTTCTACACCGTGCCGACGGCGAAGGAAGCCAGGCGCTCCGTGGTGTGGGCGATCGCCCTGATCGGCCTGTTCTACCTGTTCACGCTGGTCCTCGGCTACGGCGCCGGTGCGATCGTCGGCAAGGACGTGATCGAGGCGGCACCCGGTGGCGAGAACGCGGCCGCACCGTTGCTCGCGCAAGCGCTCGGCGGGCCGGTGCTGCTCGGGTTCATCGCGGCGGTGGCGTTCGCGACGATCCTTGCCGTGGTCGCCGGGTTGACGATCACCGCGTCGGCGTCGTTCGCGCACGACATCTACGCCAACGTGATCAAGAAGGGCAAGGTCGACGGGAAGCTCTCGGAGGTCAAGGTCGCGCGGATCACCGCCGTGGTGATCGGCTTGGTCGCCATCGTCGGCGGCATCCTCGCCAAGAACCAGAACGTGGCGTTCCTGGTCGCGCTCGCCTTCGCGGTGGCGGCTTCGGCGAACCTGCCGACGATCCTGTACTCGCTGTTCTGGAAGCGGTTCAACACATCGGGTGCGCTGTGGAGCATCTACGGCGGGCTGTCGATCACCATCGTGCTGATCGTGTTCTCGCCCGCGGTCTCCGGCGGGGAGAAGTCGATGTTCCCCGACGCCGACTTCCAGTGGTTCCCGCTATCCAACCCGGGGCTGGTGTCCATTCCGCTGTCGTTCTTCCTCGGCTGGCTGGGCACCGTGCTGTCGAAGGAGCACAACCAGGACAAGTACGCCGAGATGGAGGTCCGCTCGCTGACCGGCGCCGGCGCGGAGAAGGCGTCCGTGCACTAGGCCGTGTCTTATGGATCTCGATCGATGGGATTCGTGATCCAGATGGTCGCTGGCAAGGCGGCGGGAAGTCCTAGTACCGGTGTTGTACTCGGGCTTTCCGGCAACAGAGCCAGCGGCCATCTGGGCGCGAATACCGCGATCACGGATCCGTAAGACACGGCCTAGAGAGCCAGAGCAACCTTTCGCTCGTCGCCGCCGTCCTTGCTCATGAGATAGCCATGACGAGCGGAGATGGCCATGAGGCGGGTAACGCGGTGGGTTGCGGCGGGGCTGACCGCCACGGGTTTCGCGGCGGTGATCGTGCCACTGGTACTGATCGCCGCCGCGACTCCGGCGTTGGCTTGCTCCTGCGCCCCGATGAGCGAGCAGGAGTA
>WHSS01000029.1 GCA_009379975.1 Actinophytocola sp.
CCGCAGCAGTACGGTCCGCCGCCGCAGCAGCAGCCACCCTATGGTCAGCCGCCGCAGCAACCGCCCTACGGCCAGCAGCCACCGCAGCAGCAGCCGCCGTACGGCCAGTGACGGCACCGGTACGTCGGGTAGCGGCAAACCGATACCCGACGTACCTCGGTTTAGGAGACACGCTTTTTAGAGCGTGAGCAGCATCCGGGTGTTGCCCAGCGTGTTCGGCTTCGCGAAGGGTAGATCGAGGAACTCGGCGACGCCCGGGTCGCGGGAGCGGCGCATCTCCTCATAGACGGCGGCCGAGACGGGTGTGCCGTCGATCGCGGTGAAGCCGTGCCTGCCGAAGAAGTCGGTCTCGAAGGTGAGCACGAAGATCCGGGGGAGCCCGAGCTCCGCCGCCGTCTTGACCAGGCGGCTGACGATGGCATCGCCCACGCCGCTCCGGCGCACCGAGCGGTCCACCGCGACGGTCCGGATTTCGGCGATGTCCTCCCAGAGCACGTGCAGTGCGCCACATCCGACGATGCGCTCGCCGCGGTCGGCGACCCAGAACTCCTGCACGTCCTCGTACAGGGTGACCAGTTCCTTTTCCAGCAGGACGCGGCCGGCGTAGGAATCGATCAGCGCCTTGATGTCGGTGACGTCGCTTATTCGGGCACGCCGGACATTCAATCGATCCGGCGACTTCTCGGTCTTAAGTGTCACCCCTAGCAATTTATACGGTTTCATGGCGGGTTGTTAGCCGGGTCACCCTAAATATGGCGGGGGTAATGCGCGCCGCATTGAGGCGGCGAGAATTGCTTTCGCTAGCATGCGCTGGCGCCCCGACCTGCTCCCCGGCCCATTTGGAGGATTCACGTGGCCCAGCGCGGCTTTGCTCCGTCAACACCGCTGCGCGGAGCCGGCGCCGAAGCCGGGGCCGGGGCCGGGGCGACCCTCACCGCACCGCAGCCACAGGTCAGCGGGCCCGCGCCGGCCGGGCAGCCTGCCTACCGTGCTTACCGGCCCGAGTTGCAGGGGCTCCGCGCCTTGGCCGTCATTCTAGTAGTCTGCTATCACGTCTGGCTGGGCCGCATTTCCGGTGGCGTTGACGTGTTCTTCGTCATCACCGGCTTTTTGATCACCGGTCAGCTTCATCGCGCGATCACCCGGGGCGGCATCCGGTTCGGCCCGCTGTGGGGCCGCATCATCAAGCGGCTCTTCCCCGCGGCCTTGACCGTGCTCGCCGGTGTCATCCTCGCCGGCTACCTCTTCTTACCGCAGCACCGCTGGTTCAGCACCATCGAGCATGTCTTCGCCTCCGCGCTCTACTTCGAGAACTGGCAGCTCGCGGCCGAGTCGACGGACTACTTCGCGCAGCAGAACTCGGCGAGCTTGCCGCAGCACTTCTGGTCGCTGTCCATCCAGGGCCAGTTCTATCTCCTGATGCCGATCGTCGTCGCCCTGGTGGCGTTCGTGGCGCGCAAAGCAGGCTGGGGCCTGCGGAGCCCGTTGCTGGTGACCATGACACTGCTGTTCGCGGGGTCGCTGGCGTACTCGGTGTGGCTCACCGCGACGAATCAGCCGCTGGCCTACTTCCACTCGCTGACCAGGGTGTGGGAGTTCATGCTGGGTGGCCTGCTCGCGTTGTCGATCAATCACCTCGTGCTGCCCCGCGGCTTGCGTATCCTGCTCGGCTGGCTCGGTGTCGCCGGGCTGGTGTGCTGCGGGTTGCTGCTGCAGGTCGGCACCGTCTTCCCCGGTTATGCCGCGTTGTGGCCGACGATGGCCGCGGTGCTGGTGCTGCTCGCCGGGGCGACGGAGAGCAGGCTCGGCGCCGATCGGTGGCTGAGCTCCCGGCCGCTGGAATTCCTCGGCGACATCAGCTACTCGCTGTACCTGTGGCACTGGCCGGTACTGCTGATGTATCTGACGGTCCGGCATCAGGAGGAGGTCGGTCTCAAGGGCGGCGCGGTGATCATCGTGGCTTCGTTCGTCCTGGCGATCGCGACGTACTACCTCATCGAGGAGCCGGCGAGGAGGTCGCGGTTCGGGCTCAAACGTACGTGGGGCGGGTACGCGTTCGGTGCGGTGCTGCTGGTGCCGGTGCTCCTGCTGACGCAGGGCTGGCAGCTCCACAGTGAACGGCTGGCGACCGCCGGAGCCGTCGCGGCCGGTGATCCGAACTACCCGGGTGCGATGGCGATCGACGGCGGCGCGGCGGACATGGCGGCCTATGACGCCGAGCCTGCCCCGTCGTTGATCAATCTTCCGTATGAATGGAACAAGTTCTCCGATCGCGAATGCGAGATGTCCCGGCGCGGTCACAAGATGAAGATCTGCAAGACCACCAACGGTGCCACCGCCAAGAAGCGGATCGTGGTCGTCGGCGACTCGCATGCGCAGCTCTATACCGGCGCGCTGGATCCGCTGGTGGAGCCCAACGATTGGCAGGCATACTCGATCATTCGGGGCGGCTGCCCGTTCTCGACGGACTCCGAGCTGATCAAGGAAAGCCAGGCCTGCGTCGATTACAACGCCGCGCTCGTCGAGGAGTTGCGGGAGATCGATCCCGATGCCGTGGTGACCATGGCGAGCTATCAGGTGAGCAAGGGGCGGACCGAGCGCACCCCGGAAGGTTTCGTGGCGCAATGGCGCAAGCTGGCGAGCGCCGGAATTCCGGTGGTGGCCTTTCGTGACAACCCTCGTTACGACTTCGAGCCCTCCGCCTGTGCTGATGATCTAGGGGCGCGTTCGCCGCGATGCTCGGGCGTTCGCGCCGAGCTGTACCCCGAGGTGCCGTCCTACGAGCGGATTCCCGGCGTGCCGGGCAACGTGCGATTCGTCGACCTGAGTGACTACTTCTGCGATGGGCCCACCTGCCCGCCGATCATCGGCAACGTGCGCGTGTACATGGACGATAACCACATCACCCAGACGTACATGAACACCCTGGCGCCCGTAATGGAGCGCGAGCTGACTACGGCCCTTGGCTGGTGACCGTGCTGAAAGACGCACTCAGTCCGCCCAGTGGACTGAAAGGGCCATTCACTCCGCCCAGTGGACTGAAGGCGTCTTTCAGCGCGGGTGGCTATCGTCCGGAGTTGCAAGGCCTGCGGGCGCTCGCCGTGACGCTGGTGGTCTGTTATCACGTGTGGCTCGACCGGGTTTCCGGTGGCGTCGACGTGTTCTTCGTCATAACCGGCTTTCTGATTATCGGCCAATTGTCTCGCGCGATCGAACGGGGCGCGATCGCGTTTCGGCCGATGTGGGGCCGGATGATAAGGCGGCTATTTCCGGCCGCGCTGACGGTGCTGGCCGCGGTGATGGTCGCCGGCTTCTTTTTGTTGCCTGAGCACCGGTGGCTGCAGACCATTCGCGAGGTATTCGCCGCCGCGTTGTATGGGGAGAATTGGCGGCTGGTTGCCGATTCGACCGACTACTTCGCGCAGCACGACACGGCAAGCGTGGTCCAGCACTTCTGGTCGCTGTCCATCCAGGGTCAGTTCTACCTGGTGATGCCGATCGTGGTGGCACTCCTCGCCGGCATGGCGCACCGCGCCGGATGGCGGCCGCAGCGGGTGCTGACGCTCGCTGTCGCGGTGCTATTCGCCGCTTCGCTGTCCTATTCGGTGTGGCTGACCGGCGCGGATCAGGCCATGGCGTACTTCCACTCGCTGACCAGGGTGTGGGAGTTCATGCTGGGTGGTCTGGTCGCGCTGCTCGGTCACCGCGTCGTGTTGCCGGTCGCCGTGCGCATTCTGCTGGGATGGCTCGGCGTCATCGCGCTGATCTCGTGCGGGCTGCTGTTGCGGGTCGGCAGCGAATTCCCCGGCTACATCGCGTTGTGGCCGACGATGGCCGCGGTGCTGGTGCTGCTCGCCGGGACGACGGAGAGCAGGCTCGGCGCCGATCGGTGGCTGAGTTCGCGGCCGCTGGAGTTCATCGGTGACATCAGCTATTCGCTCTACCTCTGGCACTGGCCGGTGCTGGTGCTGTACCTGACCGTCACCGATCAGCAGGCCGTAGGCGTGTTCGCCGGTGCCGTGATCATCGCCGCCTCGGCCTGGCTGGCCGTGGTGACGCACTACCTGGTGGCGGAACCGGCGCGCAAGGCGCGCTTCGGCCACAGCAGCTCCGGCGGCGCTTACCGGTTGGGCTGTGCCCTGCTCGTCGCCGTGATGACCGTCGCGGGCAGTTGGATGTGGTACGGCTGGCAGCGCGTCGAGGCGGTCGCCGTGTCCGGGGACGATCCGAAGTATCCCGGTGCGATGGCGCGGGCGGGGGTCGCCGTCCACGACAAGGGCGAGGGCGCTGACGAGGGCGTTGAGCCGGGGCCGTCGATGGTCACGCTGCGCGGTGAGTTCGCGGACCTGCCGGACGGGGACTGTTCCCCCTCGCGGTACAACGAACGGATCGAGCTGTGCTCGACGCCGGACGCCGCCACCGCGACCAAGCGGGTCGTCGTGGTCGGTGACTCGCACGCGCAGCAGAACCTGGCCGCTTTGCAGCCGGTCGCGCAGCGACAGGGGTGGCAGCTGGTGTCGATGGTCGGCGGTGGCTGCCCGTTCTCCGAACCGTCACCCGGCGTCGCGATGAGCGAGAGCTGCGTGCGGGCCAACGCCGACCGGACCACCGAGCTCGAGCGGTTGCGGCCGGACGCGGTGGTGACCATGGCCACGTATCAGGTGCGCCAGGGCAGGACCGAATGGACGCCGCCGGGATTCGTCGCACAATGGCGCAAGCTGTCGGCGGCAGGCATCCCGGTGGTCGCGGTGCGGGATCACCCGCGCTTCGACTTCGATCCCGCGCGGTGCGCCGTCCGGCACGGCGTCGACGCGGAGCAGTGCACCGTACGGCGTGACGAGTTCTACCGTGAGCGGCCGCCCTATACCGACATCCGCGACATGCCCGCGAACGTGCGGTTCGTCGACCTCGTCGACTACTACTGCGAGAACGAGTACTGCCCGCCGGTGATCGGCAACGTCTGGGTCTACATGGACCCCAAGCACCTCAGTGCCAGCTATATGAGGACGATGGCGCCGGTCATGGAGCGGGAACTGCTCGCCGCGCTGTCGTGGTGAGGGCGCTGAAAGACGCTTTCAGTCCGTTCAACGGACTGAAAGCGTCATTCACTCCGCTCAGTGGACTGAAGGCGTCATTCAGCGCGCGGTGGTCTCTCACTGGGCGCGTTCGGCTGACGGCCCCGCCCGCCAGCTACCCTGAGCGACGTGCCTTCTCCCACATCAGGTTCATCCGACGGGCGGCGCGTGTCGCTGCTGACGCTCGGCTGTGCCCGCAATGAAGTCGACTCCGAAGAACTGGCGGGGCGGCTGACCGCGGGCGGGTGGGAGCTGTCGGCCGAAGCCGACGATGCCGATGTCGTGGTCGTGAACACCTGCGGATTCGTCGAGTCGGCCAAGAAGGACTCGGTCGACACGCTGCTGGCGGCGTCGGAAACCGGTAAGAAGGTCGTCGCCGTCGGCTGCATGGCCGAGCGATACGGTGCCGAGCTCGCGGCGAACCTGCCCGAGGCGGATGCCGTACTGGGTTTCGATCACTATCCGGGGCTCGCCGAGCGGCTGGATGACGTCGTCGCGGGCCGCGGCATCGCCTCGCACACCCCGAGCGACCGCCGTACGTTGTTGCCGATCTCCCCGGTCCAGCGGCAGGAGGCCAGCTCCGAAGTCGCGATCCCGGGTCACGAATGGGTACCGACCTCGGGCCCGCTGCGCACGCGGCTCGACGACGCACCGGTCGCCGCGCTCAAGATCGCGTCGGGCTGTGACCGCAAGTGCTCGTTCTGCGCCATCCCGTCGTTCCGCGGCTCGTTCGTTTCGCGGTCGCCCGAGGAGATCGTCGCCGAAGCCGCCTGGCTCGCCTCTCGAGGCGTGCGCGAGCTGTTCCTGGTCAGTGAGAACTCGACCTCCTACGGCAAGGATCTCGGTAAGGAGTACGGGGCCGGTCGTGCGCTGGAGCTCCTGCTGCCACAACTGGCGGCGCTCGACGGCGTCGACCGGGTGCGGGTGTCCTACCTGCAGCCCGCGGAGACCAGGCCCGACCTGGTGAAGACGATCGCGACGACCGAAGGTGTCGCGCCCTATTTCGACCTGTCGTTCCAGCACGCCAGCGCGACGGTGCTGCGCAGGATGCGGCGGTTCGGCTCCACCGAGTCGTTCCTCGCGCTCATCGAGCAGATCCGCGAGTATGCGCCGGAAGCAGGCATCCGGACCAATGTCATCGTGGGCTTCCCGGGGGAGACCGAGGACGACCTCGCCGAGTTGGAGCACTTCCTCACCGAGGCGCGGATGGACGTCGTCGGCGTCTTCGGTTACTCCGACGAGGACGGCACCGAAGCCGAGACGTTCACGGACAAGCTCGACCCCGACGTGGTCACCGAACGGGTGCGACGGGTGACCGGCTTGCTCGAGGAACTCATGGCGCAGCGAGCCGAGGACCGCGTCGGCACCGAGGTCGAGGTGCTGATCGAGCGGCATGACGGAGACGGGGACGGCGGCGACGGCGGGGACGTTGCCGGCCGTGCCGCGCACCAGGGACCCGAGGTCGATGGCGAGTGCATCCTCGCCGTGACGGACGAGGCCGAAGCCGCCGCCGCGGCGGCCTACGCGGTCGGGGAAATCGTTCGCTGCGAGGTCGTCGACTCCGAAGGTGTCGATCTGCACGTGCGCCCGGTTTCCTGGCGGGATCGGCAGTGAGCGGCGCGGTCGATCGGCCTGCCACCCACGACGACTCCACGCCGGGACACGCCGAGCCCGGCCATGAGGTGCGCGGCGGGAAGCAGCCGGTGCCCACCATGAACGTGGCGAACGTGCTGACGATCTCCAGGCTCGCCCTGGTGCCGGTGTTTTTGTTCGCCCTGTTCTACGGCAGCGGCGACGATCAGGCGTGGCGGCTCATCGCCGCGGTGCTCTTCGCCGTCGCGTCCATCACCGACCAGGTCGACGGCTGGGTCGCGCGCCGCTACGGGCTGATCACCGACTTCGGCAAGATCGCCGACCCGATCGCGGACAAGGCGCTCACCGGCTCGGCCCTTGTCGGATTGAGCCTGCTCGGCGAACTGCCGTGGTGGGTCACGTTCGTCATCGCGGCGCGCGAGATCGGCGTCACCCTGCTGCGCTTCTGGGTCATCAAGCACGGCGTGATCCCGGCCAGCCGCGGCG
Source organism: Actinophytocola sp. (assembly GCA_009379975.1). GTDB lineage: Bacteria > Actinomycetota > Actinomycetes > Mycobacteriales > Pseudonocardiaceae > WHSS01. The sequence goes on from WHSS01000029.1 coordinate 7,155, forward strand.
GCAAGGTCAAGACCATGGCGCAGGTGCTGGCGATCGGGCTGTTCCTGCTGCCGTTGCCTCTGGCCCTTGACCCGGTGCGCTGGGTCATGATGGGCATCGCGCTCCTGCTCACCGTCGCGACCGGCGTCGACTATGTCGTGCGGGCGATTCGGCTGCGAACGGTCGGCATGCGGGTGCAGGGGCAGTGACGGGCAGTGAGTGATCCGGAGTCGCTCGTGTCGGCGGTGCTCGACGCGTTGCGCACGCGCGGCGAGACGGTCGCGACCGCGGAGTCCATCACCGCAGGCGGCGTGTGTGCGGCGCTGACCTCGGTTTCCGGCGCCAGTGACGTGGTGCGGGGCGGGGTGATCGTCTATGCCACCGACCTCAAGATCGGCCTCGCCGGGGTGCCGCGGGCGCTGATCGACGCCAGGGGAGCGGTTGACCCCGAGGTGGCCCTCGCCCTCGCCGAGGGCGCGCGGAAGCGCTGTGAGGCGGACTGGGGGCTCGGCCTGACTGGTGTCGCCGGGCCCGGCCCATCGGACGGCATCGAGGCGGGAACCGTGCACATCGGCCTGGCGGGACCCGGCGTCCGCACCACGACACCCGCGCGGCTGGCGGGGGACAGGGACCAGGTTCGGGCCGACGCCGTGAGGCTCGCGCTGCGGGTGCTCGCGGAACATCTCGACCCGGCTGGGCGTTGAATCATCGCGTTCGCCCTTGGCTGAAGGTGAACCGATATGAACCGATATTGTGCGGCGTGCCGCACGCTATAGGTAACGTGGGTGGCGGACCATGGACCGATGCCCGCTGCCGAGCAGGCCAGAGACGAGTGAGGAGGCGCGCGATGACCGTGTTGTTGCGCGAGGCGATCGGCGATCGGCTTCGTCATGCCCGCACCAACCAGCGCCGGACGCTGCGCGAAATCTCCCACTCGGCGAGAGTGAGCCTCGGCTACCTCTCCGAGGTCGAGCGCGGGCAGAAGGAAGCCTCGAGCGAGCTGCTCGCCGCGATCTGTGATGCGCTCCAGCTGCCGTTGCCGGAGCTGCTGACCCACGTCGCGACCGATATGGCCGCCCTGGACAACATGGTGATCAACGGCAGCGAGCTCGGTGCCGAGCCGCAGTCCGGTGCCGGTATGCCCGCTCAGGAGCAGCCGGGCGAGATCACCAACTCCGCGGCGGGCATGACCACCGCGCTACGCCGGACCATCAGCAGCCCGAAGGTCAGCGTCTTCGCCGCCTGAGCTCCCGCCCCTGAGGGGCAAGATCAGTGCTGACCCTGAATTCTCCCGGGGTCACCTGGAAGCCGGACCTCCGACCTGACACGATGGAACGTGCCCCGGGTACGCGTGCGTTATCCGTGGGACACGGGTATCGGAGTTTACTGGGAATGCAGAAGGCAGGCGGATGAGATGGCCAACCCGTTCGTGAAGTTCTGGAAGTACCTGATGGCGGCGTTCTCGACGAAGATCGACGAACATGCCGACCCGAAGGTGCAGATCCAGCAGGCCATCGAGGAGGCACAGCGCAACCACCAAGCCCTCTCACAGCAGGCCGCTTCCGTGATCGGAAATCAGCGGCAGCTGGAGATGAAGCTGAACCGTCAGCTCGGCGAGGTGGAGAAGCTGCAGTCGTCGACGCGGCAGGCGCTGGTGCTCGCCGAAGAGGCCCGCGAGAAGGGCGACGAGAAGAAGGCGGGGGATTACGAGGTCGCCGCCGAGGGGTTCGCCGCGCAGCTGGTGACCGCCGAGCAGAGCATTGAAGACCTGAAGACGCTGCACGACCAGGCGCTGCAGGCCGCGACGCAGGCCAAGCAGGCGGTCGAGCGGAACTCGTATCAGCTGCAGCAGAAGCTCGCGGAGCGGACCAAGCTGCTCTCGCAGCTCGAGCAGGCCAAGATGCAGGAGCAGGTGTCCTCGTCGCTGACCCAGATGACCGAGCTCGCCGCGCCGAGCAACACCCCGTCCCTTGACGAAGTGCGGGAGAAGATCGAGCGCCGGTACGCGACCGCCGTCGGCTCGGCCGAGCTCGCCGAGAACTCGATGCAGGGCAGGATGCTCGAGGTGCAGCACAGCACGATGCAGCTCGCCGGTCACAGCCGCCTCGAGCAGATCCGGGCGTCGATGAAGGGCGAATCCGTCGCGGGCCAGGTCACGGCGGGTTCGGACGCGGCTTCGGCAGGCGAGACCGCGGCTCCGGCCGGGCAGGCCGCCGATGCGAAGCCGGCAGGGCCCCAGCAGCTGAGCGCGGATATCCAGTCGGAGATCGCCAAGCGAGTCCAGGCAGAACAGCAGCAGAACAAGGCGTGACCCGGAGGGCTACGGCGTGAGGCGGGGAAGACGTGAGGAACAGGCCCAGGCGGCTGACTGATTTCCCGCTCGTCGCCGATCTGGCGCAGCAGTGGGTGGACTTCAACGAGCCCGCCGCCAAGCTGGCGCGGCGCAAGGAGCGGGCCTCGCGCGCGCTGACGTTCTGGCTGGTGCTGACGGTGCTGTGCGGCATCGTGGTCGCGACCGGCTCGATGCCGTTTATCACCGGGGGCGTCGTCTTCGGCGCGCTCGCGGTCCGGGCGGGGCTGCGGCTACGGCGGCTGCACCGCGCCCCGCCGCCCAGCGCGGCGCCTCGGCGCCGCGTGCCACCGCCGCGCACCTCGCTCGCCCATGAGCCGATGCAGCGGCTCGGGCGGGCGGAGGCCTCGTTGAACGACCTGATGGCACGGCTTCCCGCCCAGCAGGCGGGGCCGGTCATCCCGGCGGCCACGGTCGCCGAGGCCGGTTCCACCGCCGCCGACGCGGCGCAGGCCCTGCGGGAGCTGGCGGCACGCATCGTCGCGATCGAGCGGGCCCGTGACGCCGCACCCACTGGTGAACGCGCCGCGCTGGATGCCGCGCTGCGGACGTTGCGTGAGCAACTCGATGAAGGCGTTGACTCCTACGGCGGCCTGCTCGCGGCGGCCGGGCACGCGGTCGCCGCCAGCGGCGTGGACCTCGAACGCCCGCAGGCCGCGCTCACCGACGCGACGGACCGGCTCGCCGGTATGGCGATCGCGCTGCGCGAGCTCGGCCACTGAGCGAGCCCGACGGCGGCCGCCGGGCGGCGACACCAAGGTGCCATGGGGTTCCTATATGGCACCCAGGGCCACCTTGGGCTCCCCGCCGGCGGCCGGCTCAAGCGGCGAGCGCCCGCCCGATCCGCCTGATCAACGCCGGCCCGGAGTAGATGAACGCGGTGTAGAGCTGGAGCAGACTCGCGCCCGCGTCGAGCATACGCAGCGCGTCGTCCGGGGACGCGATCCCGCCGACGCCGATGATCGGGAGCCTGCCCTCGGTGTGCTGGTGCACGAAGCGGATGACCTCGCGAGAGCGCGCGGCGAGTGGCTCGCCGGACAGGCCGCCTGTTTCCCGCCCCACTGCGGCGTCCTTGGCGTTCAGGCCGTCACGGGAGAGCGTGGTGTTGGTCGCGATGATGCCCGCGACGCCGTGGCCGGTACAGACTTCGAGGAGCTCGGTGAGCGCGTCGTCTGTCAGGTCCGGCGCGACCTTGACCAGCAGCGGCGTGGCCCGTTCCCGGCCGAGGTCGGCGCTGAGTATGGCCGAGAGGGCCTGCAGCTCGCCGAGCAGTTCGGTGAGCGCGCCGCGGTCCTGCAGCTTCCGCAGCTGTGGCGTGTTGGGTGAGCTGACGTTGATCGCGAAGTAGTCGGCGTAGGGATAGAGGGTCCGCAGCGAGAACTGGTAGTCGGCGACGGCGTCGTCGAGCGCTGCCGCCTTGGACTTGCCGATGCTGATGCCGAGGGGGATGCCGAGCGCCGGCAGCCCGGCGAGGCGGGCGCCCAGCACCTCCGCGCCCGCGTTGTTGAACCCCATCCGGTTGATGAGGGCATGCGAATGGGGTAGCTGGAACAGCCGCGGCCGCGGGTTGCCGGGCTGCGGCAGCCGGGTGACGGTGCCGACCTCGACGAACCCGAAGCCGAGCGCGGGCCAGGCGGGTACGGCGCGGCCGTCCTTGTCCATGCCTGCGGCCAGCCCGACCGGGTTGGGAAACCGCACCCCGAAAACCGTTCTAGGCGCCTCGGCGGCGTAATAGGCCCGTAGCCGGGCGAGCAGGGCCGGGTGGGACCCGAGCCGCGACAGGGGCGCCAGCGTGCGCTCGTGCACCATCTCAGGGTCATTTCGGCCGATGCGGTACAGCGCGGGACGCACGATTTTGTCGAACAGCACCTGACCAGTCTCGCGCACCGGCGCCGAGGGTTCGCTACCGCGTCGGCGCTTCCAGATCGAGCGCATCCTGATCGAGCGCATCCTGATCGAACTCGGTCACGCTGGACCGTTGGGGCGGCTCCAGGTGATGCCTGCCGCGGCGAGCGGAGCGCAGCATCCTCGCGAGCACCAGGTTGAACCCTAGTGAGATCTCCCTGCCGCCCGGCGTCGCCCACTCGTGAATGGGAGTGCAGGATCCGGCCGCCTGCTGCACCGCGAGCCGATCCGGCAGCGCGACCGGCATGACCAGCGAGCCGAAGCTCTCCCGGAGCTCGCTGATCCGGTACAGGTGCTCGTGGGAGCGGACGCGGAACTTGTTGACCAGCACGCCGAGCGCCCGCAGCTGGGGATTCTCCTCCCTTCGGGTCCGTTCGATGGCCTCGAACGCTCGCTGTGCCCCGGACACCGCGTACATGGTCGGTTCGGTGACCAGCAGGGCGCCGTTGGCGGCGAGCAGCGCGGAGCGGGTGAGCCTGCCAAGCGACGGCGGGCAGTCCAGGATGATCAGGTCGTAGTACGGGTCGGCGGCGGGGTCGGCGTACCACGCCGTCGCCAGTGAGAGGTTCTCCAGCCCCGGTGTGTTCGCGGCGGGTTCGTTGATGAGCTCGATGTCCTCATTGCCTGCGAGGACGTCGAGCTGATCGCTCCAGGCGCTGGCCGAGACCGCCCTGCGGAGCATTGACGGGCGGGGGGTGGCGAGGACTTCGGCAAGACCGACTTCGGCGCCGGCCGGATCGAGCGTCGCGGTCGCATTGCCTTGCGGATCGAGATCGACCACGAGCGCGCGAACGCCACGACGCAGCGCTGCGGATGCGAGACCCAGAGCGACGGTTGTCTTGCCGACGCCACCCTTCAAGCTGAGGACGGCGACGATGTGCACGACTGCGAGGGTAGTCGCAACCGGTCGGGGTGTCGCGGGTCGCCTCGCTTGCGGAGCCTGCGGCATCATCCGCGTGGCCCCCGGCTGCCCCTGACGTTCCTGGGCTCCCGGGACGGCGCTGAACAACCCGCCGCCTTGCCAGACACCAAACCTGGATCCCCGGGCCCATCCGGCGGGGTCATTCAGCACCGTCCTAGGGTAAGCGCATGCGAATGGACAGCCCGGCCGTGCGCGGCTCGGATTCGGTGCACCGCGTGCTGGAAGCGGAGCTCGCCGCGGCCCGCGAGCGCGCGACCGGCAAACCGCGGGTGGTGGATGTCGGCGGCGGTAGCGGCGTCTGGGCGGTACCGCTGGCCGCCGCGGGCTGTGCGGTGACGGTCGTGGAACCCAACCCGAACGCGATCGCCACCCTGTGGCGGCGCGCGGAGGAGGTGGCGGTCGCCGAGAACATCGAGGTGATCGCCGACGATGTGGACGCGCTCGCCGACGTGATCCCCGCGGGATCGGCGGACCTGGTGCTCGCGCACGGCCTGCTGGAGGTCGTCGATGACCCGGCGGCCGCGCTCGCGGCCCTCGCCGCGACGGTGGCGGACGACGGCGCGGTGTCGGTGCTGGTGGCCAACCGGCACGCCGCGGTGCTGCATCGGGCGCTCTCCGGCCGCTTCGACGAGGCACGCAAGCTGCTCGCCGACCCCGACGGGGTGCTGCCGGAGGACGCCGAGGCCCTGCTGCGCCGGTTCGATGTCGACGGGCTGCGGACGCTGCTCGCCGCTGCGGGGCTCCGGGTCTCGCGGCTGCTCGGGGACGGGATCGTGGCGGACTGGGTCGCCGACCCCGGTGAAGGGGAGTTGGCGGAGTTCGAACTGGCGGCGGCGGGCACGCCACCGTTGCGCGACATAGCATCGCGGCTGCATGTGGTGGCGCGCCGCGCGGGCTAGGACCCCGCCGGTGCCTATTGTGTAGCCCTGGAGGGCTATTCACAAGTCGTTCGGCGGGGCCGCCCGGAGGGTGGTCGCGACGACCGACTGCAGGTGAGACGCGAGATCGAGGTGACCTGTTCGCGGTGAATGGCCCGACTTATGAATAAGACTCAAGGAGCCCTTGGGCTCGCACCGCTCCGCGCAAGACGCTGAACGAGGGGCGATCGAGGTGGGACGCAACACCGGCTTACCCGAGCGGATCCGGCATCTCCGCATCGCCGCCGACGATCCCCGCCCGGTCGACGAGTGGCCCGACGACACCGGGTGTGGCGTGCTGCACATCGACATGGACGCGTTCTTCGCCGCGGTCGAGCTTCGCACCAGGCCCGAGTTGGCCGATCGTCCGGTGGTCGTCGCCGGTGCGGGCCCGCGCTCGGTGGTGCTGTCGGCGAACTACCCGGCTCGCGAGTACGGCGTGCGATCGGCGATGCCGGTCGCCGCCGCGCGCAGGCTGTGCCCGCACGCGGTGTACATCCCGCCGACGAAGGGCCTCTACGGCGAGGTCTCGTCCGGTGTCATGGCGACGTTTCGCGAGGTGACACCGCTGGTCGAGCCGCTGAGCGTGGACGAGGCGTTCCTCGATGTCTCCGGCGCGCTGCGCAGGCTGAACACCACCCCGTCCCGGATCGGGGCTGCCCTCCGCGCACGGATCGCGGCCGATCACGGCATCACGTGCTCGGTCGGGATCGCGCCGGTGAAGTTCATCGCCAAGCTCGCTTCCGGCATGGCGAAGCCGGACGGGATGCTCGTGGTGTCGGGGGAGCGGTTGCTCGACTTCCTCCATCCGCTGCCGGTATCGGCGCTGTGGGGGGTCGGCGGCCACACCAACGCCGCGCTCGAGCGAGCGGGGCTCCGGACGGTTTCCGACGTCGCGAACACGCCGCTGGCCAGGCTCAAACGCGTGGTGGGGGCGGCGGCCGGTGAGCACATGCACGCGCTGGCCAACGGCCGTGACGACCGGGCCGTCGTCACGGAGTCGGTGGACAAGTCACTCGGCGCCGAACACACCTTCGGTGTCGATCAGGTCGACCGTGTGGTGCTGACCCGTGAGCTGCTCCGGCTGTCCGAGAGGACGGCGGCGAGCCTGCGGGCGAAGGGCCTGCGCGGCAAGACGGTATCGATCAAGATCCGGTTCGCCGATTTCACCACGATCACCCGGTCCCGATCGCTGCCTTCGCCGACCGATGTCGCACGCGAGATCCACTCCTGTGTGGTGGCGTTGCTCACTGCGAATACCCTGGACGGCGCGTCCGTGAGGCTGGTCGGGGTGCGGGTCGACGGGCTCGTCGACGATGCGGGCGGCGAGCAGCTCCGGCTGACCGCCGACGAACCGAGGTGGCGGGACGCCGAAGTCGCCGCCGACTCGGCGCGTTCCAGGTTCGGCGCCTCGGCCGTGCGACCCGCATCGCTGCTACCGTTAGAGACAGGACGGGCGCGGCCAGGCGCCGGCGACACCGGGACGGCAGGCTAATTGTTGTGGATAAGCTTGCCAGATCGGGTAGTCGTGGCTGCGCCGTACTCGTATCCTTGACAGTGGTACCGGAAAACGCCGGTGCGAGTATGGGATGTGATGAGTTGCGCGGCGCAGCGCCGAGGACATGCCGCGGGAGGAGGACGGATGCCACTCTCCGAGCATGAACAGCGGTTGCTCGACCAGATCGAGCAGGCGCTCTATGCAGAGGATCCGAAGTTCGCATCCAGTGTCCGGGGGAAGCGACTTCGGAGGCCTACCCGTGGCAGGCGGTTACAGGGTGCCGCACTGTTCATAGTCGGAATCACCCTGCTACCCCTTGGCGTGATGGTGCCGGTGCGCCTGGCGGAGATCCCGATCTTGAGCGTGCTCGGATTCCTGATCATGTTCTTCGGCGTGCTGCTGGCCGTGACGGCGATGCGGGCCCAGCCGGAGGCCACGAGCGACTCCGGCGACGGCAAAGGGTCCGGGTCCGGCAAGGGCGGAGCGCGCGGTTCGTTCTCCCAGCGCATGGAAGAGCGATTCCGCCACCGCTTCGACGACCACTAGGCGAGCCGGCTTCGGTCGAGCCGAAGGGCCCTTTCGGTGCCGCAGGTGTACCGGCGGGCCCCTTCGGCTCGCTTGGCACCCTTAGCGCTTCAGCACCGACGTCGGCAGCAGCCTGCCCCGCCAGGTCAGCGGAGCCGACCGGTTCAGCGCTTGCCGCAGTCCTTCGAAGGACGCGGTGAACTCGGCGTCGGCGTCGGCTTCCCCTGTCGCGCTGTACCACGACTGCTCGAGCACGGCTACCACGGCGGCGAGGTGACCGCGACCGTCCTCGTCGAGGTCGTGCGTTTCGGCGAGCCGGTTCGCGGTGTCCCTGACGGTTTCCGACTCGCGCACCGGCGTACCGCGATCGGCGAGCTCGTCGAGGAGTTCGCGCCACGCCGCGTGCGCCGCGGCAGGCCGGCTCATGGTGATGTCATGCAGCCTGCTGCCTCGGTTGTTCTCCCGCAGCATGGCGGGCGCCGCCACGACGCAGCCGATGACCAGCAACGCGATGGCCAGCAACCACGAGACCATCCAGCCGAGCAGGCCGATGGACAGGATCCACCCACCAGCGGTCGCGACCGGCAGCCAGCGGCGTGCGATCGACAGCCGTTGCCGTTCGGGATCCGGCGTGGCGGGCGCGGGCCGTCGGCGTAGCTCACTGGTGCGGCGTGCCACGGCGACCGTCGTCGCCGTCATCGCCCCCGCGAGGAAGATGATGAACAGCGTCGACCACCGGACCCAGGTGGGCGCCTGTGCCAGGTTCAGCGTTTCGGACCCCGGCTTGTCGAGGTTGTCCTGGTTTTCCGGCTGCTCCGGGCTCTCCGGCGGCGCGGTGGTCTCCTCGGTGGGTTCGGCCTCGGTCGGCTCGGCCGGATCGGTGTTCGGGTCGTCCTGTTCCAGGTAGGGCGGCACCGCGCCACGGCCATCTTCGAGTGGCGTCGGGTCGAAGGAAACCCAGCCGTACTTCTCGCCGAAATACACCTCGACCCAGGCGTGGGCGTCCTGTGAGGTGATCGAGCGGTAGCCGCCGACCCGTTTGCCCGAGGTGAATCCGATGGCGACTCGCGCGGCGATGCCTTCGGCGCGCAGCATCACCGCCATGGCGGAGGCGAACTGGGAGCAGTAGCCGCGCCTGCCTTCCAGCAGGAAATGGGTCAGTGCGTCGGTGTCCACGTCGTCGCCGGCGGCGGTCTCGGTGTCGTAGACGAAGTTCCCCTCAGCGGTGAAGTATTGCCAGAGGGCCGTTGCCTTGCCGAACGTCGTCGACTGGCCCCGCACGATCTCCTTGGTCAGCGCCCTCACCTTGGGGTCAACGGACTCGACCGAGGTGTAGATGTCGGGAATGTCGCCGTTATCGGGCCGCGCCCGCTCCAGTTCCTCGCGCGTTGGCTCCTCGAGTGAGGTCGACAGGGTGTAGGTCGACGGGCGCTGTGCGCGTTCGCTGTAGACGATGCCGCTGATCGAGTCGTAGTACCACTTGCTGTTGATGCCCTTGATCTCCCGCGGCGAACCGTAGGTGGGCAGCCACACGTCCTGCCAGTTCATCGGCACGATCTGGACGGTGCTCGCTTCACCGGAGTTGTCGCCCGGCGCCCTCGGCAGCGGCCCGTTGGCGGCGACGCCCGCTCGCATCGGGTCCGGCGCGAGCCGCCAACCCTCATTGGGCGCGTAGGTGTCCAGCGTGAAGGCCCGCAGCAGCTCCTTCTTCCTGCCCAGTCCGCGCGCCCGGAACAGCTCGGCGTTGCCCTGGTCGGTGAGCAGGCCGCGCAGCTTGGTGAACGGTTGCAACGCGTATCCGCCGGTGATCGCGCTGCCTTTGCCCCTGCCGTCGAACGGCAGCTGGCCGACGGTGCCGATCGCGGTGAACGACGCACCGGCCAGCAACCCGAGTACCAGCGCGACGCTGACCACGGCGGCGGGCGCGGAGACCATCGTGTTCGCCCGGTCGGGCTGGCCGGTCCGGCCTTGCCAGCGGCGATGCCGATGCGCGCTGTCGATGGCGATCAGCACCGTGAAGGTCGCGGCGCCGAGCACGAACGTCCACCAGGGCAGCATCTCGTCGGCCAAGGAGGCAGGGACCGCGTAGAGGCACAGCAGCACCAGCCCGGCCGCCGCGGGCGCGGCGACGGCGACGGCGATGGTGTCGACGAGGACGGCGATCAAGCCGATGCCGATCGTCGCAAGACACAGGATCGGGGCCGTCGGTTCGACCGGGGGCGCTCCGGTGCGGATGTCCTCGCCCGCCGCGGTGAGCACCTCGGTGAGCTCGGTCAACGCGGCCGGACCGGGAATCACCGCGAGGATGCCCTGCTCGGTGAACATGCCGGTGATCAGGAAGAGCAGCACCAGCAGCTGCGCCAGCCCGACGACAAGGGCGGGGGCTCGCACCGAACGCAGCGCGAGACCGGTGCACGCCACCAGGACGACCGCGACGATGACGTAGCTCAGCCAGGTCCAGCCGCGGATGACGCCGGTCAGCGCGCTCGCGGCGCAGGCCGTCGCGAGCCCCGCGGCGGCGGGCGCGATGATCGAGCTCGCCCAGTCCGAGTGGTTCCGTTGCGCGGGCGAGTGCTGCGTGGTCATGGCTGCATCATCGCCGGCCTGCTCCTGCTTGCCCGGCAGAGCTCGCTCCAGACGGCGGGCGCCGACGACGTGGGGTTCGCGATCACCACACCCCAGCCCGAGGCGCGGAGCATCCGGGCGGAGTCCTCGACGGCGGTCGCTCGCTGGGCGGGTGCGGTCACCGCGGCCGAGAAGGCGGCGGTGTCCAGCAGTACGGCGAGATTGCGCCTGCCGGCGGAGCGGTAGCGGCCGAGCTCGTGAATGGCATCGTTGCTCACGTTGCCCAGCACCGCGATGAGCTCCTGCCCGGCGCCGGGATCATGGCCGAGGGTGATGTCGCGCTGGTGCGCCGTCTGCAGCACCGCGAGCGCGTCCAGGGCGAGGTTGTCGTGCGCGGGGGAGCTTTCCGCCGGGATCTCCGCCAGGAGCTTGCCGTGCTCGCTGACCAGGCGGACGCCATGCCCGGCACGGCGAAGGTGCACGCACACGCTCGCGGCGAAAGACACCGCCCATTCGATGCTCGCCGTCGGCCCGGTGCCGTGATGCGCCGCCGTGCGGTGATCGATCAGAACGGTGGTGCCGCCGTGGCGCGGCTTCTGCTCCATGCGCACGATGATCTCGTCGCGGCGCGCGGTCGACGGCCAGTGCACCATGCGGAGGTCGTCGCCCTGCCGGTACTGCCGGACCATGGCGTCCGGATCGCCGACGCCGGAACCTCGGCGAAGCGCCCCTTCGTCGCCCGCGCCGACCCCGGAGCCGAAGGGAAGGCCGTTGAGCGACTCGGTGCGTGGCACGACGGTCAGCCGGGACTTGCCGATCAGCTCGCGCTCGAACTCGCAGACCCCGAACGGATCGGTGACCCTGGCCCGCAACGGCCCGATGTGCTGGATCCCCCGCATGACCGGCCGGACGGGATAGCGCAGCGGCACCCGGTGGTCGTGAGGCAACCGTTCCACGACGAACCGGGGACGGGCGCCGAGGGCGTAGGCGACGCCGTCCTCGAGCAGGACCTCGCCCGCGGGGAGGTGACCGGTCCGCCACAGTTCGAGTTGCACGGTGGCTTCGGTGCCGGCGGGCACGCGATCCGGCAGCAGTTGCCTGCCCGCTCCGATACGCACCTTCGATATCGACAGGAACGCGACGACGAGCAGTGGCAGTGCGACGACGAACACCGCGACCCGCAGCAGATCCCGCTCGTTGAGCGCCCACGCGCAGATCGCGGCGGCTACCCCGGCTGCCAGGAGGCATCTGCCCCGCGTGGTCAAACCGGACAGCATCGACATGGCGCTAGCGCCGCGACGGGGTCGCGCGGGGTACCGGCACGCGTTGCATGATCGAGCGGACCACATCCGACGCCGACCTGCGGGCGGCGTGTGCTTCGGTGGTAAGCACGAGCCGGTGCGTCAGCACGGGAATCGCGACGGTGTGCAGGTCGTCCGGGATGACGTACTCGCGGCCGGAGAGCGCGGCCTGGGCCCTCGCGCAGCGGACGAGCTGCAGCGTGGCACGGGGCGACGCGCCGAGCCTGACCTCGGAGAGTCCGCGGGTGGCGGAGACGAGTTCGACGGTGTACTGCCGGAGCTCCCGGGAGACGTGGATGCCGCGCACGACCTCGATGAGCCGCGCCAGCGTCGCCGCGTTCGATACGGCGGCGAGATCGGCAAGCGGGTCGTGTCCGGCGTGTTCGTCGACCATCGACAGTTCGGCGGCGGGGTCGGGGTAGCCGATGGACACCCTGGCGGTGAACCGGTCCCGCTGCGCCTCCGGCAGCGCGTAGGTGCCTTCCATCTCGATGGGGTTCTGGGTCGCGATCACCATGAAGGGCCGGTCGAGACGATACGTCGTCCTGTCGACGGTGACCTGGCGCTCTTCCATGCACTCCAGCAGCGCCGACTGGGTCTTCGGCGACGCGCGGTTGATCTCGTCGCCCACCACGATGTTGGCGAAGACCGGGCCCGGCCGGAACTCGAAGCCACCGTTCTGCCGGTTATAGATCGATACCCCGGTGACGTCGCTGGGGAGCAGATCCGGCGTGAACTGGATACGGCTCACACTGCAGTCGATCGAGCGTGCGAGCGCCTTGGCCAGCGAGGTCTTACCGACGCCGGGAACGTCCTCGACGAGCAGGTGACCTTCGGCGAGCAGCGTGACGATGGCGATGCGCACCACGTCGGGTTTGCCGACCAGGACTCGCTCGATATTGGTGACGATCTCACCGACGACGATGTGCAGGTCGTCGAGATTGGCAGGGGCGCCGTCGAACTCGCGCTGTTGGCGTGGGGGGTGGGATCCGTTTCCGATGATGTCTTCGTCCGTCGTCGGGTAGGTGGCGGCGAATCCTGTCGCCGTTGTGGAGTCGATCCTCGACGTCACACGTCCTCCTCGTGAGCAATTTCCCCACGATAGCGCGTGGGCGTGAAGCGGCGCGTGGCCCCGCTGATGCTGCCGGACTCCGACCACTCTGCCAAGTAGTGTGTCAAAGTTCTGTCGCTTCTTCCTCGCCTGGCCGGAATTCGTTCCGTCTGTCCGGTTCTTTCTTCGGTTCGTTGTCATGGTCGCCGCGATGATCTTGCGCCGCCCCGCGCGAGCCCCACGACACTCCACGCGGGCCGAGAAGGTTGCCGCCCCAGCCGCCCAAGCCGCCGCTACGCCCGGTGAGGCTCGGCCGTAGTGACCCGATAGGGGGAGATGCGGCCCGGTGTGGCCTTGGGCTCCCCACCGTCACCCACCTTGCCCCCTCGACTCTGACCTGCGTAAACGCTGATCAATACGCGGGGTAGTGAGGCGATTTCGCGTTGACTGTGGTGAAAAGTGGGGTAGTGTGGTGGCCAGTGGGGCAACAGGGAGCCCCGTGGTCGATCGCCACCCGAACAGCAGGGGATCGGCAGGGAGGTGGATGCCGTGTTTCTCGGCACCCACACGCCCAAACTCGATGACAAGGGGCGGCTGACGCTGCCCGCGAAGTTCCGCGACGCATTGGCAGGTGGGCTGATGGTGACGAAGGGGCAAGATCACTGCCTTTACGTCTTCCCACGTGCCGAGTTCGAGGAGATGGCCAAGAAGGTGGCGCAGGCGCCGTTCACCAACGAGGCGGTGCGTGCCTACCAGCGCTATCTCTTCGCCGGAACCGACGAGCAACGCCCCGACGGGCAAGGGCGCATCGCGATCGCGTCCGAGCTGCGGCGCTACGCCGGGCTCAACAAGGACTGCGTGGTGATCGGCGCGATCACCAGGCTGGAGATCTGGGATGCCCCCGCTTGGCAGGGCTACCTGGAGGAGCACGAAGACAGTTACGCCAAGGCGCAAGAGGAGGTATTGCCGGGCATCTTCTGACTCGTGGCCGACCCAGACCGTCGGGGGGTTGGGGTCGGGCACAAGCCAGAAGGCTCCCGGAGGGTTATTCACAAGTCAGTCGGCGGGGCCGCCCGGAGGGTGGTTCGCGACGAGTGACTGCAGGTGAGAGACAAGATCGGGCGACATGGGAAGACGTGAATAGCCCGACTTATGAACAAGAGTGGCGGATGTCGTGAGGCCTCTGTCCGCACGTAGGACCCTGGTGCACCTTCCCCGGTACCAGGTTCACGGCGGAGCGGGCGGGGACCTGACGACATCGGCGTATCTATCACTCGCCGAGGGGGCGTGACTGAAGCAGGAAGGGGGTTGGCGATGACAGCAGACGACCATCCGGTCGCCCATGAGCCGGTGATGCTCGACCGGATACTCGCCCTCCTCGCTCCCGCTCTCGACGCCACCGACGCCGTGCTCGTCGACGCGACACTCGGCCTCGGGGGTCATGCCGACGCCCTGCTCTCGGCCCACCCGTCGCTGCGGCTGGTCGGCCTCGATCGCGACACCGATGCGCTGGCCCGCTCCGGCGAGCGGCTCGCCCGCCACGGCGATCGGGTACGGCTGGTGCACGCCGTCTACGACACGATGCCCGCGGTGCTCGCCGAGCTTGGGCTGTCTCACGCCGACGGGATCCTGTTCGACCTCGGAGTCTCCTCGATGCAGCTGGATCAGCGCGAGCGAGGTTTCTCCTATGCGAGGGACGCTCCGCTGGACATGCGGATGGACGCGGGCGCCGGGCCGACAGCGGCCGATGTGCTCAATACCTACCCGGTCGGCGAGCTCACCAGGGTCCTGCGGGAGTACGGCGAGGAACGCTTCGCTCATCGCATCGCCAAGGTGGTCGCCGCCGAGCGGGAACGCGAACCGTTCACCACGAGCGCCCGCCTGGTCCAGTTGCTCTACGACGCGGTGCCCGCCGCGAGCAGGCGCACCGGCGGACATCCCGCCAAGCGCACGTTTCAGGCGCTGCGGATCGAGGTCAACGGTGAGCTCGAGGTGCTGCGCCGCGCCCTTCCCGCCGCACTCGACGTGCTGGGAATCGGCGGCCGGATCGTCATCGAGTCCTACCACTCGCTGGAGGACCGGATGGTCAAGCGCGCGCTGGCGGAGCGGGCGAAATCCCGCACGCCGCCGGGGCTTCCGGTCGAACTCCCCGGGCACGGGCCTGAGCTGAAGCTGCTCACCAGGGGTGCTGAGCAGGCGTCGGAAGCGGAGATAGCGCGGAACCAACGGGCGAAGTCAGTGAAGTTGCGAGCGGCGGAACGAATCGCGGAGAAAGGGGTAGCGGCATGACGGCACCAACGCGGACCCGCACACCTCGCCGCGGCCGCACCGCCCAGCCGAACCGGAGTGCGACCCGTGCGGCGCCGGCGCGCCGGCAACGGACCGATCAGCGCGGCAGGACAACGGCGGCTCAGAAGGCCTACGCCCGCCGCGCGCAGCGCACCGCTGTGCAGCCGCACCGCTCCGGCGCCGCCGCGACCGCGCCCGCGACGGGCCTCGGCTCCATGCTGCGGCTGCGCTTGCCGCGGTCGCGAGCGTCGTTCGTGACGCTGATGATGGTGTTGCTGAGCTCCGGGGTCGCGCTGACCCTGTGGTTGTCGACGCAGGCGATCGCGGATTCGTACCGGCTGGAAACCGTGCGAGAGCAGACGGCGGGTCTCGCCGAACGGGCGGAACGGTTGCAGCGTGAAGTCGCGCGGCAGGAATCCGCCGCCGCCCTCGCGGACAAGGCCAAGGCGCTCGGCATGGTGCCCTCCGGTAACCCGGCCAGGATCGTCGTGACCGAGAGCGGTAAGCCCAAGCTCGTCGGGGAGCCGGAGAAGGTCGAAGGGGCTCCCGCGCTACCGCAACAGCAACAGCAACAGCAGCAACAGAGTCGCGGCGAGCAGGCCGACTCGGCAAGGGACCGGGGATGAGTAAGCCACGGCGATCTCGTGCGGTGGCTCCCGGGCGCGCCGCGAGAAAGCCGGCCCGGCCCCGGACCGGCGCCGCCCGCGGGGTGAGCGCCAAGCGAGTCGGCGCCAAGCCGCGCCGGCGTACGCGGCCGAAAGCGCGCTCCCGGCTGCGGCGGCGGATCGCCGGGTGGGGTGGCAATCGCTACACCACGGCCAGCGTCATCCTCGTCGCCGTGCTGAGCTTCGCGGGCGTGAAGCTGGTATATCTGCAGGCATTTCAGGCCGAGGCGTTGTCCGAGCGTGCCGAGCGGCAGCGGGCCACCATGATCGACATCCCGGCGCGCCGGGGTTCGATCCTCGACCGTAACGGGACCGAGCTCGCGTTCAGTGTGGAGACGCGCACGTTGCAGGTGAACCTGCGCGTTATGCGCGAAACCTGGCGCAAGGTGGCCCAGGAGCAGCCCGATTCCGGGCAGGATTTCCAGACCCGCGCCGCCGAGATCTCGAAGTTCATGGCCGAGAAGTTGCCAGGGCTCACTACCGAGCAGGAGCTGCTGGAGCGATTCAACAAGTCGGGCCCCTTCACCTTCCTGGTCCACAACGTCGAGCCGTCGGCGGCGGCCGAGATCACCGCGAAGTATCCGGAGATCGCCGAGGAGACCCGGGCGTTCCGGGACTACCCGGGGGGCAGGCTGGCGTCCAACGTCGTCGGATTCGCGAACTGGCGCACGGACGATCCCGACCGGACCAAGCACAACATTCACGGGCTGATCGGGCTGGAAAGCCTGCGAGACAACGATCTCGCCGGACGGCCGGGCAGGCGGCTGGTCGATACCGGTGAGGGCGACAACGTCGTGATCCCCGGCACCGAGCGGGAGATCAACCCGGCGGTGGCCGGCTCGGACATCGAGCTCACGCTGGACTCCGATCTGCAGTACGACCTGCAGCAGCGGTTATCCGACTACGTCGGCAAGACGCGGGCCAAGGGCGGCTCCGCGGTGATCATGGACGCGCGCACCGGCGAGGTCTACGCGCTGGCCAACGACAAGACCTTCGACCCGGAGAACGTCGGTTCGGCGCCCGAGGCCGAGATGAACAACCGCGCGGTGACCACGCCGTACGAGCCCGGCTCGGTGAACAAGGTCGTCACCGCGGCCGCTGCGCTCGAGCACGGTGTGACGACCCCGGACGCGCGACTACGGGTGCCCGGGCGGATCGAGATCGCCGACCGGGTGGTGCGCGACGCGTGGCCCCACGGCACGCTGAACTTCACCACGACCGGGATCTTCGCGAAGTCTTCGAACGTCGGAACGTTGCTGCTGGCGCAGCAGCTGGGCGAGGACCGGTGGCTGGAGACCGCGAAGAAGTTCGGGCTGGGGCAGCGCACCGGTGTCGGCCTGCCGGGGGAGAGCCCGGGCCGGGTGCCGCCGCGTAATCAGTGGTCCGGGTCGACCTTCGGCAACTTGCCGATCGGTCAGGGACTGTCGATGACGGTGTTGCAGATGGCGGGGATGTATCAGGCCATCGCGAACGGCGGTGTCCGCGTCGAGCCCCGCGTCGTCAGCGCGAAGGTCAGCGCGGACGGCACTCGTACTCCCGATCCGGCGTCGAAACGGACGAGGGTGGTCAGCGAAAAGACCGCGGGTCAGGTGCTCAAGATGCTCAAGGCGACCACTCAGCGGGGGAAGCCGCAGGACACCGGCACCGCACCCGCCGCCGCGGTGTCGGGCTACCAGATCGCGGGCAAGACCGGCACCGCGCAGCAGATCAACCCGGTCACGGGCACGTACTCACGGTCGAAGCACACCATCACCTTCGCCGGAATTCTGCCCGCCGAGGATCCGCGGTTCGTAGTCGGCATCATGCTCGACGCGCCGGACACTACGCTGCCCCTCGGCCACAACGCCGCGCCGCTGTTCCACGACATCGCGTCCTATCTGGCGCAGCGCTACGAGATCCCGCTCTCGCCGAAGCGGGCGCCGGTGGTCCCGCTCATCGTCGATTGAGACTGCTTGATCGCGGCGTAACCAGGTTCGGCAGGACTTGAAAGTCAAGGTGGCGCGGCTTTTCGGTGACGGCGTCCTTAACGATCTCGGGATCGGTTCAGTCGGCCAGGCCGATGGGGTTAGGGTGTTAGCGTGACACGACGCGCAAAGATCGTTTGCACCATGGGCCCCGCCACCGCGACCGCGGGCAAGATCCGCAGCCTCATCGGCGCGGGCATGAATGTCGCCAGATTCAACTTCAGCCACGGCACGCACAGTGATCACAAGCAGGTATACGACCTGATCAGGGCGACGGCGGCGGAAACCGACAGCCCGATCGGCATCCTGGCCGACCTGCAGGGCCCGAAGATCCGGCTCGGCACCTTCGCGGGCGGTCCCACCGAGTGGCGCACCGGCGACACGGTGCGCATCACCGTCGAGGACGTCGCAGGCACGCACGATCGGGTCTCGACGACTTACAAGGGCCTCGCCGAGGACGCGAAACCGGGTGACCGCCTGCTCATCGACGACGGCAAGGTCGGCTTGGTGGTCCGGGGGGTCGAGGGCCCCGACGTGGTCTGCGAGGTAACCGAAGGCGGCCCGGTCAGTAACAACAAGGGCGTCTCGCTGCCGGGGATGGACGTCTCCGTGCCCGCGATGTCCGAGAAGGACATCGCCGACCTCGAGTTCGCGCTCGAACTCGGTGTCGACTTCGTCGCACTGTCGTTCGTGCGCTCCCCGGCGGATATCGACCTGGTGCACCAGGTGATGGATCGGGTCGGCAAGGGCAGGGCGCCGGTCATCGCCAAGCTGGAGAAGCCGGAAGCGGTCGCCAACCTCGAGGCGATCGTGCTGGCCTTCGACGGCGTCATGGTCGCCCGCGGCGATCTAGGTGTCGAGTTGCCGCTCGAGCAGGTCCCGCTGGTGCAGAAGCGAGCGATCCAGATCGCCAGGGAGAACGCCAAGCCGGTCATCGTCGCGACCCAGATGCTGGATTCGATGATCACCAACTCGCGGCCCACCCGCGCCGAGGCCTCCGATGTGGCCAACGCGGTGCTCGACGGCGCCGACGCGGTGATGCTTTCCGGCGAGACGAGTGTCGGCCGGTACCCGATCGAGACGGTCGAGACGATGAGCCGGATCGTCACCGCCGTGGAAGCGGAGTCGACCGCGGTGCCGCCGCTGAGCCACGTACCGCGGACCAAGCGAGGGGTCATCTCGTATGCGGCTCGGGATGTCGGCGAGCGGCTGAACGCGAAGGCGCTGGTTGCCTTCACGCAGTCGGGAGACACCGTGCGCAGGCTGGCACGGTTGCATACCCGGCTGCCGCTGCTTGCGTTCACACCACTGGAGAGCGTGCGCTGCCAGCTCTCGCTCACCTGGGGAACCACCGCGCGCATTGTGCCCCGGGTCGAATCGACCGACGCGATGGTGCGCCAGGTCGACCAGGCCATGCTCGCGATGCCGCGCTATCAACCAGGTGATCTGGTGGTCGTGGTCGCCGGCTCGCCGCCGGGCACCGTGGGAACCACGAATCTCATCCGGGTTCACCGGCTCGGCGAAGAGGATCACGCCTAGAGGCAGTGTCGATCTAGGGTGATCGCATGACCGAACTGGAACCGGCGGGTGAGCAACCCGTCCTCGATCGCTTGGTGTCGCTGCTCGATCTGGAGAAGATCGAGGAGGACATCTACCGTGGCATCTCGCCGCCCGGCTCGTCGGTACGGGTCTTCGGCGGCCAGGTTGCCGGGCAGGCGCTGGTCGCCGCCGGGCGTACGGTGCCATCGGAGCGGCATGTCCATTCGTTGCACGCGTACTTCATCCGGGGCGGCGACCCCAGCGTGCCGATCGTGTACCAGGTCGACCGGATCAGGGACGGCCGCTCCTTCGCGACCCGGCGCGTGGTCGCTGTCCAGCACGGCAAGGCGATCTTCGCGCTGTCGGCGTCGTTCCAGAAGATCGAAACCGGGCTGACGCACATGCCGGAGATGCCCGACGTGCCGGAACCGGAGTCGCTGCCGACCTTGCCCGAACGCCTGCGGCAGTTCGGCGATCGGTTGGCGCCCTTCAACCGGCCGCGCCCGATCGATCTGCGCTACGTCAACGACCCACCGTGGATAACGCGGGAGTCCGGTGGGCGGGCGGGCCGCAACCAGGTGTGGATGCGCGCCGACGGCAGCTTGCCCGACGACGAACTGCTGCACGTGTGCGTGCTGACGTACGCATCGGACATGACCTTGCTCGACTCGCCGCTCGCGCGGCACGGCGTCTACTGGGGGATGGACAAGGTGCTCGGCGCGAGCCTGGATCACGCACTGTGGTTCCATCGGCCGTTCCGGGCGGATGAATGGTTCCTCTACGACACCGAGTCTCCGACGGCTTCCGGCTCCCGTGGGCTCGCCACCGGCAAGTTCTTCGCTCGCGACGGCACCTTGATCGCGACCGTGGTGCAGGAGGGCTTGCTCCGGGTGCTGTGAGGGTGGGTTTCGCCGCCGCTGACGCTGCGTGATTTCGTCCGCGGAGCAGGTGCGCGCCGTGAGTGTACATACGCAATCTGCAACTTGCCTTCCCGAGTCGTGATTGTGATCACTACTTACACCGGTTCACTGGGCTTCACTGGGCGCGGAATGCACGTCGAGCTGATTAGATGCGACGAGAACACGTGATTCAGGGCAGGCACGGAGGTGCGATGTGGCACGGGGCCAGGGGCCGACGGTGCGCCGCCGCAGGCTGGCGAGTGAGTTGCGGCGGCTGCGCGAGGTCGCCGACCTGACCATCGAAGAGGTCAGCGAGCGGCTCGAGTGCTCGTCGTCGAAGATCAGCAGAATCGAGACCGGACATGTCGGCGTCACTCCGCGCGATGTACGCGACATGCTCGAGTTGTACGGGCTGACCGGGGACGACAAGGAAGCCTTGGTGCAGCTCGCCCGCGAGGCGCGCAATCGCGGCTGGTGGTACGCCTACGGCGAAGTCTTCACCGGTGCGTTCGTCGGGCTCGAGGCCGACGCCAGCTCGCTGCGTACCTTTCAGGCGCTCATCGTTCCCGGGCTGCTGCAGACCGAGCGGTACGCGAACTCGGTCATCCGGGCGATGCGGCCCGATGCGGACGAGACCGAAGTGACGCGCCGGGTGACGGCGCGGATGGAGCGGCAGCGGCTGCTGACCGAACCGTCGCCCCCCGAGTACTGGGCCGTCATTGACGAAGCGGTGCTGCACCGCTGCGTCGGCGGTCCTGAGGTCATGGCGGAGCAACTGGCGAGGCTGCTCAAGCTCGCCGCGCTGCCGCACGTGACCATTCAGGTGGTGCCGTTCAGCGCGGGAGCACATCCAGGGATGGAGGGCCCGTTCCTCATCCTGGGGTTTCCCGAGCAAGCTGATCCGGACGTGGTGTACGTGGACAACACGACCAGCGGCGCCTACCTGGAACTACCCGCCGATGTCCGGCGGTACGCGTTGATGTTCGATCATTTACGGGCGGCGGCGCTCAAGCCGGACGACTCGGTCGAGCTCATCGCCGGGTTCGCGGCGGCTACGGCCGCCCGTGTCACTGAAGGGTGACGGCTACGGCCGCCCGTGTCACTGAAGAGAATAAGGAGTGGGGATTATTAGTGGGCAGTATCGATGGCGCCGGGGAAAGTGGTGCCGCACCCGAGTGGCGCAAGAGCAGCCACAGCGGGGGTGGCAACGACTGTGTCGAGGTCGCGTTCATCAACGCGCATCCGGTTCTTCGCGATTCGAAACATCGCGAGGACGGGTTGATCCAGGTCGACGCCGCCCAATGGCGGGCACTGTTGCACGCCGCGCGTGAAGGTCACCTCGACCTGAGCTGAGTGCACCAACGGGCCCCTTATTTCCGGCGGGCAGGGGCTAGCCGGAAATAAGGGGCCCGTGCGCTGTGTTAATTCTTTCGCCGATTGTCGGTGTCTTCGACCAGAATGGACGTCATGCCGAGACTGGGTTCTGGGGTGCCGCTTGTCGGCAGGCGTGACGAGCTCGCGCGGTTACGGGCCGCGCTCGAGCGGGCTGAAGGCGGCCGGCCGCGTGGTGTCCTGCTCGCGGGGGACGCCGGTGTGGGCAAGACCCGGTTGATCAGCGAACTCACCGCTCAGGCGGAGGCAGGTGGAGCGCTGGTCCTGTCCGGGCGTTGCATCGACATCGCCTCCGACGGCCTGCCTTATCTGCCCTTCGCCGACGCGTTGACGCCGCTGGCGACCTCGCCGGATCCCGTGATCTCCGGTGTGGTGTTTTCGCGGCCCGGCCTTGGCAGGCTGTTGCCGCAGCTGGCGCCGGTGTCGCGGTCGCAGCAGGACGCCCCGGACACGGTTGACAGCGAGATGCGGCGAGACGCCGGCGGGAATCAGGACCTGGGGCAGTTGCAGCTGTTCGAAGCGGTG
Source organism: Actinophytocola sp. (assembly GCA_009379975.1). Taxonomy (GTDB): domain Bacteria; phylum Actinomycetota; class Actinomycetes; order Mycobacteriales; family Pseudonocardiaceae; genus WHSS01. Next base: position 29,441 of record WHSS01000029.1, read on the forward strand.
CTCGGCGCGTTGACCGAGCTCGGCATGCTCCGCCCCGTCGTGCTCGTCGTCGAGGACTTCCACTGGGCCGACGGTTCCACGCGTGACCTGTTGTCGTTCTTGCTCGCCCGGTTGCGCGAACAACGGCTGCTCCTCGTCGCCAGCTACCGGCAGGAGGACGTCCATCGGCGGCATCCGTTACGGCCGATGCTGGGCGAGCTCGCCCAGCTGCCCGAGGTCGAGCGGCTCGATCTGGCACCGTTCGACGATGCCGACGCCCGCCGCTTCGTCGATGCGCTCGCCGAGGAACCGCTCTCCGCCGACACCGCGTCCGACATCGTCAAACGGGCGGAGGGCAACGCCTTCTTCGTCGAGGAGCTGCTGGCCTCCTGCATCGAGTGCGACGGAATCCCCGCGGGCCTGGCCGACGTGCTGCTGTCGAGGCTGGAGCGGTTGGCCCCGGCGACGCAGCGGATCATCCGCATCGTCTCGGTAGCTGACCGGTCGGTGTCACACATGGTGTTGACCGAAGTGACCGACGTTGGTGACACGGAGCTCGACGAGGCGCTACGTGAAGCAGTGCAGCACCACGTGCTCGTCGTCGACGGTGTCTTCTACAGCTTCCGCCATGCGCTTCTGCGGGAGGCCGTGTACAGCGACCTGCTGCCGGGCGAACGCAGCCGGATCCACGCGGCCTACGCGGCACGCTTGCGGGGCAAGGCGGGGCCCCGTCAGGCGACGTTGCTCGCGTACCACAGCTTGGAGAGCAATGACCTGCCGACGGCGCTCGTGGCGTCGCTGCAGGCGGCGGACGAAGCCGAGCGGCGGGGCGCGCCGGGCGCGGCGCTGCGCAGTGTCGAGCAGGCCCTGCGGATCTGGGATGCGGTGCCGTCCGGGCAGCGGCCCGAGGACGTCGACGAACTGCGGTTGCTCGACACGGTGGCGTCGCTGGCGAGCCGTTCGGGCGAAGTCGATCGCGCGATCAGCTACGCGCGGTCGATGGCGGATCTGCTGGAATCGGGCCGGATTGACGTCAGTACGCGCCGCGCCGCGCGGGTGTGGCTCCGGCTGGCGCAGGCCTTGCAGAACACCGACGGCACCAGGCACGAGGCTCCGGCGATCATCGAGCGCGCGTGGCAGTTGATCGCCGACGACGCACCGAGCGAGACCAAAGCATGGGTGCAGGCCAGGCGGGCGACCATCCGCCGGACAGCCGGACAGCGCCAGGAGGCGTTGCGTAGTGCGGGCCGAGCCATCGCGGACGCACAGGCCGTCGCCGCGGGCGACGCCGAGGCAGACGCATTGGTCACCCTCGCGGCGCTGTACGAGGCCGATGGCGATTCCGAAGGTGCGCGCGGGCGGCTCCGGGAGGCCCGCAGCAGCGCGGAACGGGTGGGCGCGCTCGGCGTCGAGTTGCGCGCGCGCCATTACCTCGGGATCAGCTACCAGGACCAGGGCGAGCTCCGCGAGGCGCGCGAAGGTGCCGATCGCGCGGTCGAGACCGGCTTGACGTGGAGCGACTACGGGCTGGAGCTTCGCGTGCAGCGGTTGGCGGTGCTCTACCTGCTGGGGGAGTGGCAGGTGGTGGTTCGAGAGGTCGGGACCCGGGACATGCCCCGCGAGCTCGGTGAGCTTCCGAAGGGCGCGTTCGCGGTGCATCCGGCCAGTGAGGGGCGAAGGCAGCACTCGGGGTTGCCGACGATAGCCGCGGCAAGGACAAGGGCGATCGCAGTGCATATCGCGGTCGCCCGGGGAAGGTTCGCCGAGGCGGCGGATCTCGTCGAGTACCTGCGGGAGAACTGGGGCGTGGATGCGCAGGTCGCGCTCGAGGCGGGCAGCGCGGGCGCGGAGCTCGCCAACTGGCTGGGCGAGTACGGCACCGCGCTACGCCGGGTACGCGAGGGGATAGCGTGGCTTGAGCAGTTCCAACCTTCGCTGCTCGCGGGCATCCGGATAGCGACGCTGGGGATAGCGGCGGCGGCCGATCAGGCGCGCACCGCCCGGCTGGCCCGCAACATCGATGCCGAAGCGGCCGCGATCGCCGCCGGTGAAGAGCTCCTCGGGCACGTAGAGACCTGCAGAAAGAATGGGCGTCGTCGCGCGGGCACGCTGGGGCCCGAAAGCAGGGCGTGGTTGGCGCGGGCGGCAGCCGAGGTGGCCAGGTTACGCGGCACGGCCAGCGTGGCTCTCTGGGCGGAAGCGGTCGAGGCGTTCGGGTTCGGCGCGGTATACGAGCAGGCGCTGTGCCGGTGGCGCTATGCCGAGGCGTTGCTGGCCGATGCCGGCTCCCAGGGCACTGCGCAGGACAAGGCCACCGAGGAGCTCGCTGACGCATACCGCGTGGCCCAGCAGCTCGGTGCCGAGCCGCTGGCCGGCGCATTGCGCGGCCTCGCGCGCCGCGGTCGTATCTCCCTGGGAGACGAGTTCGCCGCGCGCACCACGACGGACCCGCTGACCGCGCGGGAGCGCGCCGTGCTCGAGCAGGTGGCCCTTGGCCACACCAACCGCCAGGTCGGCGAGACCCTCTACATCAGCGAGAAGACCGTCAGCGTGCACCTGTCGCGGGTGATGGCCAAGCTCGGCGCGAGCAGGCGCACCGAGGCCGTCGCCATCGCCATCGACCGAAACTTGCTCGAAGCGCCACTGGACACCTGAGCCGCTCCCCGCGTGTCCGCGCTCCAGCCCCGCGTGTCCGCACTTGCGGGACGGCAGCGTCGGCACCGCAGCGTTTCTGGGGTGCGGACGCGTGTTCCTGGCCGAGCAGCTTGGCGCTGTGTTTGCCGTAGTACGACGACGCCAGCGCGGTCGCGGCGATCTCGTCGAAGGCATCGAGCCTGCTCTTGCCCGATTCGACCTGCACCAGGTCGAGCCCTTCCTGCTGCCGGTCGAGCACCAGCTTCATGAGCCGGGTGAGCACCTGCTGCCGCTCGACGGCGGGCGTCACCGCCCACTTCCGCTGTGCCGCCCGTGCGTCGTCGAACGCGGCGCGCACGTCGGCGTCGGTCGCCTGCGGCAGCGACGCGATGGGCTCGCCGGTGAACGGGGCGGTCATCTGTACCGGGGCGGAGTCCTTGCCGCCTGCCGCTCGCGAGACCAGTTCCTGGGCCCGGGACGCCGAGGGAGCCCCCGCCACGCCGCCGATGGTGCCGCTCGTTGCCTGCTGACCGGTGCCGGCCGGCGTCGTGCTCGTCATGGGCGTCTCCAGTTACTCGGCGGTAGCTTCTAGTAGGAGTTTACCGCCGCTAGGTTGACCCGCAAGGTGCTCACCGGGGGCATCGGCGGGTCATCGGCAGACCATCGGCCCAGCTCGCGGCGTCATGAACCGCGGGATTCCGCATCTCCATCAAGGGGCGGCGGGCCGGTTCGTGCGAGGGCCAGACCGGCCCGCCACGACCCTTGTTCCAACGGACTGAAAGCGTCTTTCGCTCCGCTCAG
>WHSS01000207.1 GCA_009379975.1 Actinophytocola sp.
CCCCACCGGTATCAAATACACCAAGAAGGACGTCGACGCCCTGCCCATCACCCGCCACGACTTCCACGGCGAATGGAACTACACCGTGCGACCCCCGACACGCCCGTAAACGCCTATGTTATTTTGTCGCGACTCCTTAGTTCGGTGATCAGCTGATCGACCACCAGCTCCACACCGGCCTCCGGGTTGGCCATGGCCATCGCGTCCTGAAGCGCGGAAGTCCACCGCCGGGCGAGTTGGTGAGTGTCGCCAGGTGCGGTCTCCTGAGTCATCAGACCTTGCTGGGCGCACACATCAGTCGGCTCACCGAGTTCGCACCCCTCCCGTTGGATCGGACAGTGGCATACGGAGCGTACCGGTGGGGCTACCCTACCGGGTGATCGTCACGCCATATAGTGGCGCGCCGCGAGCTTTTCCGCACGCCGAAATAGGCCACTCGGCCGAATCCGATCTGTGCGTACCCGTCAGCCCTGCTCAACCAGCGCAACGGCGGCCTCGGGCGTCAATTCGGCCGAGCGGCTCACCACGCGCCCATCCACCACCAGTGCCCACGGTGTGGTGGCACGCACGGCCTCGCCGATCGACCTGCCAGGGCTCAGCCCGGACCGGCGCGCGTCCCGGTAAACCGCGGGTACCACGAAGACCGTGTTGCGCGGGTCGACCAGCTCCACATTCACCGTGTCACCGAGCGCGCGCCGCAACGCCCGCACCACGTCCGCGGCGGCGACAGCTTCCGGGTTACCCGCGCTGCCTTGCTCCGGCGGCTCGTGGTCATGCAGTCCGGCTGGATCTCCGCCGCAGCAACCACCTGCGGCGGAGCCTCCTCGCCATGGTCCGACGAGCAGCACCCGGTGAGGCGCCATTGTCGTCATCTAGGCCACCTTACGCCGCCCCGGGACCGCCGTCGGTGCGGTCGGCGACGGTTGCCGACTCGTCACCGGCAGGCCTGCCGCCCTCGGCCAGCGCCTTCCGCAGGGCGATGGCCGCCTCGATGATCAGCCAGACGGCGAGCACGAAGATGATCGCGTCGAGCGGCGCGAGGACGTACTCGCCCTGATCGACGAACTCGAAGAACTGCACGATCAGGGCCCACGAGGTCATGGTCACGAGGAACACCAGCGGGACGAGGACGGAAATCGGGTTCCGGGCGCGCTTGGTCACCCACACCGCGATGACCGCTAGCGCGAGGCCGGCCGTGAGCTGGTTGGTGGTGCCGAACAGCCGCCACAGCACACCGAAGGTGTAGCCCTTCTCATCGCCGCCCGGAAGCAACGCCATGCCGAGCGGGATGGCGACCGCGATCACGCCGGCGAGCGTCAGGTTGCGCGACAACCCGCGCCAGCCCGCCACTTCAGCGATTTCCTGCACGGTGTAGCGCTGCAACCGGACCGCGGTGTCCATGGTCGTCGCCGCAAACGAGATCACCACCACCGCGGCGAACACCGCGCCGATCTCCAGCGGTACCCCGAGGTTGCCCGCGAAGTTCGCGGTGCCGTTGACGAAGTTGCCCATCGCGCCGTCAGAGGCAGTGCTGAAGGTCGCGTACAGGCCCTTCCACTCGACCTGGGTCGCGGCGACTCCCGCGGTGACCGCGAGCACGGCTCCCAGCGCGAGGCTGCCCTCACCGACCGCGCCCATGTACCCGACGTATCGGGAGTCGGTCTCCTTATCCAGCTGTTTGGATGTGGTTCCGGATGCGATCAACGCGTGTGCCCCGGAGATCGCGCCGCACGCGATGGTGATGAACAAGATCGGGAACATGCTCGGCGAGCCTTCCGGCACGTCGGCGATCACCGGGGCCACGATCTGGTGACCGCCGATGGCCACGCCGAGCAGGATCACGCCGAGCGCGATGAACAGCTGGTGCGAGTTGATGTAGTCGCGTGGCTGCAGCAGCACCCAGACCGGGATCCGGGACGCGATGAAGGCGTAGGCGAACAAGATGATCACCCACAGGTCTCGCGGCCGGGAGAAGCCGAGTTCGGTCGCGAGCGGGGTGATGTCGATCGGCACCAGGTGGCCGACCCAGATCAGCAGGTACAGGCCAACGACCCCGACCAGTGACGGCACCAGGGCCGCGGTCCGCTTGCGGTAGATGTACTGGCCGATCGCGATCGCTAGCGGGATCTCCACGAAAATCGGGATCACCGCGCCGGGGTAGCCGACGAGCAGGTTCGCGATGACCACAGCGAAGACGGCGTTCACCAGCGTCAGCAGGAAGAAGATGATGACGAGGAACAGCGTGCGGGCGCGGTTGCTGATCACGTCCTGCGCGAGCGCCCCGATGCTCTTCGCCTTGTGCCGCACCGAAATGGCCAGCGCCCCGAAGTCATGCACACCCGCCGCGAAGATCGTCCCCGCGACGATCCAGACCAGCGCGGGCCCCCACCCCCAGAACACCGCGATCGCCGGGCCGAGAATCGGCGCGGCCCCCGCGACGGAGGTGAAGTGGTGCCCGAACAGCACATGCTTGTTGGTGGGGACGTAGTCGACCCCGTCAGACAGCTCGTGCGCGGGCGTGACGTAGTTCGGGTCGAGCGCGTAGACGCGGTCGGCGAGATAGCGCGAATAATACCGATAACCCAGTGCGAAGAGTCCTAACACGACTAGGGCAATGATGATGGCTGACATCGGCGCACCTCTGATCCTCAGCATGCGTTCGTCGTTGAACGCGTAGACGGCAGGAGTGTCGCAGTAGAAGGTAGAGCAGTTGACGTTGCGATGGTTAGACCAAACGGAGGCATTTCCGGAATATGTGCTCAACATGGCGTGACCCACTGCGTTCGGCTGCCGCTTCTGAGGTGATTTGGGGTGATTCTGACAATCGTCCTCACGCAACGGTGGCCACCCCGTTACTGTTTGGTGACCGGCCCGCGCTGGCATTTCCTTATGCGCGTGCTCAACTCGCACGGGCCATCGGGGCCGCGACATCGGTCGCCGTGGTGCTTTCGGACCGGCGGCTGTCGGGCACGTCGTGGCGGCCCCTGGCGATCGTCGGCAGGCCGAGGCTGATCGACGACCCGGACGGGACGGTCTTCACCGATCAACTGCTCGATCAGGAGCTGCGCAAGCATCCGCCGTCCAGGGCGCTGGTCGATTCCATCCTGCTGCGCAAGGAGCATTGGTGGTATCTGCCGCGCATCATCGTCGAACTCGAACCGGATACCAGCTATGAGGTAACGGAGCGCGCCGGCAGCGGCACGGACGGCGTGCTGGGAGTGGTCGATACCGACCTCGGCCGGGTGCGGGTCGCTTCGGTCGTCGTCACGCCGGGCGGCGGGCCCAGCGCGGTCACCGCGGTCGAGGGGGAACTGCCCGGTGCGGGCGGCGACGAGCGTCCGGCGGTGCTGGTGCGGCACGACTTCTCGGTGCCTGATCTGGAACGGTGGCCGGTCTCGGTGACCCCTGGCGCGGTGCGAAGCCACGAGTTCGTGGCCGATGCCCCTGTCGAGCAACTGGTATTGCCACCACCGCTCGGGTTGCTCGCGCGGCTCCGTAAACAGCGACAGCTTTCCAAGGGGTGCCGCCGTGAGCTCGCTCGTGCCGGGTCGGCGCACGGCTGAATTCGCAGGATTGGCGCCGTTACCTCTCGGGTACTCCACGTCGACTGAGATGGGAGTGACACATGATTATCTTGGGATTGATCCTGCTCGTCCTTGGCGCGTTGCTCGATATTCAGATCTTGTGGATAGTGGGTGCTGTCTTGCTGGTGGTCGGCGCCGCCTTCTACATCCTCGGCGCGGTCAACCGGCCGGTCATGGGCAGGCGTCACTTCTTCTAGACAGCCCGACTCGAACCGCCGGAGGTGTTCATCGTGACCGAGTCATCAGGTAGCGAGGAGTCTCGGCCGCGCCCGCTGCCCGCGGATCCACGGACCAGGCCGGCAGACACGCTCGACGCACTCGAGGAACGGGTACTCGGCGATACCGCGGACCAGGGTCACGATGCCGAGAACGACACCGATGAGCCCGCGTTCGAGCAGGACATCGACACCGCCGACCCGGATACCCCCGCGAAGGACCCGGAGGAACCTTCCGGCTGACGCCTCGCCCGACGAAGGGCCGACCGGAGTGCAATACATTGGCGACATGAGCCAGCCAACGTATCGCCGCTATGTCGCACTCGGCGACAGCCAGACCGAAGGCATGTGTGACGGTGACGAGCGCACCGGCTACCGAGGCTGGGCCGACCGGCTCGCCTGCCATCTCGCGGAGCTCAATCCCGAGCTGCACTACGCGAATCTGGCGGTGCGGGGCAGGCTGGCCGCGGAGATCCGGGCAGAACAGCTGGCGCCCGCGCTGGCCATGGAGCCCGATCTGGTGACCGTGGTCGCCGGGATGAACGACATGCTCCGGCCCGCATTCGACGCCGACGAGGTCACCGAGGACGTCGAGGCGATGTTCGCCGCGTTCACCGCGGCAGGCGCGCGGGTCGCGACGATCAGCTTTCCCAACATCTGCCAGATCGTGCCGCTGGCCCGCCCGCTGCTCCCCCGCGTCGTCGCGCTCAACGCACGCATAGCGGAGGCCGCGGCCAGGCACGGCGTAACCGTGTTCGAGACCTTTCAGCACCCGGTCACCACCGATCGCCGGCTCTGGAGCCCGGACCGGCTGCACGCCAGCACGCTCGGCCACACCCGCATCGCGGCGGGCATGGCGCACGCGCTCGGCCTGCCGAACGGCGACCCGGGGTGGTCGGAGGCATTACCCGAGTTGCCGAAGCCGGGCACGCTGAAGATGACGGCTACCGAGGCGCTATGGCTGGGCACCTTCCTCGGGCCGTGGCTCGGCAGGCGCATCCGGGGCAAGTCCTCGGGAGACGGCCGGTCCGCCAAGCGGCCCGAACTCCTGCCGGTGCTTCCGGCGTCCCAACCCGACGCGGGCTAAGGGCTATTGCCGGTCGCGTCAGCGCAAGGTGGCGAACAGCACGCTGTGCGCGATCTCGGTGTCACCGTCGAAGAACCGCAGCATGGCCGAGCGACCGCCCGATGCGTGCTCGCCACGCGCGGCGGACGCGGACACCTCGATGTCGACCGAACCGACGGCGGGCAGCGTCACCTCCTGTGGCGCCGAGAACGCCACGCCGTCGCCGATGAGGGAGTCGACCGACAGTGTCAGGGTCTGCTCAGCACCGGTGAGGCTGGTGAGCGTCACCGTCGCCGTCGTGGCCTTGGCGCCTTTGAGCGTGCCGAACGATGTGCTGACCGGGCCCACCGCGACCGTGGCGTCGACGGCGGCGGCGAGATCGGCAAGTCCGGCGCCCGCCACGTTGACATCGGACACCACGCTTGTGCCATCGGTGTAGGCCGTGACCACGCCATCAGTCGAGGTGTTGACCACGGCCGAGCGGACCTGCTCCGCGGTCAAAGTGGGGTGCGCGGCCCGCAGCACGGCCGCCATACCCGCCAGGTGCGGCGAGGCCATCGAGGTGCCCTGCATGAACGTCCAGCAGTCGCTCGCGCCGTCGCCGCAGTGGTTCACCGGGATGCCGGAGAGCACGTTGACACCCGGTGCGACGACGTCGGGCTTGACGCGGGCCGCGGCGTCCGGCGAAGGACCGCCGCTCGAGAACGCGGCCATGATGTTGTCGTTGGCGGTACGGAAGTAGTTCGCCTCCGCACTGATCGTCGTCGATTCACCGTCGGCGGCGATCAGCGCGTCCGCATCGGCCGGGCCGAACATGTAGGCCGGGATGGTCGGCGCGGGTGTGACCGAGTCGTCCAGCCCCATCGAGATCGGGTCACCAGCGACGTTGTTGACCACGAACGCGGCGACCGCTCCCGCGTCCTGTGCGTGGCGCATCTTGGTCGAGAAGCTGCACTCGCCGCGACTGACTACCGCGATTTTTCCGGTGAGGTCGGTGTCGAGTGGGGCGCAAGCGAGGCTGAGGCCGTTGTCCGCTCCGCTCACCACGCCCAGTGGAGCGGTGAAGTCCGAATCGAACACCGGGAAGTCGCCCGTCGCGGCGTGCAGCGTCCTCTCCCCTGCCGTCACGGCGTTGCCCACGAAGTGGCCGACCGTCGACGCACCCGCCGTGAGGCCGCGTTCGGCGACGCCCGGCGACTGGATGGTTCTCGCGCCCGGCCCGCTGTTCCCCGCCGCGATCGCGGACACCAGGTTCGCCTTGTCGAGGTTGTCCACGGCATCGGCCAGCGGATCCGGGCCGCGGCCGATGGCCCCGCCCAGGCTCATGTTGATCACGTCCATGCCGTCGGTGTAGGCCGCTTCCATCGCCTCGAGCAGATCGGCATCGCTCACCGTCGGCACTTCACCGGGGAAAACGTTGTAGTTGCCGATCTGCGCGAACGGCGCGACGCCGGAAACCTCATACGGCGCGGTCGCACCGTGGACGTTCGCCGGCGTGTCCAGGTTGCACGCGACGGTGCCCGCGACGTGGGTGCCGTGGCCGCCGATCGCCTCCGGAGTCTGCGTCGAGTCGGAGTTGAACACCTTGGCGACGATGACCTTGTTGTTGGTGAAGCGGGTGTCGCCGAGTTGCGGAGTCACCGGGTAGCCGGCGTCGTCGAAGCACGGATGGTTTTGATCCACCCCGCTGTCGATCACGCCGACCTTGACGCCCTTACCCGCGTTCTCCGGGCCGCCTACCCGCGCAGACTGCCACGCGTCTATCGCGTTGATCAGGTTGAGGCCGGGGTCGGTCTCGTCCAGCAACCGGTACCGTGTCGCGTAACGAACGTCCTTGACACCGGGAGCCTGGCTCAGTTGCCCGAGGCTAGCGCCGCGCAGCTCGACGGCGACCGCGTTGAGCGCGATGTCGAACTCGTCGCTCACCCGCGCGCCCGCCGCGTTCTTGCTCAACCATGACCGAAACGCGTCACGCTTGGCGGCAAGCTTCGCACGTTCGGAACGCACGGCGGCGGCAGCGAAGTCGACCTTCTCGCCGCGCCGGGGTGCGCTTCGGGCGCTCGTAGACAGCGGGTCACCCGCCAGCGTGACGATGGCCGACGTCTTGTCGGCGGCCGTGGTGCGCGCGGCATCGGTGCTGACATTGCTGCTTGCCGACCCGGTCGCGGTCGGCTCCGGGGTGGCGTTCGCGGTCAGGGTGATGCCGAGAGCTACCGCCGCGGCGGCGGCGACAGCGACTCCGGCGAGACCCCTTCGAGAGCGAAGCAAGGTCACAAAGGCCTCCAGATCAGGACAAAAACGGACACGTCGCGTCGACCGAGTGGTCGCTCTGCGTCGCGATCTTGCCGGACATTAGTACACGATCGGGTGACACTGAACGCTCGAAGGTCTGACGTTGGCCGCCGTCCGCCGGTGGCTCATGCCAAGTAGGCTGATCGCCTTCAGCCGACGTCTGGTGAGGTGTGCGCATGACCGACCCCGGCTCGACACCGGATGATCGCGACCCGGCACGAGCGCCCGAACGCGAACCGGTCGCCGACTTCATCGACATCGCCATGCTGGTGCTCGCGGTGTTCTCCGTCGGCCTGCTCGGCTACGTCATGTTCTTCGATCCCCGGCACTCGAACGCGGCCTGGCTGATCACCCTCGACACCGCCATCTGCGGGATCTTCCTCATCGAGTTCCTGTGGCGCTGGCGTAAGACGGGCTGGCAACGCCGGTATCCGTTCAGCCACTTCTACGAGATCCTCGGCATGATCCCGCTCGCGCACCCGGCGCTGCGCAGCTTCCGGTTGCTGCGGATCATCGTCATCCTGGTCCGGCTCGGCCGGGCGGTGGAGCGGGTGCTGCGGAATCGGATCACCTACAACCTGGTCGCCCGGCTTTCCGAGCCGATAGTGCTGGCGATCAAGAAGCCGGTCACCGTCGCCGTGCTCGACGAGGTCGTCAAGGTGCTCGCCACCGGGAACTACCCGCAGAACCTGGCGCGGTCACTGCGCGAGAACAGCGACGAACTACAGGGGCTGGTGGCGGAAAAGCTCAACCAGGATCCGATGGCGGGGCGGCTGAAACTGATGCCCTTCCACGACCAGATCGTCCGGAGCGTGATCGACACCGCGATGCGCGTCGTGCTCGAAGTGCTGGCCGATCCCCGGATCGACGAATTCTTCGCCGATGTCGTCAGGGAGAACCAGGCACAGATCCGGCGCGCCGTCGAGCAGGGCCTGCACGAACAACTCAAGGAAGCCGACACGGGTGACGGTGCTGCTGCGGGTGATGGTGCTGCCGTCGGCGACAAGGCGGCCGCCGCCCAGGCACAAGCCCTGCGTGAGGCCGCCGCGCGGGGTTGACGCGAACCCGGGCGAGCGAGCC
>WHSS01000184.1 GCA_009379975.1 Actinophytocola sp.
AAGGGCAGCGGCCCCGCGCATACGCAGGCAAATGCCGCGGGAACGCAGACCATCGCCCGTACCCTCGCCGTCCTCGCCGCTTTCCGCGAGGAGCGCCGCGACCTGGGCATCGCGGATCTCGCGGCGCGCCTTTCGCTCAGTGCCAGCACGGTGCACAGGATTGTCAGGGCGCTGACCGCCGAGGGCTACCTCGCACAGAATGAGGAGACCGAGCGCTATTATCTCGGTAGGTCTGTCGTGCTCCTCGGCCAGGCAGCCAATCGACGCCTTGGCCTGCACCTCGCCCAAACAGTTCTAGACAGCCTCGGCGAGGAGACCGGCGAATCGGTCAATCTCGGAGTGCGCGAGCAGAACGAGATGGTTGTCGTGATGCGGGTCGAGTCACCGCACCCACTGCGTTTCTCCCAGGGCCCTGGCAGCCGCCTGCCTGTGTATGCCTCGGCCATGGGCAAGGTCACGCTCGCCCGGAGTCCGTCCATAGACGACGAGGTGGCTGGCCTCCCAACGCCGCTCACCCCGCTGACGGCCAACACCATCACGTCACCCGAAAAACTTCGACGCGAACTGATGCGTATCAACGGCCGCGGCTACAGCACTGATTATGAAGAAGCCATCATGGGCGTACGATGCCTCGCCGCACCGGTGATGTCACCACACGGCGCCGTGCTGGCGGCGATCGGCATCCAGGCGCCCGCCGTCCGGATGCCCCGAGCACGGTTGCACAAGCTCGCGCCACTCGCCCTCGCAGCCGCCGAGGAGGTGGCTCAGATGGTCCCCGATGCGCACCACCTGTGACCGTGCACTCGTGCCGCTGGGTCACAGCAGCAGCAGACCGCCACCGATCACAACCCCGCTGACAATCAGCGCCACCGCCGTGTAGCCCATGATCTGTCGAATACCCAGGCCTGCGATCGCCAGCAGCGGGATCGCCCAGAACGGCTGGATCATGTTCGTCCAGGCGTCGCCCCACGCCACTCCCATCGCCGTCGCCGCCGGATCCGCACCTAATTGCAGAGCGGCATCGATCACGATCGGTCCCTGCACAGCCCACTGCCCACCGCCGGAGGGCACGAATATGTTGACAACGCCGCCGCTGACGAAACTCCAGAACGGCAGCGTGTCTGCGGTTGAGATGTTCACGAAGAAGTTCGCCATCACCGTGACTAGACCGGTCCCAGTCATCACGCCCATAATCGCGCCGTAGAACGGAAACTGAAGAATGATCCCGTACGCGGCCTGTGCTCCGCCCATGACATAGCCGAGGTACTGCCGCACGTTCGGCGCCAGCAGCAGGCCTGCTACGGTGAACGAGTAGATCACCATGTTGATGTTGAGCTGTCCCGATCCGGCATAGTAGCTGGCCAGGAACAGCAATCCGAGCACGCCGAAGATCAACGTGAAGAATCGACTGCGTTCCAACCGCTCGGCGAGCACCGGCTTGTGCGTCGTGCCTGGGCCATCATCTAGACTCAGATCGCCGTGTGAGGCCGCATTTTCTGCGCGGGTAGCATCCAACTTCTCGGACTCGCGCAGCACTGACTCCGGCAGGTGAACACGGTCTCCCGCCGATGGTCGCATAAGAACCATGAGCACCGGGATGACGATCGCGAGCGCACCGACGATGACCAGCGTCTGTGCTGAGAAGATCGTCTGACCAACGCCGACGATTCCGATGGAGTCCTCGAGGAAGTGGGCAGGTGTCGCGATCAACTGTGGGATGGCGCCGCCGTAACCGGCGTGCCAGACGATGAATCCTGAATACGTTGCCGCGACAAGCAGCGGGTAGTGCACCTTGCCACGATGGGCGACGCCCATCTCCCTCGCCACGATCCCGCCCGCGATCAGCCCGAATCCCCAGGATATCCAGCTACATATCATCATGACGAGCACCGTCAGCAAGATGACCTGCACCTCGTTGCGCGGCAGCGTCGTGAACCACCTCAGTGCCCGGTGAACTGGCGGAGTGTTCGCCAGGGCAAAGCCGAGGACGAGGATCAATGTGGACTGTGCGGTGAATTCCAGGATACCGAAGTAGCCTTCACCCCAGTAGTCCAGCACCTCTCTCGGACTTGATCCCGCAACGATCCCGAGCGCGAGTACCACCACGGTGATCAGGACGAGAAAGATGAAAGCATCCGGCATGTAGCGTTCCGCTATTCGCGAGAACGTCCTGGCGATTAGGCGCATTGCAATCTCCTTGTCGTGCCCCTCACCCCTCGAATGGTGGTGCTATGAGTCGCTGGACGCGGATTGCAGCGTCAGCAGTTCGCGGGTTTCATCGGCTGTTGCCGGATGCCGTTCGAACTCGGCACAGAGTTCGACCGCCCTTGTGACCAGTTCCGCATTGGAACTGGCGAGCCGTCCCTTGCTGAAGTAGATGTTGTCCTCGAACCCGGTGCGGACGTGACCGCCCCGCGCCAGTGCCCACCGGTTGGCCTCGAGCTGGTGCCTGCCGGTGGCCATACATGTCCATGTCGCGCCGGGTATGAGCTCACCGAGCTCGGTGACGAAGAATTCGACAAGCGACTCTCTCGGTGGCAAGGCGTTCTTGATACCCATGACGAGTTGGATGTGCGGCGGCGTGGCGAGCAGACCACGATCGTGCAAGTCGGCCGCCTTGTAGAGCATCGCCAGGTCGAAGACCTCGACTTCCGGTTTGATTCCCAGGTCGAGCATCTCCTTGGCTATGCGCTCGACGACATCGGGTGGGTTTTCATAGATGCCTGCGGGAAAGTTGACGGAACCGGTCGAGAACGACGCCATCTCGGGACGCATGGCCAGGCAGGAGAACCGCTCCTCGACGGTACGGCCCCGCGCTCCTGTGGAGAACTGGACGACCATCTGAGGACAACGCGCGGCAATTCCCTCACGGACCTCCTGGTATCGATCCGGGTCGGAACTGGGGCGCTCGTCATCGTCGCGCACGTGCAGGTGACACACAGTCGCGCCGGCATCGAACGCCTCGACGGCCGACTCGATCTGCTGACGAGGGGTAACCGGAACGGCTGGGTTATCCGCCGTAGTCGGCACCGCTCCAGTCAGGGCGACGGTGATGATGACGGGTGTCGTCATGTCGGTACCTCCTGCGTTTCGATTGACCCACTCAGCGCATCAGATAGGTAGGCCGTGGTGTGGCTACCCTCGATGAACTCGGGCTGTTGGAGAAGCCAGCGATGGAAACCGATTGTGTTCGCGATACCACCGACCCGGAATTCGGCAAGTGCTCGGCGCGCTCGCCTGATGGCCTGTTCACGGTCCCGCCCGCTCACCACGAGCTTGGCCAGCAGGGAGTCGTAGTAGGGCGGAACACGGTAGCCGTCCGTGACATGGCTGTCGCATCGGATCCCAGGGCCGCCAGGAATCTCGAATTCCGTTATAAGACCGGGAACCGGAAGGAAGTCGCGCTCGGGATCTTCCGCGGTGACTCGGAACTCGATCGCATGCCCTCGGGCTTCCAACGCGGTGAGCTCCTCGATGCACTCGCCCGCGGCAATCCTCAGCTGCCATGCGACGAGGTCCACTCCACTTACCTCCTCCGTCACCGGGTGTTCGACCTGGATCCGCGTGTTCATTTCGATGAAGTAGAACGCTCCGGTCTCAACGTCGACAAGGAACTCAACCGTCCCCGCGTTGCGGTAGCGAACACTCGCGGCAAGGCGCGTCGCCGCGCTCGACATGGCACGCCGGGTGGTCTCCGGCACCGCAGCGGGCGCCTCCTCAACCACCTTCTGGTGTCTGCGCTGGATGGAACAGTCGCGATCGCCGATCGCGACTACATGACCGTCGGCGTCGCCAAGGAGTTGCACCTCGACATGACGGACGCGCGGAAGGTATTTCTCGATATACATGCTGTCGTTGCCGAAGGCGCCGGCGGCTTCCTGTCGGGCCAGTGAGAGTGTCCGGGGCAAGTCCGTGGCGTCAGCAACGATCCGCATGCCCTTGCCTCCACCACCCGCGCTGGCCTTGAGTAACAGCGGGTAGCCGTGGCGATTACCGAATTCGATCGCCTCGGCAACATCGGCGATCACCGAATCCGACCCAGGGACTACAGGAACGTCGACCGACATCGCGGCTGCCCTGGCGGCCGCCTTGTGCCCCATCGTCCTAATAGATTCCGGCGTTGGTCCAACCCATGTCATTCCTGCATCGCACACTTGTTGAGCGAAGTCCGCGTCTTCGGCGAGAAAGCCGTAACCGGGGTGCACCGCATCACAACCGGTCGCCTCCGCAACGTGTACGAGCGCATCCGGCTTCAGGTAGCTGGACTGCGCGGGTGCCGGTCCGATGCACACCGCGCGATCGACGACACGCACGTGGCGGCATTCCCGGTCCGCATCCGAGAAGACCCCGACCGTCTCGATACCGACATCTCGCGCCGCTCGTGCGATGCGAACCGCGATCTCGCCTCGGTTGGCGATGAGAACCCTGCCCGGCCTCGCGGCGGCTGAGGACATGTCAGCGCACCACCTTGACGCGCATACCGGGCCGCTCGATGCTGATAGTCTCCTCGCGCCAGCCGTGTCGCAACCCTTCCAACAAGCACGCTAGGGGCGACAGAGGAGTGTGGAGCGGCCTGGAGTACGCACCGGCGGCACGCAGACCTGCAAGTTCTGCTTCGGAGTAGAAGGCTGCGAGCAGCAGGTCGTCGTCGCTATCGAACGGTCCGCGTTCGTCTCGCAGAGCAGGCAGCGCGGGAGGGATCAGCTCGCCGGCCCTTCCGGTGAACACCTCCGATCCCTCGGCGCCGCCGAACACTCGGTCGGCGATCTCCGGCGCCACGTCGTGCGCGAGCCGACCGTAGTGTCCGAGAACGTACCGACGCACTTCGTCAGGGATGGTCTTGTATCGCTGTTCCCCGAGCACGTTGAGCATGGCCTGCGTGATGATGAACTGCGCAAATGGACTTACCAGGATCGGATAGCCGAGATCCGTGCGAACCTGTTCAGCCTCTTCGAGAATCTCGTCCTCGCGATGCTCGATGGACATCCGCTTGAGGTCATTCCTGAGATTCGAAATCATGCCGCCCGGAACCTGATGCCGGTACAGCGCAGGATCGAATCGATGCGGAACAGCTAGAGGAAAGCCGTGTCGTATGGCGACCCCTGTGAAATAGTCGGTCATCTCGGCCAACGCATCGGCGGATAGGCCGCTCATCACTCCATCGTGCTCGAGGTGTCGCGCGCAGTAGGCCGTTGAGGGTAGCGATGCTCCGCCTGCGAGCGGGTCCGATGCCGTGTGCAGCACGTCGACACCCAGCCGGGCGGCTTCCAGATAACACGGTTCGGCCATTCCTGACAGCGAGTGAGAGTGCAACTCGATGGGAACTTCACCGACGACAGAGCGCAAGGCCGGGACCAGGGTGCGCACACGCTCGGGCAGCAGCAACCCGGACGGGTCTTTGATCAACACCGATTGCGCGCCGAGGTCAACGAGTTCGCGCGCGACGCGCTGATAGTATTCATCAGTGTGCACCGGGGAGACTGTGTACACCAGACCGGCACAGACATAGAGCCCTTCGTCCCTACCGACCCGTATCGAAAGTTCCAGATTGCGCGTGTCATTGAGCGCGTCGTAGACGGTGATCCGGTGCATGCCGTTCGCTTTGATCCTCCTGATGGTCAACTCGACGACATCGTCTGCGTAGAACCTGAAGGTGAACAGGCTCTGCCCGCGGGTCATGATGTCGATCGGCGTCTGCCTCACCCTGTCGGCGACGAGCCTCATCCGCTCCCACGGGTCCTCGTGCAGAAATCGGACGCAGACGTCGAATACCGCGCCACCCTCAAGGTTGATCCAGTCGAATCCGGCACTGTCCATCGTCGGCATGATCGGCAGGATCATGTCATTGGTCATGCGAGTCGCCCAGAGAGACTGGTGGCCGTCGCGGGTGGTGACATCCACGTAACGCATTCGACGACCGGCCATCACGACGGCTCGATCCAAAGCAGGGGCTGACCGTACTCGACCAGGTCACCGTCATCGGCCCCGATATGGGCGACCTTGCCGGCCACGTCACAGGTCAACTCGGTGAACAGTTTCATCACTTCTACCAGGCCGACCTTGTCCCCTGCGGCGACCGTGTCTCCGATCTCGACGAAAGGTGGTTCGGACGGCTTGGGAGCGCGATAGAAAGTACCGACCATCGGCGCTGAGACGACGATCCAGTGGGCAGGAAGGTCGGCCCCTGACTCATCATCTTCGCCACGCAGTGCACCCGCTTCAACTGACGAGGACTGCGTGGGAGTTTCGACTTCAGCGGGTGTCCGGGACGCGTATCCATTGCCAGACGCTCCCGTCGCGGCGCCCATCTCGCCACGTGGTTTCCCGTCCTGTTGGGCTCCTCGCTGAACCTGTACGGACACGTCGCCCCACTCGACTACGACCTCCGTGCCGTCTACTTGCTGCAGGAGTCGCAGAATCTCTGCAACCTCGGTAAAGGACAGGTCCGGCACGACTCGCACGCTCCTTCGCTTGCAAGCGGTGACAGCCGCGCACGGAGTCGACCACCATCGGGGTTCACGATTTGGAAGCGCATTCCAAATGTTCGACGAAGTTTGGCAGAGCATTCCAAATTCGTCAAGGCTGACACCTGACTGGGATCTCACATGAGCACGGCGACGCCGCGCCCGATGGCCAAAGCAGCACCGACCGCCGCAACCCAGACCGTCAGCAGACGGGCACGACCGGCAACCGGATGGCTGTCCAGCCATCCACCGGCAAGGACACCCGCACCCGCCACTGTGGCGAGGATTCCCAGTGACAGGCCAGTTGTCTGCTGGGGCCATCCGCGGACCGATAGCACCCCCACCGCACTCAGCAGAAGGAAGACCTGAACATTGGGCACGAGCGCAGTCCCCCATTGCCTGCTGAGTCCGTAGGCAGCCGCCGTCGGCCCGCCCAGGGCGGCGAAAGCGTTCATAGCACCGGAAAGTGCTCCTGCCGCCGCAGCGCTTGCCCAACGAGGAACAGCCTCGATAGGTCCGGGCCGAAGAGCAAGTCCGAGCGCGAGAACTACGACTGCTCCGGACACCAGCGAACCGGCACCTTCCCCGATCACGACAGCAAGCGCACCTGCGGGCCAGAGTGCGAGGAAGGCGAACGGAATCAGCACGGCGATTTCTCGTGGACGACATGATCGCCAGGTCGCCGCAAGTGTGGCCGCACTCGAGGCAATGCTCGTGATCGTGACAACCCGTACGGCCTCGTCCGGCCCGACGACGACAAGAAGCACAGGGCTAACAACCAACGCGTACCCGATCCCACTCACACGTTGAATCACGCCTGCCAGAAACACGACCACGGCGATCGCGCCGAGCAGTGCCCCGCTCACCACACCGCAGGAACTGGAATCAACGGTCGACTCACCACAGTCCACCCCCGACGCCCACGGGACCTACTGTCAAGTGTCTCGCTGAGATGTTCGCCGGGGAAGCAGCCGACCGCCGCGATCTCGCTGAAATCGGCGAGCCTGCCGGCGGGTTGGACGCGAATCGGAGTGCGGGTAGGTCCTCGCCAATCTCAACCGTCGCACGAGCACCGACCTTCAGCGGCGGCAGACCAGCCCCTGTGAACACCGACTCAACCATCATGTCGAACCGTGCCATATCACCTTGCGCCTCACACACACAAATTGGAAGTGTCTTTCATTATATGGGAGACTAGGATTGGCTCCCCTCACTGTCAATCGACGTGGGTCCGCCCAGGACGAACGTGGTGGCTTCAAGATCACAACCGTAGTGATCGGCTTTACGTACACCACCTAGTCTCCAGGTAGGACTGGACGCTGGCGAAGTCGGTGAGTCCTTGGATGGTGCGCCAGCAGCCGCCGGAGGTGCGCTGCTGGATCTTGGCGGGGCTGACTGCACGCTCGGCTTGGTTGCTGATGAAGGGCACTGAAAAGTCGGTGGCGAACCGCAGGGTCATGTACGAAGTGAGCGATCCACGTCAGCCACGGGGCCGCGTCATCGGATCGGCTCGGTGCTGGCGGTGACAGTGTTCGCGGTGCTGGCCGGCGCCACGAACTTCCGCGAAGCCGGGGATCGCGCCGCGGACCTGCCACAGGAGTTGCTGGCGCTCGCCGGATGCCGCATGCGCCCGGTGGCCGGCCGCTATGTGGCGCCCAGCGAACCCACGATCCGCCGCGGCGGCGACCATCGCGCAGGCCACGGGACTGCGGATGCAGATGAGGTCCGGCTGATCGGCGTGGCGATGGATGGCAAGGTCGCGCGCAACTCCGTGGCACCCGGCGGCCCGGAGGGCGGCGAGGTGAAGTTGTTCTCCGCGATGCTGCACCGGGGAGGCGATCGTGACCCGGTTCACCCGCCGGGCGACGGGTTGCCGGGTTTCGCGCTGTCTGGGGTCATTCCACGTTGCTGGCTCCGCACAGGATCGGTCGAATACGGCGGCACCAATCGCCGCCCGCCCTGTAGCACCACGCGACCGCATATGCGGCCCACAAGATCGGGTCCTCGGTAGGGCTTACAGCGGTACGACTCTCCCCAACTCGCTCGCCGCCTCCATGACCACTGCTCCGAGTTCTTCGAAACGGGCGTACGGCATCCGGACCGCGGGCGCTTGTATAGCGACGGCGGCGCGCGCTTGGCCGGTCGAGTCGAAGATCGGCGCGCCTACGCACCGGACCCCGAGTACGGACTCCTCGTCGTCGGTGCTCCACCCCCGTTCCCTGATCATCTCCAAATCCGAGCGAACGCCGGCGAGCGTGGAGTGCGTCTTCTCCGTGGCCTGCTTCAGCGGCTCATCCTGCTGGTCGAGGTAGGTGCCCAAGTCATCGTTGAACGCCAGCACGGCCTTGCCCATCGAGGTGGCGTGCAGCTCGATGCGGGTACCGGCCTCCATGGAGAAACGAAGTGGTTGCGAAGACTCGATCCGCTGAATGACGACGACCTGGTGACCATCGAGCAAACCGAGGTTGACCGATTCGTCGGTCACCGACGCGAGCCTCTCCAGCACAGGCCGGGCGACGTCCATCCCGAGCGCGCGCTGCGCTGCCTGACCAAGCAGCAACGCCTGCGGCCCGAGCCGATAGCGCTCGCGGCCTTCGTCCTGGGAGAGGTACCCCTCGGCGACGAGACCCCGCGCGATCCGGTGCGCGGTGGAAAGGTTCAACCCGAGACGCTGCGATATCTGCACGACGCCCATGTCCTTGCCCTCGTCACGCAAGAGGTTGAGCACCAGAAACGCCCTGCGGATCGTCTGAGTACCGGCTACCTGGCCGTCCTTGGCCACGGGAGTCTTGGTGAATTGGCTCGCCATACCGCCCTCTCTCACTATGTGGCAGACAGTCTAGTTCCTGTCGGAGGGAACGGCCGGAACCTCATGTGCTGAGTTCATGGCCGTGCCGCCGTAGCCCACACAGGTAGCCAGACGGAGCATTTCCTGTGAACTGCGTCACAGTCTCGTTATCTTCCCGTGTCCTTTTCGTAATCTGACGGTGTCCGACGGGGGCGCCGTCTGATCGAGAAGGAACCCCGCACGTGGGACGTCACAGCCTGAACCGGCACGTGAAGCATGCCGGCCACACGAAGCGACCGGTCACAGCCACCACCGTCAACCGAACCTGCCGACCTCCGGCGCACGCCGCGCAGCCCGAAGGCCGGCTCTCCCCCGCCTGGAGGGCTCCCGCCCGAGACTCTATCGCCGTCGGCTTGATGGCGGCCTCGCTGGCCACCATCTCAAGCCCGGCGGCTCTGGCGGCCG
>WHSS01000164.1 GCA_009379975.1 Actinophytocola sp.
AGCGTCGCCTCGCTGCGCCGCGAGCTCTTGCCGCCGCTGCTGGCCACCGTCGCCCGGATCGAAGCCGACATCGAGGCGTATCCGGTTCCGCGCGGTGAGCGGGCGGGCGACGGCTCGGGCGGTACTGGCCCGCATCGTTCGTGAGTGAAAGAAGCTGCTATGGCACGCGCAATCACGCACGACGCGATGGTGGCAGGTCGGCGAGCCGGTTATACCCGGAGAGGGTCCCTTCAGCTCGTTAGGTCGACTTGAGCGACGACGGGCAGTTGCGTGAATGGCTGTGTCGCGCTCGAGCGCTGATCGTTCGTGGGTCTGGGGTGCGGACGCGTGGGTCTGGGGTGCGGACGGGTGGGACTGGAGTGCGGACACGTTCACGCGGGGACGAGAGCTCGCTCCGAGCGAGATTCGCTGAGCCGCCGCCTGCGTCGCAGCAGCACGAGGGCGCAGGCGATGGCCGCGCCGAGGGTGGCGGCGGCGGAGGCGATGGCGAAGGCCGCGGTATACGCGGTCGCCGAAGGCATGACGCGGCCGTCCACGTTCATGGTGAATGCCACGAGGAGCGCTCCGGTCGTCGCGCTGCAGGTGGATGTTCCGATGGTTCGCATCACCGCGTTGAGGCTGTTCGCGGCGGCCGTCTCGGTCTCGGGCGTTTCCGCCATGATGATGGCCGGCATCGCCGAGTAGGCCAGCGCGGTACCCGTCGCGGTGATGGTGAGCACGGCGATCACCGCCGTGACCGAGTCGAGCAGCAGTGCCTGCATCAGGTTCGCGAGGGCGAGGATGACGCTGCCGGCCAGCAAGGTGGTCTGGGCTCCGCGTGCGGCGGAGAGCCTGGCCGACAACGGGGAGAACATCAGCATCGCGATTCCGATGGGCGCCATGCACAGGCCGGCGATCACCGTCGGGAGGGCATGGCCGTATCCGGTGGATTCCGGCGCCTGGAGTAGCTGTCCGATCAGCACGAAGCTGGTGAACATCGCGACCCCGACAAGGATCGAAGCCACGTTGGTCAGCAGCACCATGGGCCTCGCGCTGGCGCGCAGGTTGACTAGGGGAGTACTCGTTCTGAGTTCGTAGATCGCCCACAGCACGAACACCACCGCTGACGCCACGAAAGCTCCGATGGTTCGGGGACTGGCCCAGCCCCACACCGCGCCCTGGGAAACTCCCAGCAGAAGGCTGATCAGGGCGAACGCCAAGCCGATCGCGCCAGGGGCGTCGAATCGGCCAGGGGCGCGTACCGGCGATTCGGGGACGAACCGCCAAGCCAGCCCTATCGCGGCCAGCGACATCGCGCCGGCGACCCAGAAGAGGTTGTGCCAGTCGGCGAACTGGGAGAGGAAGCCGGCCAAGGGGAGCCCGATCGCGCCGCCCGCGCCCAGGGTCGAGCTCATGGTGGCGACCCTCGAATCCGCCTTGTCGGCGGGCAGGTGGTCCTTGAGCAGGCTGATGCCGAGCGGGATGACGCCAAAGGCGGCGCCTTGCAGGGACCGTGCGACGAGCAGGGAAGCGTAGGACCAGCTCACCGCGCCCAGCACCGACCCGGCCAGCATCAGGCCGAGTACCAGGATCAGGATCCGGCGCCTGCCGAACAGATCCCCGAGCCTGCCGAACACCGGAGCGCCGACGGCCCCGGCCAGCATCGTCGCCGTGACCAGCCAAGACACCTCCGCCCGTGACACGCCGAGCAGGGCCGGAAACGCCGGTAGCAGGGGAATGACGAGGGTGTGCATCAACGCGACCGCGATGCCGCCGGCGCACAGCGAGAGTGTCATCGCCCGAGCCGAACCGGAACGGCGCCGTCGGGAGCCGCTACCGGTTCGCATCCGACACCAGACTCCTCTCGCCGACTCACTCACTATACAAGTTAGCAACGCTAACAAAATACTCGGTTAGTGGACGTGCTGGTGATCGATCCCACTTCAGCGTGGCTCGTTCCTAGGTGAACTGATCGTTCAGCGTGCCGACTACTCGCGAGACGAGTGACTCGGTCCAGGCGGTGAGCAGCCGCTCACCGTGCTCCGCGGTGGCGCCCGCCGGGTCCCCGAGCACCCCGTTCGGGCTGACCTGACGGACGCCGCCGCCGCGGAGTCGGTCGATGAGCGTGGGCAGGGGTCGGGTGTTGCCTGCTTCGGCCGCGTCGAGTGTGACATCGGCTGGACGCAGCCGGAGCATGACGGACGTTTCGGTGTGCCCGGCGTGGCTGTCGTCGGCGGGACCGGAGGGGAACCAGGCGAGGACGTTGCGGCCTTCGGCGCGGAGCAACCGGACGGCGGCGTTGAGCGGTTCGAGGTTGCCGCCGTGACCGCTCACCAGCACGATCCCGGCGAACTCGTCGGCGGAGCGGACCAGCTCGACGATGAGCAGTTCGAGTGCGGCCTGCCCGATGGACAGCGTGCCGGAAAATCCCGCGTGCTCGCCGCTGGAGCCGTACGGGATCGCGGGCGCGACCAGCACCTGGGGGACGCGAAGGGCGAGCCGTCGGCAGAGTTCTGCGGCGATGGCCGTGTCGGTGTCCAGCGGCAGGTGAGGTCCATGCTGTTCGGTGGCGCCCAGCGGCACGGCCAGCACGGTGCGCTCCGCGCGTCCTGCCAACCGTGGTGAGGTCTGGTCGCCGAGATTCATCGTGACCGGCCCGCGCGCTCGGTGAGCCGGGGGAGCAGGGGTGCGAGGGTGCGATGCCGCAGGCAGCCTGCCCACACGCCCGCCCCGTAGGCGAGGTCGTCGGCGACGCGCAACGCGGCCCAGCGCACCGGATCGAGGTCGTGCCGGTGGCTCACGGCTTGGACGACGCAGGGCACTAGGGCGGCGAGCAGCGCGCGCCTGCCGCGGCGGCTGAGCAGCGCCAGCGGCCACCACGCGCGCCGGGTCGCGTCGGCGAGCATGGCGCCCGCGCCGAGCTGACTCTGTGCCGCGAGGCGGGCGGCGGCGAGGACGGGTATGCCCTGGCGGCGGAGTGTGCGGGGCAGCAGGGTACCGGAGGTCAGCGCCGCGCCGAAGCCCGCGCGGGGCTGCCCGAGCGCGACCAGGGTCCAGGTGACTGCCGCGGCGCGGGACAACCGCGCGCAGGCAAGCCGGCCGGGATGGCGGGCGGCCAGCGGCGCGGCGGACGTGCCGTAGTCGAAGCGTTGACGCAGCCAGGAACGCAGGGTCGGGCGGGGCTCGTGCCGGACCACGGAACTCGGCTGATAGCGGACGACGCCGCCGCCGGCGATGAGGCGCCAGACGAGGTCGACGTCCTCGCCGTAGCGCAGTGTCTCGTCGAACCCGCCCGCCTCGGACAGTGCGGCGCGGCGGACGACGAGCGCGGCGGTGGGCACGTAGCTGACTCGGCTCATCGGGCGGACCGAGGCGGGGCGGGTTCCCATGTCGAGGCTGGAGCGCTCGGCTTCGTACGCCGCGACCGGTCGTGAGTGATTATCAGTGTTAGAACACTGATAATCACTCACGACGCGGGGGGCGACGGCCAGCACGTCCGGATCGCCGAACAGGGGGAGCACCGTGTCGAGCCAGCCAGGCTCGGGGTGGGTATCGGAGTCGAGGAACGCGACGAGTTCGGTGGTGGCCGCGCGCCAGCCGGTGTTCCGGGCGGCGGCAGGCCCGCGCGGGGCAGGGTGGCGCATCGTGGCGTGCAGCAGCGGCGCCGCCGAGCCGTCGTCGACAACAACCTGTGCGCCGAGTTCCATGGTCGCCGCGCGGAGCCGCCGCACTCCTTCGGCGTTGTCCTTCACCGGTACGACCAGCGTGACGTCGGCGGGGGTGTGCGTCGCGTGGCCGGGTTCGGGGTGGACGAGCCCGGTGTCGAGCAGGCGGCGGGCGAGCGCGCGGCTGGGAGCGTCGTCGCCGACCGGCTCACCGGAGAGCCACCGGCGCAGGCGAGCCCCTCCGGACGAGCTGAGCCGAAGCAGCCGCAGAGGAGAGCCGCCGAGCACGACCTTGCCGTCGCGGTATCTCCTCAGCGACTCGTCCGCAACCAGCCGAGTGCCTGCGGGAACCGTCGAAGTCTCCTGCCGGATTGCCTTCAAGCGGTGAACCCCCCATCGGCGTGCACGACGGTACCGGTGATCGCGCCGGAGTCCGGGGAACAGAGCCAGCACACCGTCGCGGCGACCTCGTCAGGCTCGAGCAGCCGCCCGAGGGGATGGTGCTGGACGAACTCGTCGACCGAGTCCAGGTCGTACAGGCGTGCGGTGGCGTCGAGCATCGCGGTGCGGGTGGACCCCGGAGAGACGGCGGTGGCGGTGACTCCGGTGCCGCGCAGGTCGTGGGCGAGACCGCGGACAAGGCCGACCACCGCGTGCTTGGCAGCGGTGTAGCCGGCCAGGTGGAACAGTCCGCGGTGGCCCGCGGCGGAAGCGATCGCGACGAACCGTCCCGACCGGGGTTCGGGCTTGCGCAGCAGCGCGGGAATCGCGGCCCTTGCCAGGTTGGCCACCCCGTCGACGCAGACCGAGAACAGCGCTTGCCATTCGGTCTCGCTGCTCTCCCAGAGCGGACGCCCGCCCGCGATCACGGCAGCGGCAGCGACGGCGGCGTCCACCCCGCCGAAACGCTCCTCGGTCACCTGGACCGCGTAGCGCACGGCGTGCGGATCCTGGACGTCGCAGACCAGGTCGAGCACGGTGCCGGGGAACTCGGCGGCGAGCTGGGCGAGTTCTTCGCGAGTCGCCATCGGATACGGCATGCGCGGGTCGTCCGAACAGCGGTCCGTGGCCACGACCCGCCAGCCCGTGGTGGCCAGCCGGCGCACCACGGCGGCGCCGATGCCGCGCGCGGCGCCGGTGACCAGCGCGACCCGGGGGGTGTCCACCTACATTCCTCGGGTGAAGCCGTCCGGCATGACGATGTCGTCGGGACCGAGGTCGGTGATGTCGGCCTTCCCGAGCCCGAGCAGTGCGGAGTCGATGCCTTGCCGCAGGATCTCGAGCACGTTGTGCACGCCGCGTTCCCCGCCCGCGGCCATGCCCCAGAGATAGGGGCGCCCGATCAGGACGGCCCTGGCGCCCAGCGCAAGCGCCTTGACGACGTCGCTGCCACGGCGAACGCCGCCGTCGAGGACGACCTCGATGTCGTCGCCGACGGTGCGGGCGATCGACGGCAGCAGGCGGATGGCGGCGGGGGTCGAGTCGAGGTTGTTGCCGCCATGATTGGACACCGAGATGCCGGTGGCGCCGATGTCGACGGCGCGCCGGGCGTCGTCGGGATGGCTGACGCCCTTGATGAGGAAGGGCCCGCCCCACTGTTCGCGCAACCAGGCGAGGTCGGCCCACGAGGGCGGGTCGGTGTGCATCCACTCGCCGTATGCGCCGAAGAAGGTGGGGCCCTGCTCACCTCGCGGGGCGAGGTTCGGGGTGGTGAGATCGGGCAGCGCGCCCTTACGCAGGAAGGTGCTCAGCCAGCGAGGCCGGGTCGCCACCTGCGGTGCGAACTTGAGCATCGTCTTGAAGTCGACCCGCTCCGGCAGCGGCGGGCTGCCCCAGTCCCGCTGGGGCGCGAACACCCAGTCGAGCGTGACGATCAGCCCTTGGGCACCGGCCTGCCTTGCCCGATCCAGGCGAGCGAGCATGGTGTCCTTGTCGCCGAGCCAGTACGCCTGGAAGAACGTCTTGGGATTGGCGGCGACCACGTCCTCGATCGGCTTCGAAGCGAACGAGGACAGCCCGAGCGCGGTGCCCGAGGCGGCGGCGGCCCTGGCCACGGCGACCTCCCCGTCCGGGTGTACCGCCTGCACACCGGTGGGAGAGATGATCACCGGGAGGGAGATCTCCTGGCCGAGCACGGTAGTGGCCTGCTCGCGTTTCGCCGGGAGGTCGGCGATGCGGGGCCGGAACCCGAGCTCGCCGAACGCCGCGACGTTGTCGCTCAGCGTGTGGCCTGCTTCGGACCCGGCGAGCAGCGCGAGATACACCGACTTGGGGACGCGTTTCTTCGCGCGGCGCTGGGCTTCGGCGACCGATTCGAACCAGTCCTTGGTACTTGCCATGAGTATTCCTTCGTCGTGAGTTACCGGCCCGCGAGCGGACTGGTGTCGCAGGGGCGGTCCGGGACGCGCACCGTGGGCAAGCCGAGCGACACCGGGGCACGGCGTGCGCCCGTCCGGGAGTGGTCCTTGTCCGGCTTGGGTGGCTGGCCGCCGCCCGCGCCGACGAGCGCGAGCGCGGATTCGGCGTTGCCCTTGACGCACTCGGGGTCGGGGCCGTCCAAGGGCAGGCCGGTGAAGAACTTCGCGGCCATGCAGCCGCCCTGACAGGAGTCGTAGGCCGAACACGAGGAGCACGCGCCGCCGGTCTGCGGTTGACGCAGCCGCGCGAACAGCTCGGAGGAGCGCCACACCGACTTGAATCCGCCGGAGTCGCGGACGTTGCCTGCCAGGAACTCGTCGTGAATCGCGAACGGGCAGGCGTAGACGTCGCCGATCGGGTCGATCAGGCACACCACCCGGCCCGCGCCGCACAGGTTCAACCCCGGCAGCGGGGTCGAGCCCAGCGCGTTGAGATGGAAGAACGAGTCCCCGGTCAGGACCTGTTCGCCGTTGTCGAGCAGCCACTCGTAGATCCGCAGCTGCTGCTCATGGGTGGGGTGTAGCTCGTCCCAGACGTCCGCGCCGCGACCGGACGGGCGGAGCCGGGTGATGCGCAGCTGGGCGTTGAAGCGGTCGGCGATGGCCTTGAACTCGTCTAGCTGGGACACGTTGTGCCGGGTCATGACCACCGAGATCTTGAACCCGGTGAACCCCGCCTCGGCCAGATTCTCCATCGCTCGCCATGCCATGTCGAACGAGCCAGGGCCGCGGACGGCGTCGTTGACCTCGGCCGTCGCGCCGTCCAGCGAGATCTGGATGTCCACGTAGTCGGTGGCGGCTAGCTGGGTGGCCCGGTCCGGGGTGATCCGCACGCCGTTGGTGGAGAACTTCACGCCCACCTGGTGATCGATGGCGTAGTCGAGCAGTTCCCAGAAGTCCGGGCGCACGGTCGGCTCACCGCCCCCGATGTTGACGTAGAAGACCTGCATCCGCTGCAGTTCGTCGATCACCGCCTTGCACTCCGCGGTGCTCAGCTCCCGCGGATCGCGCCTGCCCGATGACGACAGGCAGTGCTCGCACGCCAGGTTGCAGGCATAGGTCAGCTCCCATGTCAGGCAGATCGGGGCGTCGAGGCCGGTGTGAAAATGCTCAACCAGTTTCATGCCCACTCCCTTACGTTCTCGCGTGGCTGGATGGTTCCTGCCGACAGCAGGCCGGCCAGGGCATCGAGATAGCGCTGGTTCTCCGCGGCGGGCACTTCCGCCGCGGCCAATGCGCCGTACACATCGGGGTTGGCCGCCAATTCCTTCACTACGCGCACCAGCGCCAGGGTCTTCAGGAACGACAGCCGCCGCGTGGTGAAGTCGTAAACGAGCGCCCCGAAGGGCTCCGGGCGTAACGACACCGTCGGCGAGAGGCGGTACGGGCGGCGCGGATCCCAGCCGGTCTCCGCGCCTGCCCGCTCAGTAGACACCGCACATGCCATCGATCGACACTTCCTCGACCAATAGGTCTTCCTCGACCGACTCGGTCGCCTCGCGCGCTACGGTTTCGGTGGTTTCGACGTCGCTCATGCTCGTACTCCTCGTTGAGTGGGCCGTTGTGACCGTGCGCACCACAATATTGGCACCGAGTGCCGAATGGAAGGGTTATGGCCGCAAAACTGTCCGATCGTCCCGAGAACCTCCCCGTTCGGAGGGGGCGCCGCCCGTCCACGACCAGGCATGATCTGGAGCGGGTCGCGTTCGAACTGTTCGAGCGCGACGGGTTCGAGGCGACCACGGTCGACGACATCGCCAAGGCGGCAGGCATCGGGCGGCGGACGTTCTTCCGCTACTTCGAGTCCAAGAACGACGTCGTATGGGGCAGCTTCATCGAGCAGCTCGATCACATGCGCGAGCAGTTCGCCTGCCGTCCGGCCGATCAGCCGCTGATGGCGGCCCTGCGCGAGGTCGTCGTCGAGTTCAACCGGTTCGACCCGGCGGAAGTGCCCTGGCATCGCAGGCGAATGGAGCTGATCCTGCGGGTGCCCGCGCTCCAGGCGCACTCCACCCTGCGGTACGCCGACTGGCGCGCTGTCGTCGCCGAGTTCGCCGCGACCAGGCTCGGCGTTGACGTGGACGATCTCGTTGCGCAGGCCGTCGGCTACGCCACGCTCGGCGTCTGCTTGGCCGCGTATGAGCACTGGCTGGCTCACCCTGGCGTCGACCTCAGCGGCATCCTCGACGCCGCGCTGGGTGAGCTGGCCGTGGGGTTCGTCGCGCGACGGTGACGGCGGGCGGATGGTCGGTGTTCATCCCTGGAGTTCCGGTCGCCGCGGACGGAGCGACCTTCGATGGCGCGATTGACGAGATGATCGACGCCCTGCGCGAGTATGCCGAGGACTGGCAGGATCGGCTGCTCGATGCTCCGAACCACCGGGAGCAGTGGGGCCTGGTGCAGATGATCGAATTGAGTGACGACGTGCAGTTGCGGGAATGGCTGGTCGGGTCGGCGCGGTGAGCTGGCCGGAGCCGACCCGTAAAGCTCACGACGCTTTCTGCACGACCGGGGGTTTCGCCTGGTCCGAAACGTGCGCGGGCGAACCGGCGCGCATCGCGTCACCTACGAACTTGATCTTCCTGATTGTGCGGATCCTGCGTACGCGGATTTCGAATCCGCCGGACCGGAGCACGTATGGGCCGGGCATGTGGAAGCACATCCTGCGTGATCAGCTGCAAGTGGATGAACCTGATTTTTGGCTTGTTCTCGGGACGGGATCAAGCCCGATCGCGGGCTACCGGAGCCTCCGGCTGCCGCGCTGCCTGCCGAACTCGCGCACCTTGCTGATTACGCGAGTGGGTATGACGGAAGCTGAGGTCGCGGCGATGGGTAAGGACGAGGCCATCGACCGGCTGAACAAGTACTGGACAGATCGCAGCTGACGGCGGCGCCGGAAACGCGCTGAGCGAGTGTCACGTGCAGCCCGTCCTACGGGTCTTCACGTTCGCTCAACTCCGGTGTGCCTGGAGTGCGGACGCGTGGGGCTGGGGTGCGGACGCGCGTGTCTGGGGTTACTCGTTGGCGTAGCTGTCGCAGTTTTCGATGTCGCCTGGCGAGCCCTTGACGAAGATGACGTCCTCGCCGTTGCGGGCGCCCGCCTCACCCAGGTGCACCTTGACGTGGAGCGGATGCCGGCGGTTCTCGTCGAATTCGTCGGCGTTGGGCAACTGGACGTACTTTTCGTTGCCGTTCTCAGCGAGAACGACGCACTGGCCGTTGCCTAGTTGGGCAACGTGGGTGTGAGTAGCCGACGCCGGTAGCGTGGCCGACGACCACATGAAGGCGAGCAACGCCCCGGTGATCATCACATTTCTTGGTCGCAGCATCAGAGATCCTCCTTCTACGGGTACCCCGAGCGATATGTCGAAGAGGCGCAGGGAGCGCCACGACGGCCCGAAAACGCTATTGCGCGGCGCCGGTGATGTCAATGCTGCGGTAAAGCGCTGGGTGAACGTGACGTTCGGACGCTCCTATGGGCCGAACGTCACCCTCGCTCAGCGGCGGCGCGCCTGGGCCGCGGACACGGCGGCCTGGGGCGCCGGTTGCATGACACCATCGGCGTGGCAAATGTGCTACCGGGCCATTGCGCATGAGACACTGGACACGCAATCGGATGTTGGAGGCAAGCCGCGATGACGACTGGCCCAGCCGATCACGCGCACAGCGATCTACCGCCCTATCTGGACGGCCCTGATCTCGCCGCGGAACTCGCGCGGAGAAGGCAAGGCCACCCCACCGCTCCGCCGATGACCTTGCGTGTGACGGCATCTTTGAGACCGACGAAGGGCTACGGGACTTCCTCGACGAAACCTACGCGGCACGTCGGGCCAGCCTGGCATAGCACTCGCGGATCCTCGCCGGTGCCGGGCTGCGCACCGTGGACACCGAACAGCACGACGAAGCCGGGCTCCGCATGATCGAGCAGATCGACGCCAGGGTCCGGCTGCTGTGGATGACCTCGTTCGAGAGCCTGATGGCGGCAGGGGTCGACGTCGACGCCGTCTTGCGTTACAGCAGACTGGCCAAGCACTCCGTCGACGACGGCCTCATCGGCTACGCCCTGCTCCTCGCGGAGAAACCGCGACGCGCGTGACCCTCGGACTCACAGGAAGCCGAGGAGCTCGGCGATGATGATCAGTCCTAGCCAGATCGTCAGCGCCAGCAGCACGCGCAACCAGAGTTGCTTGAGCATCGGCGCCTACTTGCCGAGCAACGTCGGAATGATGTCGTTGGCGAGCAGGAAGTAGGTGAAGTATCCGAAGAAGAGCACCGCCCAGATCATCACGACCAGACGCAGCCCGGTGATCCTGATCGGTTTGGGGACCGCCCTGCGGTTGAGCCAGATGAGGAGTGCACAGTAGACGAACATGGCGATGCCGTTGAGCGACGAGGCTATCACCAGCAGGCGTAGTGGTTCGTCGATTCCGGACAGCAGGATGATCGACCCGATGACGATCTCGGTCCAGACGATCGTGAAGTAGAGGGCGCTCTCCG
>WHSS01000024.1 GCA_009379975.1 Actinophytocola sp.
CCGGCCGGCTGAGTTCCACGCTAGGGTGACGCCGCGTAGGCGGTGCGTCACGGCGGGAGGGTCCTCGTGGAGAAGTTCTCGGTGCTTGCCACCGACGTCGAGGTCATCGTCGCCGACTCCGGGCGTCCTCGCGACTGGCTGCCCCACCGGGTCGAGCATGTCGGCACCGCCGTCGCCGAGCGCGACGCCTACGTCGCCGAGGCGCGAGCGAGGCTGCGGGCCGATGGGCTGCACGACGGCACCCGGTACGACGATGACGTCGATGCGGGGTTCGCGGTGTGGACCGATCCTGACGCAGTGGTGGTAGTGCGCGGCACGCAGTCGATGGACCCGCCGCAGGTGCTCGGACGAGGTGCGCTGAAACCGCACCTGGCGGTGTGCTCGGTGCAGTCGGCGGAGATGATCGACTTCGAGCTGCTGCCGCCGGCCGAGCTGCCTGCCGCGCTAGCGAGCATGGTGCCGGAGTACCCGCCGATCGATGCGCAGCCCCACTCGGTGCAGATCGCCGGCCCGGACCGCGATGATGACGACGCGGAAACCTCGGTCAAGCAATCTGCCGGTTCACGCCCTGGCACCGAAGGCCTCGCCCCGTACTCGGCGTGGCCGGTGACGGTCAACGGCGGCTTCGAGCTGTACTTCAAGGACCGGGGCAGGCTCACGCACGCGGGGACGGTGCAGTTCTTCCTCGGCGACGGTGGCGGCTACATCGCGCGCGAGCGGACGACCGCGGCCGGCACGTGGCTGGACTTCCGGCCCTGCGTCGCCCGCCAGTACCTGGCCCAGTGGCTGCGCGATGAGATCGCCGACTACGGCAGGTATGGCGCGTGAGTGTGACGCCCGGCGAATCTCGCCGAACTCACCCCACGCGGTGACGTTGGCTTGCTACCGTCGAACGCGGCTGGGTTAGCACGGAGGGTAGGACGGACATGGGGTTCGACGAGAAGCCGATCTCGGAGACCGGCGGCGCTTCCGGCGACGCGGACGGGGAGACCGGCATCGGCGGTGGGCTGCTCGACCGCATGATCGGTGGAGCGACGCCGTTCGACACGAAGAGCGTGGACACCTTCCACAAGGACGCCGACATGTTCAAGGACTGGGCAGGCCAGGGCAAGTTCGCGGTGAACGAGGAGGCCATGCGGGCTTACACCAAGGTGTGTGACGCCTACATCGATGGCTGGCAACATGTCCAACGTGAAGCGCAATTGCTCACAACATCTGCACCGATGGGCTCAAGCCCGTTCGCGAAGCAGATCGCCGAGTACAACGTCAAAGTTGCCGAAGGCGACGAGCGCTCACTCCTCCCGAACCTGAGAAAGATGTACGACGGGTTCACAAAGATGAAAGAAGGCCTGGCCATCGCCCGCAAGAACTACAACGAAGCCGACTCCGACGCGAACATCTCGTTCACGAAGTTCAAGCTGGACTGATGGTGAACCGACCGAAGCAACTCCGCGCTCTAGCGCCACTGCTCGCGCTGCTGCTCATGGGCTGCGATGAGACCGACGGCATCCCGTCCGGGAACCCGACGCCATCAGCCGCGCAATCAGCGTCCCCCAATCCGTCCGAGGGTGGCGATGTCTTCGCCGGGCTGGACGAATGCGAGATCCTCGATACGGCGCTAGAAGGCGAGGGCTTCGAGCCCGGCAAAATCAATGACAAGTTCAAAAGCATCCAACCCTGCGCCGCTGACAAGCTTACGAACGAACCTTGCACAGCCGACAGCTGCAGGTACGACCGTATGGTTGCAGTTCAGATCGACCTCGCGTTCCAACAGCGCGCTTTCGATCAGATGGATCTCGACACCGAGCGGACCCACAAGGGCGATGTCAACGGGCGCGAAGCTGTCATGATCAAGGATCCGGCGGAGCGGGAGTTCGGTATCGAGGGCGGCTGCATGATCATCATGAGAGTCGGTGCATCGCACTACGCGTTGGTCGTCGGCGGGCTGGCCGGTGGACGAGACGCGGATAAGGACTGCAAGATCGTCGATCAGGTCGCCAAGCGGGTTGAGCCACAGTTGCCGCAAGTCGGAGGGTAGGAGAGACCAATGACGGATGAGGGGCGCCAATACGAAGGCGACGTCGCGGACCAGCGGTTCCAGGAGAACATGACCGATGCCCCGCCATTGCCCAGCCCGGCCACCTTGGTCCACACGGCACAGGCGTATATCGACTCGCAGCAGCAGGCGGCGCAGTACCAGGAGAACCAGGGCCAGCGGCTCGCACTCGGGCAGGAGATGCGGGGCGAGCATCCGCACCCGGACTCCGACTACGACGGGTTCGACCACGAGCGGCTCTACGCCTTCTCCCAGGAGAACAACACCGCGACCGAGATCGACGACCGGGGACGGGCAGCAAACGAGCTCGGCAACTTCCTGCGGGAGGTGGCAGATGCCGCGAAGGAAGCGATGGCGGCGGAAGGCACCGCGTGGCAGGGCGCGGCCGCCGAGCAGGCCGGTAGCTGGGTCAACAACACCACGGCCTGGATGGAAGAGTCCGGCGACGGCGCGCACCTGATCGCCAACCAGTACTCGTCGCAGACCGAGATCGCGTCGCGGCTGAAGAACGAGACACCGCCGCCGACCGGCTTCAACGCCGAGACCGAACTGGCCAAGGTTCGCAATCAGGTGTCGGACGGGGACATCGTCGGCGCGGCGGTCAGCTACTCGCAGATCAGCGCCAAGGAGGCCGAGGCGCGGGCGAAGCGGCAGGAGGCGGTCGACGCCCTGCGGCGGTCCGACGAAGGCTACGTACAGACCGCGATGCGGCAACCGGCGTTCGTCGAGCCACCGTCGCTGACGGGCGACCAGGCCGGCGGCGCGACCTTCGCCAGTTCGGCAGGCGGCGCGGTCGCGACCGGCGTTCCCGCTGTCGGATCGGCGGGCGGCATGGGCGGCGCACCGGGAGGTGCCGGACCGGTGGCAGGCGGCTCGACCGGCGCGCCCCCGGTGCAGTCGCCGGGCGCGACCACGGGCGTCGGCGGCACCGGCGGCGGTCCGGCTGGCGGACCCGCCGGCAGCGGAGGCGGGGCGGGCCCGCGGCCGGGTGTCGGTGGCGGCTTCGCGCCGCTCGCCGCGGGTGCCGCGCGCACCGGTGAGACCCGCCGAAGCAATCCCTCACCGTTCCGCGGGAAGGGCGCCGGCGGCACGGCGAAGCCGGGTCAGAACCGCGCGGGCGGCCGGGTATCCGGACCGCCTGCCGCGAAGGGCCCCAGTGCGGCAGGACGCATCGCGGGCGGGCCGGGTGCGGGAGACAAGGCGGGTGCCGGGCAGGGCAAGAGCACCGGTGCGCAGCCGCCGAAGCAGCCTGCCATCGGCGGACGTGCGGCGGCGGCCCACGCGGGAGCGGCCGGAGCGCGAGGCGGCATGCCGATGGCCGCGACCGGCGCGGGCGGCCGTGGCGCCCAAGGCGATGACGACAAGGACAAGAAGGCCACCGACCTGCTGAAGAACGAGGACCTGTTCACTCACGAAGGCGAGGACGGCTACCTCTACGACACCGAAGGCACGGTAGTTCCACCCGAGGTCATCGGCGAAACGGACCAGGCGCGCTGAAAGACGCCCTCAGTCCATTCAACGGACTGAGTGGCGCTTTCAGTCCGTCCAGCGGACTGAAAGCGTCGTTCAGCGCTTGCGGCAGAGGTAGACACAGTCCATCGGGTCGTCGGGCACGTCGCTGACGCCGAGCACGTCGAACCCGGCGTCGTCGAGCATCTGACGTGCCAGTTCCTCGCCCCAGCACGTGCCAAGCCCCGCGCCGTCGAGCGCGAGCGAGACCGTCATGCAGTGCAACGTGCTGATCGAGTACAGCAACGGCGCGAACGGGTTACCGACGTTGTTCTCCAGGTGACTGGACGCTTTGATGTCGAACATGACGAAGGTGCCACCGTCGGCGAGCGCGGCGTTCACGCTGCGCAGCACACCCGCGGGATCGGCCTGGTCGTGGATCGCGTCGAAGGCGAACACGACGTCCAGCGGAAGGTCCGTTGGCAACTGTGCGACATCCTGGACCTCGAACCGCACATTGCTCAGGCCCATCTCGACGGCCTCCGCCCGCGCCTGCTCGATGGCGTCCGCGCCGATGTCGTAGCCGACGAACGTCGAAGCCGGGTAGGCGGCGGCCAGCAGGTTCATCGCGTGCCCGCTGCCGCAGCCGACGTCGGCGGCCCGGATGCCGGCGGCGAGCCGCTCGGGCAGATCGCCGGTCAGCGGCAGGATCCCGTCGATCAGTTGGCCGTCGAACAGGCCCCGGCTGAGCTCGTCCATCACCGCGGTGAAGCGCGGCCGGAACTTCTCGTACGGCACGCCGCCACCATGCCGGAAGGCGTCGATCACGCCGTCGAGGTGATTACCCAACAGCGCGGAAAGCAGGCTCATCGGCGCGAGGTTGTCCGAACCGCCGCCGGTGAGGCAGGCCGCGTGCTCGGGCGGCAAGGTGTAGCGGCCGGACTCGGGTTCGTAGCTGAATATCTCGGCCGTGGTGAGCGCACCGAGCCATTCGCGCACGTAGCGTTCCCGCAGGCCGGCGCGTTCGGCGAGTTCGGTGCTGGTCGCCGGTCCGGCGGCCGCCGCGTCGAACAGTCCGGTGCGGTGACCGACGTCGATCATCAACGTCAGCGTGCCGCTGGTAAAGGTTTCGAACAGGCGGCCGGCGAACTCCTCGACCTTGGCTTCGTCCAGCGCCGGCACGGCTTCTGTGGTCATGGGGCGGCTCCTTAGTGGTGGCCCGAGTATCGCACCATTTCCGACATAGGAGCCCTTACGTGGCGATAACGGCAGCAGCCCCTATCCAGCGATGCGCTGCAACCGCGCCGAAGTGTGCGGCTGAAGTGGCTGACCCGCCATGGCACGCTCCTCGACATACCCGAGGTCGCCGCCGGGGACGATGCCGTAGAGCCGCTTGGCGCCGGTGACGTCCTTGGCGCTGACCGTGCGGACGACGGCATCGGTGCCGAGCTCCCACGACGTCTGCGTACGGGCCTTGCCGTAGAACAGCTCGAGGATGCCGGTGTTGTGCGCGAGCAGTAGCTCGATGGAGTCATCGGCCTGCGGGCGCCACCAGCCCGTCTCCCGTGCGGCGGGCCGGATGACGTTGCCGTCGTCGTCGAGCAGCCAGGAACGAGACTCGTGATAGAGGAACGGCCTGCCGTCGTGCGCGATGGTGACCTGCTGCGCGAACCGGTACGGGCCGTCGATGGTCG
Source organism: Actinophytocola sp. (assembly GCA_009379975.1). GTDB lineage: Bacteria > Actinomycetota > Actinomycetes > Mycobacteriales > Pseudonocardiaceae > WHSS01. The sequence goes on from WHSS01000024.1 coordinate 5,200, forward strand.
GGTAGTCCACCTGCCCCTCGCCCCGCCACACGCCGATCAGCGGCAGCAGCGCCAGGCAGGCGTCGTGCAGGCTCGGCCCTTCGCGCAGGTTCGCGGTGTCACCCGGGATCGGCAGGTCGTCGAACTGGGGCACATTGCGCGCACGCGTCTCCTCCGCGCGCTCGGCCGCCGCCCGGACCGCTTCGTTGCCGCTTTCCGCCATCGATCAGGACTGGTCGGCGTACATGCGGTAGACGACGTAGACCGAGAACCACGTCACGGCGACGATCGCCAGCACCAGCAGGGTCGTAAACAATATTTCCACGGTCAGCACTCTAACCCCTGCCGGCGACCGGCGGTGGCTGGCAGCGCGAAAGCATGATCCAGCACACTTGCTGCCATGACGTCACGCCCGCTCGCCCTCGTCACCGGCGCCAGTAAAGGCATCGGCACCGCGATCGCCAACGCCCTCGGACCGACTCACCGGCTGCTGCTCGGCGGGCGCGACCCGGACTCGCTCGCCACGCTGGCCGCCGAACTGCCCGACGCCGTGCCGTGGCGGGTTGATCTCACCGACGAAGCCTCGCTCGCCGAGGCAACCGCCGACATCGGGTCGTTGGACGTGCTGGTTCATTCGGCGGGTGTCGCCGCGCTCGGCACCGTCGAACAGTCGCGCGCCGAAGACTGGCGGGTGAACTTCGAGGTCAACGTCACCGCCGTCGCCGAACTGACCCGGTTGCTGCTGCCGGGGCTGCGCGCCGCACGGGGTCACGTCGTTCTCATCAACTCTGGCTCAGGGCTGCAGGCGCGCCCCGGCTGGGGGCCCTATGCCGCGAGCAAGTTCGCGCTACATGCGTTCGGTGACGCGCTGCGCGCCGAGGAGGCAGGCTCCGGACTCCGGGTGACCTCGGTGCATCCCGGACGCACCGCGACGCCGATGCAGCAGGCGATCGTCGCGGCCGAGGGCAGGGACTACCGCCCCGAGGACTTCCTGCGGCCCGAGTCGGTGGCCGCGGCGGTGCTCGCCGCCGTCACCGCGACGCCCGACGCCCACATCACCGAGATCTCCATCCGGCCGAGCTAGCCACCACCCTCGTGCGTGAAAGTCCGTGCCCCGGCACGCTTAATCACTCACGACCTCAGTAGCCGAAGTTCTGCGTCCAGACCCAGGCGCCGTCATCGAGACCGACGCCGATCTTGGTGAGCTCGCAGTTGACGATGTTGTCCCGATGCCCCGGTGAGTCCATCCAGCCCGCCATCACGTCCGACGCACTGCGGTATCCCTCGGCGATGTTCTCCGCGCCGGGACTCGGATACCCGGCCGCTTTGATCCGCTCGCCGAAATCGATGCCTTCCGGCGTGACGTGCGAGAAGTAGTCACGGCTAGCCATGTCCTCGCTGTGCGCGGTCGCGGCCTCGGTGAGCCGGGCGTCGACGGTGACCGGATCACATCCCTGCCGCGCCCGCTCCCGGTTGACCAGGTCGACCACGGCCTCCTCCGGCGACGGTGACAGTGGTGCCGGCGGCGGCTTCGGCGTCGTGGTCGTGGGGCGCGCCGGCGATGAGGTGGTCTTCTTGGGCGGCTTCGTGGTGGTGACCCGGGCGCGGGTCGTGGTCGGCAGCCGAGTGGTCGTCGTGGTCGGCGGTGCGACCACCGATGAGGACGCGGATGTCGTGGTCGGGGCAGCGGTCACCCGCGGCGCCGGCTCCGCCGGGCTGAACACGGACTGCTGCGCCAGCACCGTCGCGGTGCCGGCACCGACACCGCCGAGCAACATCGCGGAAAGCGCGACCAGTAGCGATAATCTGCGCGCGGGTCTGTCAACCACGGTCGGTCAACTTAGCACTATCGAGTGACGATAGGCAGGGATTCGATCGCGATCACACTCGGACGCGGGCTCCGGCCGCCCGGACGACGGCTTGGGCTTCCTGCCGGTCGACCCTGGTCGGCTCACCGAAGGCGACGACCTGCTCGCCCGCCACCCACACGTCCCGCACCCGCCGCGATCCGGCGCCCCACACCAGGTTCGCCAGCAGTTGCTCGTCCGGCACATCGATGCCACCCGCGAAGGTGGGGTCGTCGAGGTCGACATGCACCAGGTCGGCCCACCGCCCGGCCGAGAGCTCGCCGATGTCTTCCCTGCCCAGCGCCGCCGCACCACCCCGGGTGGCCATCAGCAGCGCGGCCGCCGCGGATAGCGCCGTCGAGTCCTGGGTGGAGAGCCGGGCGAGCATGGCGGCGAGCTGAATCTCGTGCCAGAGGTCGAGGTCGTCGTTGCTCGCCGGTCCGTCGGTGCCGAGGCCGACGGCGATGTCGGCGTCTCGCATCGCGTTCAACCGGGCGATGCCGGACGCCAGCTTCGCGTTCGATCCGGGGCAGTGGGCGATTCCCACGCCGCGCCGGGCGAACAGCGCGATGTCGGCGTCGGACATGTGCACGCAGTGGGCGGCGAGCACGCGCCCCGCCAGCAGGCCGATCTCGTCGAGCAGTTGCGGTACCGAGCCGTGCCCCTCGCGCTGGTTGATGTCCTCGTCGTGCGCTTCCGCGACATGGATCTGCACCAGCGCACCCCGCTGCCGAGCCGACTCCGCGACGAGCCGCAACGCCTCGATCGGCAGCATGTATGCCGAATGCGGCCCGTAGCCGAGCTCGATGCGGTCGGCCGGACCGAAGCGCACCCCGTCCGCGTCGATCCAGCGGTCGACGTCGTCGATCATCTTCCGCCAGTCCATGCCGGGCAGATCGATGATCGGCACGCCGATGACCACGCGCGCGCCGGTGGCCAGCACCGCGTCGGCGACCTGATCGCCTTGGAAGTACATCTCGGCACTGGTCGTTACGCCGTGCCGCAGCATCTCCACCGAGCCGAGCACCATGCCCGCGCGGATGTCGGCGGACCCCATGCGCGCTTCGGCGGGCCAGATGACCTCGCGCAGCCAGCGCAGCAGCGGGAGATCACCGCCCATGCCGCGCAACACGGTCATCGGGCTGTGCGCGTGCGCGTTGATCAGCCCGGGAAGCAGGATCCCCGGCAGGTCGGTCACCGTGCGATCGGCGTCGTCCACCGCGGGGGCGGTTGCCCGGGGACCGCTGTAGCTGATCCGGCCGTCGTCGTCGACATCGACGGCGGCATCGCGCACCACGGTGCAGATCGGATCACAGGGCAGAAGCGCGGGTGCGTGCAGGCGTAACGACATGTCCCGATCCTGTCAGAAAGTGCGCGGACGGCCCTCACCCGTTCAACGGACTGAAAGCGTCACTCACTCCACTCAGTGGACTGAAGGCGTCTTTCAGCGCGCATCGTTGACGCGCTCGTAGACCAGGTCGCGGGAAACCCGGCCGTCGACCTCGGCGCGCGACTCGAACTTCGTCACCGGCCGCCACTCGGGCCGGGGCGCCCAGCCGCCCGGCTCATCGGCGTAGCGGTTGCGCAATGCCTGCTCCGCATCGCAGACCTCACGCATCTGCTCTGCGTAGTGCTCCCAATCGGTGGCCAGGTGCAGCGTGCCGCCTGCCACCAGCCGGGACGCGAGCAGTGAGATGAACTCCGGCTGCACCAGCCGCCGCTTGTGGTGACGCTTCTTCGGCCACGGATCCGGGTAGAAGATGCGCACACCGTATAGCGACGCTTGGGCAATGTGATCGGTGAGCAGGACGACCGCGTCGCCGTGCAGCAGCCGCAGGTTCGTCACGCCCAGCTTCTCCGCGCGCAGCATCAGCTGGCCGAGACCCGCCTGGTAGACCTCGACGGCGACATAGTTCAGCTCCGGGGCCCGCTGCGCGAGCACCGAGGTGGTCTCCCCCATGCCGGAGCCGATCTCGAGCATGACCGGCGCCTCGCGGCCGAACCAGGCGGCGAAGTCGACCGGGCCCTGATCCAACTCCGCGATCTCGCGCCCCAGCTCCGGCCAATAGCGCCGCCACGCGCGTTGCTGGCCGACGGTCATCCGGCCGCCCCGGTTGACGTAGCTGACCACGCTGCGGGCGCGCGGTCGATCCTCGCTGGTCACGCCGGAACCTTAACCGCCCGTCAGCGGATGGCTTCGATCTCCCCCAGCCGCTCCCGCAGGCCACGCTGGCCGTGGATGGCCACCGGGGCGGGCGTCGGCCCCGAATGGGCGGGCAACACGTCGATCCAGCCGTCGTGGCGCTCCGTGTGTAGCAGCGTCGTCGGGATGGTGAATCCGGACGGTCCGCGTTCCGAAGGGATGAACTCCCAGTACCCGGACTCGCCGTCGGCGGCCCAGGGCACGAACTCCCACCCGGAGCGCGGTTCGAGGAGCTGCGCGATGCGATCCTCGACGCGGAAGGCCGCGGCGCGGGACTCGATGTCACCCCGGGCAAGGGCCCGTAGCCACCACGGCGCGGGAATGTCACGAGCGCCGACGCCGTCGAGACCGCACGCCTCGCGATACATCGCCAGCACATGATCTTCCGGGGCGCGGTGGATATAAGCGCGGCGAATCTCCGCCGGCCTGGTGGCCGTCGCCGCCGTGGTAGGCAGCTCAAGCGCCTGCGACCACTGCAACCCCGCAGTGGGTTCCACCCTCAGGTGGGATCGCCTAGGTTTTCGTTGCTCTGTCTCGATTGCCGTCATGGGTCACCTCCGTAGAGTCGCCGCGACGGACTGATCCCATAACAGCTGCTCAGAACGGGTAGATCCGCTCATCGTGAGCGCTATCACAGGCACGTAACGTGGTCTTAATCGTACGCTTGCCGCCAGCTTACGCACTGGGTCTATATCGCTGACGCGGATCGGGATGTTAACCAGCTCCTGGCAGGACTACCCGGTTGCCGTAACGGGAGAAACCCGGACCGCGCCCCGAGCGGTCCGGGCCCCTTTCTCCCCGATGCCAATCGCGCATACCCCGAAGACGCACGACTGACGTATTTATTCCGTTATGTCTTATTCGGCACTTATATTATGCGTCGCGCTTCTTGGCCACCACCAGTGAGACGGTCAGCAGCAGCGCGGCGACCCCGGCGAAATAGACCAGCGCCAGCGTCGGGCTGAGCGTCGACGTCGACAGCGGTGGCCCCTCCGCGGCCGCTCCCCGTGCGGAGCCGTCGCCGCTGAGGAACTTCTCCACCACGTTGAACGGCATCCACCGGTGGATGTCCTCGCCGACCGCGGGAATCAGCGGGATCAGGGATTCGACGAGCATCGAGTAGATCAGCAACAGCGAGATGGCGCCCGCGCTGTGACGGATCATGATGCCCACCGCGACGGCCATGACCGCGGTGAGCGCGTAGACCACGCCCACCCCCGCGACCTGCCGCCAGTCGGCCGCACTGCTCAGCGCCAGGTTGGCCCCGGAGTCCATGACCGCGGAGAGGCCGAGCGCCCCGAACGCGGCCGCCTCGCCGATCACCAGCGCGAGCAGCGCGACGACGGTCGTCTTGGCCAGCAGCGCCGAGGTGCGGTTCGGCACCGCCTGAAAGGTCGTCCGGATTGTCCCGAACCGGTACTCCGTAGTGATCGACAGCGCGGCGAGCACCATGATCACCGCGAGGCCGAAGCCGTAGCCGGATTGCGTACTGGCGACGCTGACCTGGAAGTCAGCGGTGCCGGTAATCAGCGCCGCGAACCCGATGACGATGGCAAGCGTGACCGCCGCGCACCACCACGGCGACCGGGTGGTGAACAGCTTGATGCGTTCGACTGCGAGAAGAGTCATTTCAAGTGCGCCTTATCCGTGTTGTCTGTGGTCAGCGGGCCGCGACGAGCTCGGCGGCCTTGGCCGCGTCCTCGCTGTCGATCACGGCGGTGTACTCGACGGCGTCGCCGGCGAGTTGCATGAAGGCGGCTTCGAGCGAGCCGTGCTGCGGGCTGAGCTCGTGCAGCACCACGTCATGCTTGGCGGCCAGCTCACCGATCGCCTCGCAGTCCAGCCCGGACACGATCACTGAGCCGTCCTCGTCGATGAGGCCCGCGCCCGCGGCGCTGAGCACCGGCCGGAACGCGGTCAGCTGCGGGCTGCGCACCTTCACCGCGTTCTCCGAGGCGCGGGCGACGAACTCTTTGGTGCTGCTCTGCGCGATCAGCTTGCCCCTGCCGATGACGATCAGCTCGTTCGCCGTCAGCGCCATCTCCGAGAGCAGGTGGCTGGAGACGAACACGGTGCGGCCTTCGTCGGCGAGCCGGTGCATGAACTGGCGAATCCAGAAGATGCCTTCCGGGTCGAGGCCGTTGACCGGCTCATCGAACAGCAGCACCTGCGGGTCACCGAGCAGCGCGCCCGCGATGCCGAGGCGCTGGGACATGCCGAGCGAGAAGCCGCCCGCGCGCTTACCCGCGACGCTGGTCAGGCCGACGGTCTCGAGCACTTCGTCGACCCGGCGCTTCGGGATTCCGTTCGCCTTCGCCATCCATGTCAGGTGGGCGCGGGCGGAGCGGTTCGGGTGCACCCACTTCGCGTCGAGCAGCGCGCCGACGGTCCGCAGCGGATGCCGCAGTTCGTGGTACCGCTTGCCATCGATCGTCGCGGTGCCGCTGGTCGGGTTGTCCAGTCCGAGCAGCATCCGCATCGTGGTCGACTTCCCGGCGCCGTTCGGCCCGAGGAACCCGGTGACCTTGCCCGCTTCCGCGGCGAAGGTGAGATCGTCGACGGCAACGGTCTTGCCGTAACGCTTGGTGAGGCCGTTCGCCTCGATCATCGTTTCTCCCTGTGCCTGTCGCTGTGGCCGTACCTGCCGGTGACCATCATGCGGCGGCCGCGGCTCATCGCGCGTCAGCCTGTGGTCCGATCTTGTCCCCGACCCCGGTGGTAGCTTGCGCGCTACCAGCGGCTCGCGATATCGGGAATCACCCTGAGTGGCCCCTGATTTGACCCCGATACGACGGCGCTATACGCCAGGGCGGGCCAGCCCGGTCTCGTAGGCCAGGACCACGATCTGCACCCGGTCCCGCAGTTCGAGCTTCGCCAGTATCCGGCCGACGTGGGTCTTCACCGTGGCCTCCGAGAGGAACAGCGTGCCGGCGATCTCGGTGTTGGACATCCCGCGCGCGATGAGGGCCATGACCTCGCGCTCGCGCTCGGTCAACGCGGCGAGCGCCGAGTCGTCGCGTGGAGCGCCACCGGCGTCGACGAACCGGTCAAGGAGCCGCCGCGTCACGCCGGGCGAGACCACCGCGTCGCCGCTGGCCACCGCCCGGATCGCGGTCACCAGGTCATCCGGCGGCGTGTCCTTGAGCAGGAACCCACTGGCGCCGCCCCGCAGCGCCGAGTACACGTACTCATCGAGGTCGAACGTGGTCATCACCAGGACCCGGGCGTGCCGCGCCTTGACGATCCGCTGGGTCGCCTGTACCCCGTCGAGCACCGGCATCCGCACGTCCATCAGCACCACATCGGGCCGGAGCTCATCGGCGAGCGTCACGGCGTCCGCGCCGTTCGCCGCCTCGCCGACGACGTCGATGTCCGGCTGCGCGCCGAGCACCATCCGGAACCCGACGCGCATCAGCTCCTGGTCGTCGACAAGTACCACCCGAATCACGAGACCTCCTGCGCGGTTTCCGGTTGCGGGATCACCGCGTGCACCTGCCAGCCGCCACCGGGCCGCGGCCCCACGGTCAATGTGCCACCGAAGACGTGCGCCCGCTCGCGCATGCCGATCAGCCCGTTGCCGCCCGGTACCGCGGCCAGCGGATGCAACCCGATGGGGTGAGCCTTGCCCGCACCGTCGTCGGTGACCTCGACCTCGACCGCGTCCGGCGCGCCGCGCACCCGCACCTCGGCCACGGCGCCGCTGCCCGCGTGCTTGAGCGTGTTGGTCAGCGACTCCTGCACAATCCGGTACACGCCGAGCGCCACGCCCGCGGGCAAACCTGCGAAATCGCCGTCGAGATCCAGACGCACCCGCAGCCCGGAGTTGGTCAGCCGGTCGGTCAGCTCCCGCAATGCGGCGATGGTCGGTTGCGGGGCCAACGGTTCGCCCTCGGCGGCGCCGGGATCGCGCAGCACGTTGAGCAACCTGCGTAGCTCGGCCAGCGCCTCCCGGCCGGTGTCGGCGATGGTGTGCACGGCGCGGCGAGCCGCGTCCCGGTCGCCGTCCATCGCATACGCGGCGCCATCGGCGTGCACCACGATCACGCTCACCGAGTGCGCCACCACGTCGTGCAGTTCGCGGGCGATGCGGCTGCGTTCCTCGGCGACGGCGATCCGGCTCGCCTGATCACGCTCGGTCTCCAGCAGGTGCAGCCGCGCCTCGAGTTCGGCCTGGTAGGCCCGGCGGGCGCCGACGAACTCCCCGAGCAGCCAGGAGAACACCAGCAGTCCCACGGTGAACCCGCTGACGATAAGCCACTGGGCGGCTCCGACCTGGATCATGATCTGCACCAGGGACACCGCGACCTGCAGCCCGAAATACAGCGCGGTGTGCCGCCTGCCCACGTAGACGCTGAGTGTGTAAACCGCGATGCAGCCGGTGACGATCGCGCCGACGCCGAGTTCGAGCGCGTTATGCCCGACGCCGATGACCAGGACGAGGTAGGCGAACCAGAGCGGGTGACGACGCCGGATGACCAGCGGCAGTACCGTCAACAGCAACACCGGGAGCTCGATGTAGACCGGGGCGTTCGTCCGCTCGTCCGAGATGGCGTCGTCGACGATCATCAGCGCGATATCGAACAGCGCGATGACCGCGGCGATGACGCAGTCGCCCACCGTCGGGTGCGCATGCAACCACAGGCTGAGGCGACGCATGGTTCATAACACTATGTTGGATCCGACGCGGTGCGCGTCCGTCCCGGGTAGCACGTTAGGTGGACCCGAGGGATGACGGACCTGGCAGGATGGCGCGCGGGAGGGCTATTCACAAGTCATTCGGCGGGGGCCGCCCGGAGGGTGGCTCGCGCCGAATGACTGCAGGTGAGAAGCAAGATCGAGGCGACCTGTCCGTGGTGAATGGCCCGACTCATGAATAAGACTCCGGAAGCGGCTGACGAAAGGATGGGGGCGTGACAGCGGTGACAGAGCAGGGGAAGCTGGCAGGCCCGCTGTCGACCTCGGTGGCCAACCTTTGCCGCAGGCTGCAGCCGCAGGTCGGACCGCGCACCGCCGCCGGATTCGCCGAGGTGCTGCGCAGGCTCGGCGCGCCGTTGCAGGTCGCGGTGGCGGGCAGGATCAAGTCCGGCAAGTCGACGCTGGTCAACGCGCTGATCGGGCGCCAGGTCGCGCCGACCGACATCGGCGAGTGCACCCGGCTCGTCACCCGGTTCCAGTACGGCACCGTCGACCGCATCGAGGTGGTGATGGCCGACGGCACGAAGCAGGTGCTGCCCTTCGCCGCCGACGGCGCCATCCCGGCGACGCTCGGCATGGAGCTGGAAAAGATCTCGCACATCGAGGCGTACCTGACCAACGCCGTACTGCAGGACATGACGGTGATCGACACCCCTGGCCTCGGTTCGCTCGACGCGGCTTCGGTCAAGCGGACCGAGGCCCTGCTCGGCGCGGGCGCAAGCCGGCCCGAAGACGACGCCGCGACCGAGGAAACCGAAGCCGACGAGCAGCCGGAGTCGAGCGAACTGGACCACACCTCGCGGGACGCCGTCGCAGGGGCGGAGGCGGTGCTCTACGTGGTGACGCAGAGCGTGCGAGCCGACGACGCGCAGGTTCTGGCCGCCTTCACCGCGGCGACGGCGAGCCGGGACGCGGGCCCGGTCAACGCCATCGCGGTGCTCAACAAGGCGGACACCATCGCGCCGGAGTCCGTCCCGGGCGCGGACGGCGACGTGTGGCGGGCGGCGTCGATCCTCGCCGAGAAGCAGGCGAGCACGCTCAAGCCGCGAGTCGCCGACGTGCTGCCCGTCATCGGGCTGCTGGCGGAGTCGGCCGAGTCCGGCGGCTTCACCTCGGCCGACGCCGACGCGCTGCGGACGCTGGCCGAGCTCGACGAGGACATCCTGGAGACGATGCTGCTCTCGGCGGACATGTTCCTGAGCTGGGAGTGCGACGTGCCGAGCGGCATCCGGACCCGGTTGCTGGAACGGCTCGACCTCTTCGGCATCCGGTGCGGGGTCGAAGCGATCAAGGCGGAGCCTGGCATCACCGCGGGTGCGCTGCGCCGCACCATCCGCGACGCGTCCGGCCTCGAGCAGGTCCGGGCCCGGTTGCAGACCGTCTTCGCGGTGCGTGCCGACGGCATCAAGGCGGCCGCCGCGCTCGCGTCGATCACCGCGTTGTCGCATGCCGCGAACGACCCGGCGGAACGAGCGAAGGTGCACGACGCCATCGAGGTGTTGCTCGCCAAGCCCGAGGCGCACCAGCTACGGCTGCTCGAGGCACTCACCCTGGTGGCCGCAGGCGCCGTCGACATGCCGGACGACCTCACCGCGGAAGTGCTACGGGTCGGCAGCAACGCCGATATCCGAGTCCAGCTGGGCATGCCCGGAGCGGGCCGCGCAGAGCTGACCGAGCACGCGCTGGAACGCGCGGGCTGGTGGCGTTCCTTCGCCTCGTTCGGCGCGACGCCCGCGCAGAGCCGGGTGGCACACGTGATCCACCGGGCGTACTTCCTGATCTGGCAACAGCTTCGCGAGAAGCAACCCTGAGAGGGCTATTCATAAGTCAGCCGGCGGGGGCCGCCCGAAGGGCGGCTCGTGACGGGTGGCTGCAGGCGAGAGGCGAGATCAAGGTGAGTTGCGACATATGAATAGCCCGACTTTTGAAATAAGATACTGAGAAGATTGGTGAACTCTGTGGCTGCGTGGTTCGGCAAGGGCAAGCAGGACGGCACCTATGACAACCCCGATAACATGCCGACGGGTCAGCTCTCTGCCCAGCTCATCGCGGACGCGGTTGCCGAGGGCGAGCGGGAGGCGGCCGCAGCGGCCGAGGCGCCGGATATTGGCCTCGAACGGCTTCGCGACGAGCGAGCGGCGCTGATCCAGCTCTGCCTCTATGCGCTGGATCGCGCGCGCAGTGGCGGCGTCGTCGAACGGCTGGAAGCGGGCCTCGCCGGTGTCGGAGTCAGCGCCATGCGGCCCGACGGCGAACCGTTCGATCCCGCGTCGCACGAGGCGGGCGGCACGGTGTCCACAGCGGACAGTTCGCTCGATGGAGTCGTCGCCGAGACCGAGGTGGTCGGGTTCAGCGACGGCGGCACGCTGCTGCGGGCGCCGATCGTGACGGTGTACAAGCTGCGAGACGGGAGCCCGGCATGACTTCGCCGTTCTTCGCCAAGCCGGTCAAGGACGCCCTGCCCGCCCAGCTCGAACAGCTCCGGGAGTCCCTCACTTCGACGCTGCGTGAGCTCGATCCCGGCGCGGTGAACTGGTTGGAGACGGCGCGGAAGGCGCGGCCGGCGAAGCCCTCCGTTGTCGTAGTCGGTGAGACCAAGCGAGGCAAGAGCACGCTGATCAACGCGCTCCTGAACAGTCCCGGCCTTTCGCCGGTGGACGCCGAAGTCGCGACCGCGACCTACCTGGTCTTCGATCATGCCGACAGCTGGCAGGCGCAGGCGTGTTATCCGGGCAGGCCGGCGGTGCCGTTCGAGATGGACGAGCTGGTCAACTGGACTTCGGCGAAGCACGAGCTACCGGCAGGCCAGCTGCCGCCGCGGTACGTCGAGGTGTCCGGACCGTGCCCGCTGCTCGAACGGGTGTCCATCGTAGACACTCCCGGCGTCGGCGGGCTGGACTCGATGCACGGCGAGCTCGCGATCGAAGCCGCGTCGGCCGCGACCGCGCTGTTGTTCGTCGTCGACGCGTCGGCACCGTTGACCGCAGGCGAGCTGAGCTTCCTGCGGAAGATGAGCGACCAGGTGGAGACTGTCCGGTTCGTACTGTCCAAAACGGATGCGTTCCGGGGCTGGCGGCAGATCCTCGAGGCGAACCAGCAGCTCCTTGCCGAACACGCACCACGCTTCGCCGGCGCCGAGTTCCACCCGGTGGCCGCCCGCATGTTCGAGATGGCCGCGGACGCGCCGAGCGACAAGGCGGCCGCCATGCTGCGGGAGAAGTCCGGCATCATCGGGCTGCAGATCGCCATGCAGGAACTGCTGATCGGCAAGGCGGCGATCCTCAGCGAGGCGAACAACCTGCGCGCGCTGATCACCGCGTTCGGCGAGCAGGACAGCAAGCTGCGGGCCGAGCGCCGGGCGCTGAACTCGGGCGAGTCCGAAGCAGACGCGCTGCGGGAACGGCGGGATCAGCTCAACGCCGAGCGCAAGTCCTCGACACGGGGCTGGCAGCTCAAGCTCCGCAGCGAGGTGCAGCGAGCACGGGTGGACTGCAACCACGAGGTCGCCCGGCAGATGCGTGACGTGCAGTCGTGGTTCCGGCAGCAGATCGACAGCGCGGACAAGGACAAGCTGGACACGCTCCCAGCGGAGGTCGACAACGCGCTGCACGTGGTCTCCGGCCGGTTGACCGCGACGCTGGGCCAGCGGCTCAACGAAGCGACCGATAGCGCGCTCGCCGAACTGTTCACCGCCGAGGAGCTGCGGGTCATCCGTGCGCAATTCGCCCGGTCCGACGGCCCGCAGATCATCATCCGGGCGCCGGAGCGCAAGCCGTCGACGGCCGAGGACAAGCTGATGGTCGGCATGGGCACCTACATGGGCATCGGTGCCAGCAATATGGGCCTGATGTCGCTGACCGGGATGAGCATCGCCACGGCGGGGCTGGTGGCGGCCCCGGTGCTCGCGGTCGGCCTCGGCGCGGGCTGGTGGATCGGCCGGACCCGCAAGCACGCGGCGAACAAGCAGCACATCAAGCAGTGGCTGACCGAGTCGATCGCGGAAGCACGCTCCACGATGGACCAGCTGGTCGCGGAGCAGATCATCGAAGCGGAGCACCAGCTCACGCTCGCCCTCGACGAGGCGCTCACCAGGCGCATCGACGCGATCGAAGCCGAGCTCAAAGAAGTCGACAAGACGCTGAAGATGAGCGCCGCGGAGAAGTCGAAGAAGCTGGGCATCGTCGGTAACCGGCTCAAGGAGGTCACCGCGAGCCTGCAGCGCGCGGAGAGCATGCTCGGCAAGGTCACCGCCAGGGCGGGCAAATCTTACAGTGCCGATGGTTACTAGCCCGACCCGAAACTAGCCAAACTTTCAGGTCTGAAGGCTGTATTAGTCGGGCTACTTTCGGCTCGACTAGTAATACCAACGGGTCCTGAGCACCGACTTTGTTGTGTGGCGGAACCCCGACGCCCTACGGTGAGTCACATCGAAGACCGCGCGCACAGCGCGGCAGGCACCACCGGGGAACAAAGGGGATAGCACGCCATGTACGTCGATGAATCAGGTGGCACGGACGAGACCGTGACCAGCGAGGAGATGACGGTCACCGTCGACGGCGAGGACTACCAGGCCGACATGAACGCCGATCTCAACGACGACGGCGTGAACGACACCGCCATAGTCGCGAACGAAGACGGCACCCGCAGTGTCTACGTCGACTCCGACGCCGACGGCGAAGCCGACCACTACGCCGAGGTCGACTCCAGCGGCCAGGTCGTCGCGGAGGCCGCGTACGACGACGCGAGCGGCGACTGGGTGGCGGCCGACCCATCGCTCGGCGGCGGCTCCGAGGGGAGCGAGTCCGGCCAGCCAGGCGACACCCAGACCAGCGACGACACGTCCACCGGCACCGACGGCACGATGACGGCGCACCTCCCCAAGGGTGAGGTCGAGGTCGGGCAGGCGACCGTCGACACCAACGAGGACGGCGTCAACGACACCGCCGTCGCCGAGGACCCGGATGGCACCACCTACTACTTCACCGACGTCAACGGCGACGGCGAAGCCGACTACGTCGTCGTGGTCGAGTCCGATGGCAACACCGTCGCCCTCGAGCACCAGGGCGGCGGCGAGTGGAAGCAGATCGACACCGGTGCCGCGCCGCCGAGTGGCGTGACCGGCACGGCGACTGCGGCCGAACTTCCCGCGATGTTCTCGGCCGATGCCCCAGCCGATGCCGACGCGAGAGGCGTCGAAGGCGTCGAAGGCGTCGCCAAGATCGACGCCCTCACCGGGCAGTGGATCAGCCAGAACTGACACGAAGCCGCCTCCGCTGCCTCCAATCGAGTGGCGAAAGCGGCCTCCGTGACCCATCTGAATCGATTCCCTTATCGTTCTTGTGAGAGAACCGACAGGACAGACCTCGGTTACCTGCTCGTCACCCGGCTAGTCTCAGAGAACCCCCAATAATGAGCTCGCCGACGCAGCATCGTCCGCTCGCCGGTGTGCGAAGCCATTCGGTCGGCCGGCAACGAAGCCCGCACCGAGAACGTTCGCGTTCCCCGGTGTGGGCTTCGGAGTGGTCGGAGTCAGGAGACAAACGAGATGACTGCTGTAGCCATCCCCGGACTGGACACCGCACCCACGACGCACTCCGCTGCGCTCGCGTGGGTGCGCGAGGTCGCTGAGCTGACCACCCCGGACCGAGTGGTATGGATCGACGGGTCGGACGAGGAGTCCGAGCGGATCAACCAGCAACTGGTGGATGCCGGCACCTTCGTGCCGCTGAAGTCGAAGCCGAACTCGTACTGGGCGGCCTCCGACCCCAACGACGTCGCGCGCGTCGAGGAGCTCACGTTCATCTGCTCGCAGCGCGAGGAAGACGCCGGGCCGACGAACAACTGGATGCACCCTGGCGAGATGAAAGCCATCATGACCGAGCTCTACCGGGGTTCGATGCGCGGTCGCACGATGTATGTCATCCCGTTCTGCATGGGCCCGCTCGCCGACGAGAACCCCAAGCTGGGCATCGAGATCACCGACTCCGAGTACGTGGTCGCCTCGATGCGCGTCATGACCCGCATGGGCGAGCACGCGCTGGCGAAGTTCGTCAAGGCCGACGGTACCGAGGCAGACTTCGTGGCCGCGCTGCACTCGGTCGGCGCGCCACTCGAGCCGGGCCAGGAAGACGTGCCGTGGCCGTGCAACGAGACGAAGTACATCACGCACTTCCCCGAGGAACGCGCCATCTGGAGCTACGGCTCCGGCTACGGCGGTAACGCCCTGCTCGGGAAGAAGTGCTTCTCGCTGCGGATCGCGTCGGTGATCGGCCGGGACGAAGGCTGGCTCGCCGAGCACATGCTGATCCTCAAGCTGATCTCGCCCGAGGACAAGGTCTACTACGTCGCCGCCGCCTTCCCGAGCGCCTGCGGCAAGACCAACCTTGCGATGCTGCGGCCGACCATTCCCGGCTGGCGGGTCGAGACCCTCGGCGACGACATCGCGTGGATGCGCTTCGGCGAGGACGGCAGGCTCTACGCCGTCAACCCCGAGTACGGCTTCTTCGGTGTCGCCCCCGGCACCAACTGGAAGACCAACCCGCACGCGATGGAGACCATCGAGAAGGGCAACTCGGTCTTCACCAACGTCGCGCTGACCGACGACGGCGACGTGTGGTGGGAAGATATGGAGAACAAGCCCGCGCACGCCACGTCGTGGAAGAAGCGGGACTGGACGCCCGCGGACGGTGACGCCGGGGAGCCCGCCGCGCACCCGAACTCGCGGTACTGCACGCCGATGTCGCAGTGCCCGATCTTGGCGCCGGAGTGGGACGACCCGCAGGGCGTGCCGATCTCGGCGATCCTGTTCGGCGGCCGCCGCAAGACGACCATCCCGCTGGTCACCGAGTCCCGCGACTGGCAGCACGGCACCTTCATGGGCGCCACGCTGTCCAGCGAGAAGACCGCGGCCGCCACGGGCAAGGTCGGCGAGGTCCGCCGCGACCCGATGGCGATGCTGCCGTTCATCGGCTACAACGCCGGTGACTACTTCCAGCACTGGATCGACACCGGTAAGCGGGCCGACGCCGGCAAGCTGCCGAAGATCTTCTACGTGAACTGGTTCCGCCGCGGTGAGGACGGCCGCTTCCTGTGGCCGGGCTTCGGCGAGAACTCGCGCGTGCTGAAGTGGGTCATCGAGCGGATCGAAGGCAAGGCCGCCGCGAACGAGACCCCGATCGGCTGGGTGCCGACCGTCGACGAACTGGACATCGAGGGCCTCAGCGAGCCCGCCGAGGACATCGCTGCCGCGCTCGCCGTGGACGCCGACGAGTGGCGAGCCGAGATTCCGCTGATCGAGGAGTGGTTCGACAAGATCGGCGAGAAGCTGCCGACATCGCTGCGGGATGAGCTCGAGGCCCTGAAGCAGCGCCTCGGCTGACGCATCCGCTGACGTTCGACAGGGCACGGCGGCGACTCAATACGCTTGGGTCGCCGCCGTGTCCTATTCATCACCCCGAGTTACCCCCAGGCTGTGGACAACTTTGTGCATAACCTGTGGAGTCACTGCTCCATTCGGTGGACGAGTGCACCGTAATCGGACTGCAACCGGACATTCGCAACGGTAGAGGCATTTCTGGCGTCTCATATGGTGACGGGAGACACACTTCCGTGCCCACCATGGGAGGTGACAGGGATGCTCGCTGGATACGCAATGTTGCTCCTGGCGCTCGGCACCCTGGTGATGGTGCTGTGCACCGGCCTCGGGGACACCGAAGACGACGACCAGAACGGCGCAGGCCAACCCTGGTCGTGAGTGCTGATCAGGGTTAGAACACTGATAGCCACTCACGACAGCCGGTCCACCCCTAGCCGGTGGATACTCCGCGCTCCGGGGCGCGCGCCGGCTCCTCCTCGGGCACGGGTAGCGGAGTCCCCTCGCACCGCGAATCTTCCGGAACCAAGCCCGCCACGAGGTAGTCCTCGACTATCTCATCGACACAGTCGTTGCCTGCCGCGTAGAGGCCGTGATCGCCTTCGTTGGTGACGGTGAGCATCCGCGAGCCGGCGAACCGGGCGTGGGCACGCCGCGCACCTTCCAGCGGCGTCGCGGGGTCGTTGGTCGACTGCACCATGAGCACCGGCGGCACCCCCTCGCCGGTGGGCGTCGGCAGCGCGATCGGTGGCGTCTCCCAGAAGATGCAGGGCTGGATCAGCCACCCCCACCCGAGCAGCGGGTACTTCTTGCCGAGCTCCTCCGACTGTTCCACCACACTCGCGGAGTCACCCGTCCAGGCCGTCTCGTTGCACGGGATGCTCCAGAAGCTCGCGTCGTAGGCGTCGTCGTAGCTACCTCCGGGATCGGCACCCACCACGAGCGGCCGCGGCCCCGGTGACGGCCGGCCCTTATGGAGCTCGGCCAGCGTGGCGAGCGCCTTCGTGCGTTGCTCACCGGTCACGCGGTCGTCGACGAGATCACGCACCGCCATCAGGTACTCGCCGAGACCGACGAAGGCCCGCTTGTTGTACATCGCGCCGATGATCTGGGTGTCGAACTCGTTCGGCCCGATGGTTTCGCCGTCAAGCTCGACCGGCTCGTCCTGCAGCTTCGCGCGGATCTTCTCGTAGTTCAGCCGCGCCCGCTGGCTGGTGCGGCCGAAGTCGTAGAAGTCGTGATGCCGCGCCAGCCACGGCAAGAAGTCGCCACGCCAGCGCCGCTCGAAGCCCAGCGGCTGCCAGTCGAAGGACTGCTGCCAGTCGGTGGTGAAGTCCACGTTGGAGTCCAGCACGAACCTGTCCACCCGGTCTGGGAACGCCGTCGCGTAGTGCGCGCCGAGCCAGGTCCCCGCCGAGTAGCCGAGCCAGCTGACCTTCTCCCTGCCCAGCAACTCGCGCAGCAGATCAAGGTCGCGCACCGTCTGGAAGGTGTTGATGAAGGGCCCGAGCTCGCCCGACGTCTGCCGGCACGCATCGGCCGCGGCTTCGGTGGTGTCGAGGATGAGGTCCACGTTCTCCTCGCTGCGGTCACGGGGATCAAGCGGGTCGACGCTGGCGACCGCGCCGCCACAGGTGATGTTGCTGCTCTTGCCGGTGCCCCGCGGGTCGACGCCGATCACGTCGTGGGACTCGCGAACCCGCTCTTGGTTGCGCAGCCGTACCGGGAAGGCTCGGCCCGGTGCGCCGGGCCCCCCGGGATTGGTGAGGATCGACCGGTTCGTGGTGCCGGAGGTCGCGGGCAGCTTGCTCACCGCAATGGTGACCTCGGGCCCGTCGTCGGGGTTGTTCCAGTCTCGCGGCGCTTGGTACGTCCCACACTCGAGCTGATCCGCGGCGGGCGGCGGCGGGCTGGGCAGTTCGTCTTCCTCGCACGGGTGCCAGTCGATGCGCTGCTCGGCGAAACGAGCATCTGCGGCCGGCTTCGCCACGGCGGGGGTGCCGGCCACGACGATCGCGGCTACTACGACGGGGATCATTGCGACACGGGTCAATCGAGGCATGCGGTTCCCTGGTTCGTCCGGTCGTGAACGTGACTCTAGGTGTTGAATTGTGTACCGCATGCTCGCGCGCCGCCGCCTGGCGGGTGCAATTCAACCGGATGCCGCGACGCCGGGAGCTATTCAGCCGAACCATCGCAAGTGCCATCGGAGCAAGATCGCCCGGGCATTGGAAAACCCCGTGGTGCTGCCAGGTCGGGGGTCCGCCAGCACCACGGGGTCATAAGGCGTATCGACGCCATCGCCGGTGGCGTTACACCTTGACCCAACTGTGTCTCAGGTCACGGCAACCTCGGTGGTAAACTGTCCGATTTCGCCCTCAGATTCCGGTTATTCAATCATCGCCGCGGCCAAGCAGGTACTGACCGAAATGGGGCACGGTGAACGCGACCCGGCCCCGTTCGGCGGAGTAGATCAGGCCCTTCTTCATGAGACTGTCGCGCGCGGGCGAGAGCGAGGACGGCTTGCGTCCAAGGTAGACCGCGACGTCCGAACTGCCCGCGGCTTCGTCGCGGCCGTGAGTCAGCTCCGCCATGGCGAGCAGGTACTCCCGCTCGGCCGGAGTCGCCCGCTCGTAGCGCGAACCGAAGAAGCCCACCGCGAGTTCGGCTTCGGCTTCCGGCGCGGACACCCGCACGTCCTCGACCGTGATCGGGTCGGACGGCGCGGCGTCCCATGCGGCCTTGCCGTAGGCCTGGATGAAGTACGGGTAGCCGCCGGAGACGTCGAACAGCGCATCGAGAGCTTCCGGCTTGATGCCGGCGTCCTCGCGTTCGACCGGCACGAGTACCGCAAGGTCCGCGTCGTCGCGCTCGAGCCGATCGATGCGCGCGTAGCGGAAAAGCCGCTCGGAGTAGGACTTCGACGCCGACAGCACCGCGGGCACGTGTGGCAGGCCGGCGCCGACCACCACCAGCGGCGCGCGGGACTGCGACAGCTCGTGGCAGGCCGCGCACAGCGCCGAGACGTCGTCCGGCTGGAGGTCCTGCATCTCGTCGATGAGCAGCGCGACGCCGGTCCCGACGTCCGCCGCGAGCTCGGCGACGTCGGTGAACAGTTCGACGAGGTCGATCTCGATGTCGCCGGAGTCGGCGCGGCCGTGCGCGGCAGGCACGTCGATGCCCGGCTGCCAGCGGTCGCGCAGCTTCGCGTCGGATCGGTTGGCCCGCAACGCGAACGCCTTGAGCACGCCGAGCACTTCCTCCACCCGATCCGGCGCCCGATGCCGCACGGCGAGATCCCGGATCGCGCGGTGCAGGGCGGCCGACAGCGGCCTGCGCAGCCCGGCGTCGGGGCGGGCCTCGATCTTGCCGGTGCCCCAGCCGCGGCGCATCGCCATGGAGCGAAGCTCGCCGAGCAGCACGGTCTTACCGACACCGCGCAGGCCGGTGAGCACCAGGCTGCGTTCCGGTCTGCCCCGCGCGACCCGTTCCAGTACCACCGCGAAGGCCTTGAGCTCCTTCACGCGGCCGGCGAGCTCGGGCGGGCGCTGGCCTGCGCCGGGGGCGAACGGGTTCCGCACCGGGTCCATGCAGCGTCCTCTTCGAAGTCGACCGGCTCGGCGACGTCGGTCACCGAGCAATCCGCCCGCACGTATTCGGCCACTCGGACGAACCTCCGGCCCGCCCTCGCTCGGCCGAGCCGAACAGTTCGCCTAGCACCGTATCGGCGTTTCTAGCGTCAGTCCGATATTGCGCCAGATTCCGCTAGCCGCGTGTCGCGCTGAAAGACGCCTTCAGTCCACTGGGCGTAGTGAGTGCCCCTTTCAGTCCATTGAGCGGTGCTCGGCTCAGCGTCGAACCTTTTGCTGCATTGCGCAGCTATTGCAGCTAGAATGCAGGCATGAGTGTCGCGATAACGATCAGGGACGTACCCGCAGAGGTGCGGGACGAGTTGGCCGCGCGGGCTAAGCGAAACGGGAAGTCCCTCCAGGAGTACCTGCGATGCTTTCTTGTCGACACGGCCGCGAGGCCGACCGTCGATGACGTCATCGCCCGCGCGCGGGCCAGGGTCGAGGCAACCGGGTCACGTGTCTCCGCCGAAACAATCCTGGCCGACCGCGACGCGGACCGCCGATGAGGGTGGTAGTACCGGACGCTTCCGCAGTAGTTGCCGCGCTGGTGGACAGCGGGCCGGACGGCGAATGGGCGGCCACGAGGTTGTCCGGCGCGGATCTCATCGCTCCCCACCAGATGCCGTTTGAGACGGCCAACATCCTGCGTCGCCAGGAACTCGCCGGAGAGATCAGCGCGGACCAGGCCGTCCAAGCGCACGTCGACCTACTCGACCTTCCGGTCCAGTACTTCCCGTACTACACCTTGGCTCACCGCTCGTGGCAGTTGCGAAGGAACCTCTCGATCTATGACGCTTCCTACGTCGCGCTCGCCGAACTGGCGTCAGCGAACTTGGTGACGCTGGACCGTCGCATCGCGCGAGCGCCGGGAGTTCGCGGCGCCGTCGTTACGCCCGAATCCTGAGCCAGCCACGCTGAAAGACGCTTTCAGTCCACTGGGCGGACTGAGTGGCCCCTTCAGTCCGTTGAGCGGACTGAAGGCGTCTTTCAGCGCGCAGTGAGGATGGCGGCTCCTAGCGCCTTCTACGCGAATCTAGCTAGATCACTAGACAGTCCGATAAAGCGGCAGAGAACGGCGGTCAGAACTAAAGCGGGGTTGGTGCGCCCTGAGGACGCACCAACCCCGCTGCTAAACCCAAGTCGGCTACTTGCTGGCCACCTTGCGGTACTTGGCCACCGCGAGCGGCACGAAGATCACGAAGATGGCGGCGCAGCACATCAGCGCATACAGCGTCGCGTTATCCGCTTGCCACCCGCTGGGCCGTTCGAACCCTGCCAGCGCCGGGTTACCGAAGAGATTCCGGGCGGAGTCGGCGACCGCCGTCACCGGATTCCATTCGGCGAACGTCCGCAACGGACCGGGCAGCGTCGTCTGCACCACGAACGCCGAGGAAATGAACGTCACCGGGAACATCCAGATGAACCCGGCACTCTGCGCCACCTCCACCTTGCCTGCCAGCATCCCGACCAGCGCGCCGATCCAGGACATCGCGAAGCCGAACAGCAGCAGCACGGCGAACCCCAGCACGGCGTCGAGGAAGCTGCCGCGGATACGCCAGCCGACGATCAACCCGCACAGCGCCATGACCAGCAGGCCCAGCGCGTTGACGGCCATATCGGCGACGGTGCGGCCGAGGAGCACGGCCATGCGCGACATCGGCAGCGAACGGAACCGGTCGATCACACCCTTCTGCAGGTCGCTGGCCATGCCGATGGTGGTGAACGCGGAGTTGAACGCCACCGTCTGGGCGAAGATGCCGCCCATCAGGAACTCCCGATACGCCTCACCGCCGAAGCTGCCGCCGAATACGTAGGCGAAGAGCAGCACGAACATGATCGGCTGAATGGTGGCGCCGAGCAGCAACTCCGGATTGCGGCGGACGTTCATCAGGTTTCGCCAGGTGACGATGCCACCGTCACTCAGGTTCTGCCGCAGCACGCCGCCAAACCCGCCCTGGGGTATCAGGCTGATCGGCGCCGGCGGCGGAGTCACGGTTTCGGTTTTGGTCGCGGAACTCATGCCGCCGCCTCCGTTTTCTTGCCGCGACGGCCCTTCGCCTTGGGTTCCGGCTCGGCCTCTGCTTCGGCATGATGCCCGGTCAGCGACAGGAACACGTCGTCGAGCGTCGGCCGATGCAACGCGACATCGGTAACCGTGACGTTGTGACCGTCGAGCCTGCGCAGCGCTTCGATCAAGGCCTTCGGCCCGGCGTCGACCAGCACGTCAGCTTTGCGGGTGTGCGAGTCGGTCGACGGCGATCCGCTGCCGATCTCGGCCAGCACCCGCGCGGTGACCTCGAGATCGGCGGCATCGTTCACGATCAGCTCCAGCCGCTCGCCGCCGACCTCGTTCTTGAGCTCGTCGGCGGAGCCGCGGGCGATGACCTTGCCCTTGTCGATGACGACGATGGTGTCGGCGAGCTGATCGGCTTCCTCCAGGTACTGCGTCGTCAGCAATACGGTCGTGCCGTCCGCGACGAGCTCGGAGATCACCTGCCAGGTGTCCAGCCTGCCCCGCGGGTCGAGCCCGGTGGTCGGCTCGTCGAGCACCACCACCGTCGGCCGCGCCACCAGCGCGCCCGCCAGGTCGAGCCTGCGGCGCATACCGCCCGAGTAACCCTTCGACGGCCGGTCACCGTCCTCGGTCAGATTGAACCGGGACAGCAACTCCCGCGCCCTGGCCTGCGACGTCGCCCGGTTCATCCCGTACAGCCGGGCGACCATGTACAGGTTCTCGAAGCCGGTGAGGTTCTCGTCCACGGCGGCGTACTGCCCGGAAAGGCCGATCGACCTCCGGACGGCGTCCGGATCGGCGAGGGCGTCATGCCCCGCCACGAACGCCCGGCCGGAGTCCGGCTTGAGCAATGTCGTCAAAATGCGCACCGTCGTCGTCTTGCCTGCGCCGTTCGGCCCGAGCAGGCCAAGTACTTGGCCGGTCGGTATCTCCAGGTCAACACCGTTCAGCGCGTGGGTGGCGCCGAACGTCTTGACCAGATTTTCCGCGCGCACCGCTATTTCCCTCTGCGGGGATCCCATGTTTTCCCTCCCGAAACTGACGCATTTTCACGTCCTGGGTATCAGCGCCATGCTACGAGGGAACACCGACAAAAGCGTCAGGGTTATTCCCTGAGCTGAACCCGAACCGGCCCTGGATCAGGCAGCGCCGGGGTCGCCGGTGATATGGCGCAGCGCGGCCTGCAGCTCGGCCGACCCGAGCACCTCCCGCGCGACGCGTTCGACGTCATCGCCGAACGGCCGGTCTTCGTCCAGCGGCGCGACAACTTCGCGCACCGCACGCAGCAGCAGTTCAGGCCCGGCGCCGACGCTCTCAGGCCGGGCGAGCTCGACAGCCTGAGCGGCGACGACGGCTTCGACGGCGAGCACGTAGCGAACCCGCGCGAGGATCGTGGTCAGCCGGCGGGCACCGAACGCGGCGTTGGTCGAATCATCCTCGACCCCGTCCGCGCCGTACCGCGGGTCCGTCGACACCGGGGTCGACAGGAATCGGATTTCGGCCGCCAGCGCCTGCGCGGTCTTGAGCAGCGAAGCGAGTCCCGACCGCTCCGGACCGTGCGGCGTCGCGTTCGCCGGGATGCCGCTCGTCGCGGGAGAGAGCAGCCGCGCGGTGCGCATCACCGACAGCGATGCCGACTGGCACAGCGCGAGCGCGAGGGTGTCGCAGCCCAAGGCGAGTCCGGGGGTGTGGAAGTTGCCGGTCGACAAGATCTCGCCGGAGTCGGCCAGGACGATCGGGTTGTCTCCGGAGCCGTTGAGTTCCGGCTCCAACGCATCGGTCAGGAAGGTCAACGCCGCGTGCAGCGCGCCGTGCACCTGCGAGACGCACCGCAGGCTGATCGGGTCCTGCATCCGCCGGGCGTTGCCTGCATCGGTGAGCTCGCCGCCCGCCAGCAGCGCGAGCAAGCCACGCGCGGCGTCGGCCTGCCCCGGCGCGGCGCGGACGGCTTGCACCCGGGCGTCGAAGGGACTGGTGTTGCCGCGAAAGCCTTCGAAGGTCAAGGCCGCGACCGCTTGCGCCAGCACCACGCCGGTCGCGGCGTCGGCGACGACGAGCGCACCGTGCCCGGCCGCCAACGGGCTGGCCCCGCACAGCACCAGCCCGTCCTTCGGCCCCAGCGCGACCGGGGCAAGGCCGCGGCGGCGCAGCGCGGTGGCCCCGTCGATAAGCTCCCCGCCCACCTCGGCGTGGCCTTCGCCGATCACTACGAGGCCGACGTGCGCCATCTGGTTGAGGTCGGAGGCACCGATCGAACCCACTTCCGGCACCAGCGGATGCACGCCCTCGTTGAGCATGGCCACGAGCAGTTCTGCCACCGCGGGCTGCACCCCGCTGCCGCCGGCGGCGATGCCGTTCACCCTGGCCAGCATCGCCGCTCGGACCACCTCGGTTGGCAGCGGCTCGCCCACCGCGTTCGCACGGCCCCGCACGGTGCGCACGCTGAACTCGGCGAGTTCTTCGCGGGCGAGCGCATGGCTCGACCGCGAACCGAGCCCGGTCGTCACGCCGTAGGCAGGCACGCGCCGGTTCACGACGTCGTCGACAACCGCACGATCGCGGGCGAGCCGCCGCATCGTGTCGGGCGCGAGCACGGCGGGCGCGCCGTGGCGGGCGACGAGGACCACCTCAGCGGGCGTCAGGGTGCTGCCCGCTATGAGTACCTCTGGTGTCACCTTGCTCAGATCAGGCCGCTCTCGGTCAGGAAGTCCTTCGCGACGGTGTCGGCGTTCTCCTTGTCGACGTCGATGCGCCGGACCAGCGCCGTGACCTTCTCGGTGTCGAGCTTCGCCGAGATCTCGTTCAGGACGGCCTTGACCTCGTCGCTGGCCTTGCTCTCCCTGATGAGCGGCACGATGTTCTGGGCGATGTGGATGTGCTTCGGGTCTTCCAGGATGACGAAGTTGTTGTCCGGGATCGCGCTCTGCGTGGTGAACAGCTGCGAGACGTCCACGTCGCCACCCTTGAGCGCCTGCACCGTCAGCGGCCCGGCGACATCGAGCGTCTTGTATTCCTTGAACTTCAGGCCGTAAACCTCTTCCAGGCCCTTCAGTCCCGCCTTGCGCTCCCGGAACTCCGACGAGCCACCGACGACGAGCTTCTCCGCGATAGGCTTCAGGTCCTCAATGGACTTGAGGTTGTACTTCTCCGCCGTCTCCGCCCGCACGACCAGTGCGTCCTCGTCGACCGCCTCCGACATGTCCAATGCGGACAGGTCATCGGGCAGCGCGTCACCGAGCGCGGTGTAGACCTCGTCCGACTCGGTCTCGGTGGCCTTGGGCTCGAAGTGCAGCAGCAGGTTTCCGGTGTACTCCGGCAGCAGGTCGATCGACCCGTCCTCCAAGGCGGGAATATAGACCTCGCGGCTGCCGATGTTCAGCTTCTTCTCGACCTCCAGCCCCTTGGCCTCCAGCGCCTGGGCGAAGATCTCCGCGAGCAGTACGTTCTCGGAGAAGTTGGCGGAGCCGACGGTGATCGTCCCGTCCGCCGACTTTTCGCCGCCACCCGCGTCGAGCGGGTCGCCCCCGCCGCCGCATGCCGCGAGCGTGAAGGCCGCCGCCGCGCACAGGGCGGTGAGCCGAGTCAGCTTCGTTGTGACCACGAGATCCTCCAGTTTGGTGAGTTTCAATGAGTGGTTGCGGGTGCCAGATCGGTGTCCGCCGACGGGGCCGGCGCACGTCCGGTGAGCCCGTCGGAGACGACTATGCGGGAGAACAGGGCGAAAACCAGGTCGACGGCGATCGCAAGCAGTGCTACGAGAACCGCTCCCGTCACCATTTCGGCATAGTTGCGCACGCCAAGGCCGTCGATGAGGAATCGACCCAGCCCGCCGAGCGCGACGAACGCCGCGATGGTCGCCGTCGACACGATCTGCAGCGCCGAACTCCGCAGGCCGGAGATGACCAGCGGCAGCGCGATGGGCAGTTCCACGCGCCGGAGCACATCGAACTCCGTCATACCCATGCCGCGCGCCGCGTCGACGGTGGCGGGCGACACGCCGCGAATGCCCTCGTAGGTCGCGGCGACGATCGGCGGGATGCCGAGCACGACCAGGGCAACCAGCACCGGGGTCAGGCCGAGCCCGACGGCAAGCACCAGGAGCGTGAGCACGCCGAGGCTCGGGAACGAGCGGGCGGCGTTGCCGATGCTGATCGCCAAGAACGCGCCCTTGCCGGTGTGGCCGATCAGCAGGCCGACCGGCAGCGCGATGAGGGCGGCGATGCCCAGCGAGAGCGCGGTGTACCACACGTGTTCGAAGATCCGTACCGGAATTCCGCGCGGTCCCGACCAGTGCGCCGGATCGCCGATGAACTCGAGGAGCTGAGCGAAGATGCTCACGATGACCTCCCTGCCCGCGCCCACGGCGTGAGGACCCGCTGGATGAGCACGATGACGGAGTCCGCGATCAGGGCCAGCGCCACGGACAGCACCATCCCGACCACGATCGGCGTGACGAAGTTGCGTTGGAAGCCGTCGGTGAACAGCTCGCCGAGACCGCCGATGCCGATCAGCGCGCCGACACTGACCATGCTGATGTTGGCGACGGTCACGAAGCGCAGCCCCGCGAAGACGAACGGCAGCGCGATGGGCAGTTCGACCTTGAGCACCTGCCGCCACCGCTCATAGCCGATCGCGGTAGCCGATTGCCGGACGTGATCGGGCACCGAACGCAGGCCGTCGGCGACCGGGCGGACCAGCAGCGCACCGGCATAGATGGTCAGCGCGATCACGATGTTGATCGGATCGAGGATCTGCGTACCGATGATGCCGGGCAGGATGATGAACAGCGCCAGCGATGGGATCGAGAACAGGACGCCGCTCGTCGCCAGCATCGGCGGATACAGCCGGGGCCAGCGCACCGCGAGGAAGCCGATGGGCAGCGCCAAGGCAAGGCCGAGGACGACCGGCACCACGGCGAGGTAGAGGTGAAACGCCAGTAGTTCGCCGATGTTTTCTAGATTGTTCTGGATCCAGTCCCACCTCATAACGGCTCCACCGAGACCCGATCCTGGCTCGCCAGGTGCTGGGCGACCTCCGCGGTGCTGACCGCACCCGTGAACGCGCCGTCGGCATCCACGCCGACCGAATACCCGGCGGGCGACGCCAGGGCCCCGTCGAGCACCCTGCGCATCGAACTGTCACCGGTGAAGGTCGCGCCGACAGAGAGCAAGGCCGCGCTCTCGACCGTGTCCACGGTGTCCATATCGGACTGCGAGACGTCGAGCCAGCCGAGCGGCCGCCGGTCGGCATCCAGCGCCAGGACCCACCGCTGGTCACGCACGGCCGCGCGGGCATCCGCCGTGCTCGCACCGAGGGCCGTGGTCGGCACCGGGTGCACCGGGAGATCGTGCGCGGTGACGAAGGACAGGCCGCGGTAGCCACGGTCACGGCCCACCAGGTCTTCGACGAACTCATCGGCCGGGTTGGCGAGGATGCGGGCTGGCGAATCCAGCTGTGCCAGCTTGCCGCCTTCGGCGAACACCGCGACGTTGTCGCCGAGTTTGATGGCCTCGTCGATGTCGTGCGTGACGAGCACGATCGTCTTGCCCAATTCCTGCTGTAGCCGCAGGAACTCCTCTTGCAGGCTCGCGCGGACGATCGGGTCGACGGCACTGAACGGCTCATCCATGAGCATGATCGGCGGATCGGCGGCCAGTGCCCTGGCGACACCGACACGCTGCTGCTGCCCGCCGGAAAGCTGCGCCGGGTAGCGCTTGGCGAAACTGGCGGGCAGGCCGACCCGCTCCAGCAGTTCGTGCGCCCGAGCGCGCGCCTTCTTCTTGTCCCAGCCGAGGAGGTAGGGCACCGTCGCGACGTTGTCGATAACCGTCTGGTGCGGGAACAGTCCGCCGTGCTGGATCACGTAGCCGATCCCGCGGCGCAGCGCGACCGCGGGCACGCTCGTCACGTCGCGCCCATCGACCAGGATGCGGCCCGAGGTCAACTCGATGCTGCGGTTGATCAACCGCAGCGACGTGGTCTTACCGCAGCCGGACGGCCCGACGAAGACGGTGATCTTCCCTGGTGGCACCGTCAGATTGAGTTCGTCGACGGCGACCGTGCCGCCCGGGTAACGCTTGGTCACGTTCTCGAACTTGATCACAGGGAGCTCCAGTGCGGGCTTGAATGAATCCATTCATAGTGAGGGACACTTGAAGACACGTCAAGATCCTGGGATCATTCGGGAAGGAAAATTCCGGAATCGCGTGCCATAACCTCGAATTCCTCCAGTCGCCGCTGGGCGCGCTTGGGCTGGGAGTCAACCATCGCCTTGAGAATGAGCATGGAAAGCATGAGCGGAGTGGCATGCGAGTCGAAGACCAGGCGGTCGTTCACGCCCGCCACGAGCAGTTCGTCGGCGCGATCGGCGGCAGGCATCAACGCGCGGTCGGTCACCACGGCGCACCGCATGCCGAGCCGCTTCGCGTAATCCAGCGACTCCATGGCCGCCACCGGGTAGCGGGGAAACACGAAGGCGAGCAGCCAGGTCGCGCCCGACTGCCGGGCGCGGAGCAACTCGTCGAAGACAACATCGCCCTGCGTGATGACCCGGACGTCGGGATGTACTCGCTTGGCGCGGTAGCCGAAGGACTGCGCCACCGCCGCCGAAACCCGCAGCCCCAGCACCGCGAGCGGCACCGACTTCGCCAGCGCGCGCCCGGTGCGCAATAGGGGCTCCGGATTGTCGAGCTGAGCCCGCAACGCCTCGAGGCGGCGGATGTCGGTGTCGATGGCCACCTGGAACTCATTGCCGTCCGATGTGGACTTGCGGCCGTTCGACCCGGTGACGAGGGGTTGCAGCGCCCGGCGCAGATCCGGATACCCGGCGAACCCGAGCGCGGTGGCGAACCGCGTGACGGACGGCTGACTGACCCCGGCGCGCTGCGCGAGCTCGACGCTGGAAAGGAACACCGAATCGGGCAGGTTATCGAGCATGAACTGCGCGATGCGCCGCTGTGCCGGCGAGAGGTGCCGCCCCTCGAGCATGGTGAGCAACCCGGCGTCGAGGCTTTCCGGAGCCGGGGTTTCACGACCTGGGGCCACGACCGCCGTCTCCTCTCGCCGACCTACATCACCGGCGCCATTGTCCATCACCGGAGATAACGGAGGCACCTTACGCCCTACCGCGAGGCGCCGCGGCCCCCAGCTTCGCTCGTGCGTGAAAGTCCTGGCATGGGCAGCCCTCAGCACTCACGACCTCCTGGCCGCAGTCGTGAGTGCTGAAGCGTGTGGGGGCAACCACTTTCACGCACGAGGATGGCGGCTCGACTCCACCTCCGGGACCTCGTCGAGCGGGCGCAGCTCGTCGGCGTAGGAGACCGACACCCGCTTGAGTACTCCGGCCTTGGTGACCGCGTACTGGCCCATCCGCCACAGCGGCGGCGAATAGGCGTGGATGGAAACGGTGCCGTGCTCACCGCCGGTGAGGCGATGGATGTGCTCCGGGCCGAAGCAGAACACCCTGCCCGCGGCGACCGCGGTTTCCACGCCGGTCGCCCCTACCGCGAGGTTGTGCTCGATCAACACACCCCGGGGGACGGCAACGGCGCCGGAGGAGATGTCGTGGTCGTGCCAGCCGGTGTCGTTGCTGGGGGTCCAGCACAGTAGCCAGATGTCGACGTGCGCGTCGCGGTGCAGCGAAACGAAGTGGCGGTCGTTGTCATCGAAGGCGAGTTGCTGATCCCAGCTCTCGGGTTTCGACGCGATGTCGGCGGCGAGCGAACGGAGCTCCTGCTTGCTCAGGTCGCGACCGGGCAGGTTGTCCAGACTCACGCCGGTGTCGACATCGGCGATCGCGACGGCATCGCGGGCGGGGAGGATGTCCGCCCGCGAGGCCGATGGGACTCCAGAAGCCGTAATCGCACTAGTTGACACGGGAGACTCCTTCCAGGAAGTGGCGGGGATTGGCACAACGGATGGCATGGGTCGCCGCTTGCCCCAGCCCGGGGTCGGTCGGTTCGGCGTAAGGGCGGTCGCTGCCGAGCACGACCGGGTCGATCCCGAGCACGCGAATGAGCGCGTCGAGGGCGCGCGGGCCGTACGACGAGGTGTCGACGAAGACGTCCGGATCGACCCGGGAGAAGCGGCCGCCTCGGGCGACCAGCCGCTCGTGATGGACCGGGGCCAGGCCGGCACCCGCCGCGAAACCGATCCGCAGGTTCGGAAACATCGACCGGCCGACCGCGTGCCACGCCCACCAGGCGGCATGCATCTGAGCCACATAGTCGACGACGGGTACCCACCAGGTGGGCAACGTGCGATCGATACCGGCCGACGACCGTCCTGGGTGGATGAAGACCGGCTTTGATCGTGCTTCACACAGCGAGAGCAACGACGCGACGTGATCAAAGCCCGCGGGGGATTGCACCGAATCGGCGGGTAGTTGCAGCCCGACGCAGCCGCGGTCGAATGCCTCGGCGAGCAGGCCTGGCGCCGGTTCGAGCACCGCGGCCGC
>WHSS01000099.1 GCA_009379975.1 Actinophytocola sp.
GCGTTCGTCAGGTGATCAACGTCCGCCCCGGCGTCATCGTGGTGGAGCTGCGTTGCTACGACGGCGAGATTGTCCGGCTGCTGACCGGTTCGCGCGCGGACACGGTGGCACCGGTGACGGAGCCCGTTGCCGGGTGAGCGGTGCGTCGGCGCGGAGCTGTCGGTGTCTGCGGCTATCCTCGTCTGGTGCGGCGCGATGTCCCGGTCATCATCGACTCGGCCAACGTCCTGAACGTGGTCGGTCCCGGCGCGTACGCCAGGGGCGTTACCTACGCGCGGCGAGGCGCGGTCATCCGCTGGGTATGGAGTAACTCGGCGAATTCGCTGCTCGGCACGGTGCGTGGCAACGCGCGGAGTCCGTACACCACCACCGCGCGGTTCGCCCCGAGCGGCGGGTCGGTGCTCGATTTCGACCGGGGCGAGTGCAGCTGCCCGGTCGGCTCCAACTGCAAGCATGTCGCCGCGCTGGTCCTGGCGGCGACCGAGCAGGAGAAGCCACAGCGGCCTGCCGACGACGTCTCCTCGCTCGCCAACTGGGAGAAGTCCCTCGAAGCGCTGCTCGAACCTCGGCGGCAGGCGACCGAATGGACGCCGCTCGCGCTCGAGCTGACGCTCCTGCGTTCGCCGCGGGGTGACGCGCCAACGCTGAACGCGAAGCTGGTGCGGCCGGGCAAACGAGGTGGCTGGGTCGCCGGAGAGCTGAACTGGGGCAAGCTCGCCACGCTGTATCTCTACGGCGATTACGACAGCGCGCACGTCAGTGTGCTGCAGGAGCTGTACGCGCTGTTCCAGTCCCGCAACAGCACCCACTACGGCTATGCCTACGCCTACGGTGACCAGAAGTCCATCGAACTGTCCGCGTTCGAGTCGCCTCAGCTCTGGCCGATGCTGGAGCAGGCGGTGGCGTGCGGTGTGCGGCTGGTCCACGGCATGCGGCATCTCGGCGAGCTCGCGCCGGTCGCCGACGCGGAGGTCTGCCTGGATGTCACGCGGGACAGCGCGTCCGGTGACCTGATCGTCACCCCGATCCTGCGCATCGACGGCGCCGATAGCGACGCGGTGCCGGTGCGGTTCATCGGCCAGCATGCCCACGGCCTCGTGCTCGTCGACCGGGGCGTCGTCGCGGCCGAACGTAACCAGGGTTCCTGGCCGCTCCGGCTGGCCAAGCTCGCCAAGCCGGTCCCGCAGCAGCTGCAGCGGCTGGTCGTCGACGGCACGCCACTGCGGATCCCGGCGGCGGCGCAAGCCCGGTTCCGCGACGAGTTCTACCCGCAGCTACGGCACACCGCCACGGTGATTTCCTCCGACCAGTCGTTCACGCCGCCCGCCATCTCCGAGCCGACGCTGGTGTTGCACGCCGACTACGGCGCGGACCACGCCCTCGAGCTCAGCTGGGAGTGGGCCTATGACGTGGGTGACTCCCGGGTGCGGTTTCCGGTGGATCAGCCGGGCTCGGCCGATGACGGTATTCGCGACCCCGGCGCCGAGCGGCTGATCCTGGACGACCTCGATGGCAGGCTCGCGCGGTTCGCGCTGGTCACTACGGAGCTGGCGCGGGGCAGGGTGGTTCGCGGCGTCCGGCTGAGCGGCATCGACACCATGCGTTTCAGCACCGAGGGGTTGCCGTTGCTGGACGGCCAGCCCGGCGTCGCGGTGGAAACCACCGGTGAGCAGGCCGACTATCGCGAGGCGGGGGATTCGCTGCGCATCGGTCTTACTGCCGACGAGCCGGGCGAGCCAGGGGAAAGGGACTGGTTCGACCTCGGCGTGTCGATCACGGTTGAGGGGCGGGAGGTGCCGTTCACCCAGGTCTTCACCGCTCTGGCCCGCGACGAGTCGCATCTGCTGCTCGCCGACGGCGCGTACTTCTCGCTGCAGAAGCCGGAGCTGCAGTCGTTGCGGCGGCTGATCGAGGAAGCCCGTGGCCTGCAGGATTCGCCGAGTGGCCAGCTTCGGATCAGCCGGTTCCAGGCGGGACTGTGGGACGAGCTGAGCCAGCTCGGCGTCGTCGAGCGGCAGGCGGCGGCGTGGCGGCAGCAGGTGGAGGGGCTGCTGACGCTGGGCACGTTCGAGCCGCCGCCCGTTCCGGCGACCGTCGAGGCGCAGCTGCGCCCGTATCAGCACGCGGGGTTCGGCTGGTTGACGTTCCTTTGGCAGAGCCAGCTCGGCGGCATCCTCGCCGACGACATGGGGCTGGGCAAGACGCTGCAGACGCTCGCGATGATCAGCCACGCCAAGCAGCTGGGTCGGGGCCGTACTCCGCCGTTCTTGATCATCGCGCCGGCAAGCGTGGTGGCGAACTGGGCGGCCGAGGCGGAGCGGTTCACGCCCGATCTGCACGTCGTGCCGATCGCCGAGACCCTGGCTCGCCGCGGTCAGTCGCTGGCGGAAGCCGTCGAGGGCGCCGACGTCGTGGTCACCTCGTACACGCTGCTCCGGCTCGACTTCGAAACCTATGCCGGCGGCGAGTGGTCGGGGCTGGTACTCGACGAGGCGCAGTTCGCGAAGAACCACCAGTCGAAGGTGTATCGCTGCGCCCGGCAGTTGCCCGCGCCGTTCAAGCTCGCGATCACCGGCACCCCGATGGAGAACAACCTGATGGAGCTGTGGTCGCTGCTGTCGATCACCGCGCCGGGGCTGTTCCCGAATCCGGCCCGGTTCCGCGAGTACTATGCGCGCCCGATCGAGCGCGGGCAGGAGCCGGAGCTGCTCGCGCAGTTGCGACGGCGGATCAAGCCGCTGGTCAAGCGACGCACCAAGGAGCAGGTGGCCGCCGACCTGCCGGAGAAGCAGGAGCAGCTGCTCGAGGTCGAGCTCAGCCCGCGGCACCGCACGATCTACCAGCGGCATCTGCAGCGAGAGCGGCAGAAGATTCTCGGGCTGCTGGGCGACCTCGACCGCAACCGGTTCACCATCCTCCGCTCGCTGACGTTGCTGCGGCAGCTCAGCCTGCACCCCGCGCTCGTCGACGATGAGTACGCCGACGTCGGGTGCGGCAAGATCGACGCACTCCTCGAACACCTGCACGAAGTCGTCGACGGTGGGCACCGCGCCCTGGTGTTCTCGCAGTTCACCGGGTTTCTCGACCACGTCCGCGCCCGGCTCGACGCCGCGGGCGTGCCGTACTGCTACCTCGACGGCAAGACCCGCAAGCGCGCCGAGGTCATCAAGCAGTTCAAGGACGGCACGGCCCCGGTGTTCCTGATCAGCCTCAAGGCGGGCGGCTTCGGGCTCAACCTCACCGAAGCCGACTACTGCTTCCTGCTGGACCCCTGGTGGAACCCGGCGACCGAGGCGCAGGCCGTCGACCGCACGCATCGCATCGGCCAGACCCGCAACGTCATGGTGTACCGCCTGATCTCCGCCGACACCATCGAGGAGAAGGTGATGGCGCTCAAGGCGCGCAAGGCGGAGCTGTTCGCGAGCGTGATGACGGACGGCAACGCGTTCGGCGGCGGCCTCGATGCCGACGACATCCGCGCACTGTTCGAGTAACCCCCGCGCTGAAAGACGCCTTCAGTCCGTTGAACGGCCTGAAAGGGCCACTCACTCCGCCCAGTGGACTGAAGGCGTCTTTCAGCGCGCGGTGGCGGCGAGGATCGCGGCGGCCGAGCGATCGACGTCGTCCTCCGTGGTGGCGTAGTTCGACACCGAGATGCGCATCAGCCGCCTGCCGCGCCAGGTCGTTCCGCCCAGCCAGCAGGTGCCGTCGCGCTGCACCGCTTCGATCACCTTCTCGGTTCGAGCGTCGTCACCGAAGCCGACCAGGACCTGGTTCAGCACCACGTCGTTGACCACCTCGGCGCCGCCAGCGGCGAGCGTGTCGGCGAACCGCCGTGCGAGCAGGCAACACCGTTCGACCAGGTCGGCGATGCCGTCGTTGCCAAGCTCGCGCAACGCGGCCCACACCGCGAAGCCGCGCGCCCGTCGAGAGGATTGCAACGTCAGGTCGCCGCCGGACGGATCGCCGCCGGAGCCGGTGAGATACGCCGCGCGGTAGGAAGCGGCCATGGCGTGCGCCTCCGGGCGGGAACAGAACGCGAACCCCGAGTCGTAGCCGATGTTGAGCCACTTGTGTCCGTCGCAGGCCCACGAGTCGGCCAGTTCGAGGCCGTCGACGAGGTGCGCGGTGGCCGGGTTGGCGGCGGCCCACAGACCGAAGGCGCCGTCGACGTGCACCCAGCCGCCGTGCCGGTGGACCAGTTCGGTCGCGGCACGCAGGTCGTCGCAGGCGCCGGTGTTGACGTTGCCCGCCTGCAGGCACACGATCAGCGGCCCGGCCGAGCCCGCCCCGAGCACCTGCTCGAGCGACGCCAGGTCAATTGCGCCATTGGTGTCGGCGTCGACCTCCTCGAGCAGCGAAGTGCCGAAGCCGAGCAGGCGCAGCGAGCGGTCGATGGTGGCGTGCCGCTCGACGCCTGCCACCACGCGGACGGCGGGAGCGCCGAGTAAGCCGTCACGCTCCACGTCCCACCCTGCTTCGGTCAGCACGTGGTGGCGCGCGGCGAGCAGCCCGAGGGTGTTCGCCTCCTGGCCGCCGGTGACGAAGCCCGCCGATGCGGTGGCGGGAATGCCGAGCAGGTCCTTGAGCCAGCTGCCCGCGCAGGCTTCCGCCGCTATCGCCGCCGGTGCGAGCACGCCGTTGAACGCGCACTGGTCCCAGCCCGCTGTCAGGACGTCGGCAGCGGTCGCGGCGGGCAGCGAGCCGCCAATGACGAAGCCGAAGAACCGGGGACCCGCGGTACCCATCAGGCCGCCCTCGGCTGCCTGGATCAGCTCGTCGACGACATCGCCGGGCGGGCTCGGCTGCTTCGGCATGGCGTCGCCGAAGGCGGGCCGTAGCGCGGCAACGTCTGCGCGCGGGGCGACCGGCGTGTCCGGCAGGGTGGTGCGGTAGTGCGCCGCGGCCGCCGCGGCCCGGTGCAGCAGTTCGGTGAGCTCGTCCACAGCGCAGACGTTACCCAGGGGCCGGGCGGAAACAATGTGCCATCGGGTGCGTATACGGCGCCGACGGGCCCCTTCGGCTCGCCCTGCGGTGATACGACGGCTCAAATCGGTCGATGAGGCACGGTCAGGCAGACGTATGCGGGGAATTCACAGGATCGGTTGGGTGTCCGACATTTGTGCACTTTTGCCCCTCGCTTCGGGCTTATGGTGACCCTGACCACATCAGCTGTGCGCAGAAAGGTTCCTCCATGGTCAATCCGACGACGAGGTCGGAGCGCGGCGACGAGTTGCCCCAGGGGGGCGACGCACCGCTTCCCGCAGTCCGGCGGCGCCGCTTCCTCACCTACTTGGTCGCCGCCCCCGCGCTGACTGTCGCTGCGAAGATGGGCCTCGACTCGGCCGCTTCCCCGGCGGCCGAAGCCATCCCCAGCCTGCCGCAACTCCCCGAGGTCTATGACCTGGGCGATCTCATCAAGCTCTCTTGCGAGCCGACCAAGGACATGCTGGTCCTCGAGGTCGACAAGGACGGCACGGTCCGGCTCTTCCTGCCCAGGATGGAGGTCGGCCAGGGCATCACCACCGCGGCGGCCATGCTGGTCGCCGAGGAGATGGACGTGCCGCTCTCCAAGGTGGAGATCCCGCTCTCGGATGCGCGTCCCGAGCTGATCTGGAACCAGCTCACCGGCGGCTCCAGCACGATTCGCACGGTGTATGAACCGATCCGCAACGCGGCCGCGTCGGCCAGGACCAGCATGGTCGCGGCCGCGTCGAAGAAGTACGGCCTGCCCGCCGAAGAGCTCACCACCCGCGACGGCGCCGTGATCGCGCCCAACGGCAGCGTTTACCCCTTCGGTTCCCTGACCGCGTACGCCGCGAACGCTGAGCTGCCGAAGCTGGCGGTGAAGACGAAGTCGTCGTCGGAGTTCAAGCTCATCGGGAAGAAGACCGACCGGATCGACGCGCGCAAGATGGTCACCGGTCAGATGGAGTACACGCTCGACCTCGATGTGCCGGGTGCGATGCCGACCATGGTGCGGCGGCCGCCCACCATCCAGGGCTCGCCGAAGGAGATCCTCAACGAGGACGAAATCCGCGCGATGCCCGGTGTCATCGACATCGCGATGGTGGCCACCGGTGTCGCGGTGATGGCGGAGACCTTCGGCCAGGCCCTCGACGCCAAGGATGCGTTAGAGGTCAATTGGAACCCTGGCACGATCGACGGTTTGTCCAATGAGGACATCAAGGCCCGGCTCAGCGCAGCGGCGGTGCCGTTCACCGTTCCCTCCGGGCTGACCGACTTCATCGACGCCGAGTTCGATTTCGCCCCGGTCAGCCACGCTCCCTTGGAGACCAATACGGCGATCGCCGACGTGCGGTCGGATCGCGCGGAAATCTGGTCCGGACTGAAGATCCCGATCATCGCGCTGCAGAACATCGCCCAAGAGGTCGGGCTGTCCGAGGACGCCGTCACCGTCCACGTCGTCCAGTCCGGCGGTTCCTTCGGCAGGCGCCTGTTCCACGACGGCGCGCTCGAAGCCGCCCGCATCTCCAAGGCGATGGGCAAGCCGGTCAAGCTGTTGTGGACCAGGGTCGACGACATGCGGCACGGCCGGATCCGCGGGGCCAGCCACCACAAGGTGCGCGCCACGTTCGCCTCGAACCAGGTGCTCTCCTACGAGCACCGCGTCGCGTCGGTCAAGACCGACTGGCGGCACGGTTTCGGTGAGGCGATCACCGCGGCGGGCGCCGAAGGCATCGGCAACCTCGGGTACACGCAGACGATCTTCAATATGACCGTCGAGTGCCCGTACAACTTCGGTGCCGTCACCGAGGTCATCAACGAGCCGGAGAACGTCATCCTGAACACGTCGGCCTGGCGGTCGGTGTACTCGGCGATGACGCGCGGTGCGGAGGAGATCATCGTCGATGAGATCGCCGCGAAACTCGGCAAGGACCCCTACGAGTTCCGCAGGGAGTTCCTCAAGACCGATGAGGCGCGCGCGGTACTGGAGAAGGTCGCCGTCGAGGGCAAGTGGGGCAAGAACATGCCCGACGGTCACGCGCAGGGCATCGCCTATCACCAGGAGTACCGCTCGCGCACCGCATGCCTGATGGAGATGGACGCGACCGACCCGAAGAATCCGCGGGTGTACAAGGCGACCATCGCCGTCGACGTCGGCAGGCCGATCAACCCCACAGGCCTGCAGGCCCAGATGATCAGCGGCATGACGGACGCGATCGCGACCATGCATCGCGCCGGACTGCACTTCGAGGACGGCCTGCCGCTCGAGGGCAGCTACTCGCAGTTCCACTACGCACGGCAGAAGAACTCGCCGATCGACGTGCGGGTGTTCGTGATGCCACCCAACCGGGAGGAGCCGGGCGGGTCCGGTGAGCTCGGCGTTCCGGCGTCGGCGGGCGCGTTCGGTTGCGCCTACGCCAGAGCGACGGGAACCAAGCCGCGCAGCTTCCCGATCAACTTCGACGTCGACTTCGAACCCTTCCCGCGCTGAGGAGCTCACACCGTGCCCAACTACACCTTCACCGTGAACGGCAAGTCAGTGACCGTTGACGCCCCGGCCGACCTGGCGATGTTGTGGGTCTTGCGGGACAAGCTCGG
Organism: Actinophytocola sp.; assembly: GCA_009379975.1. Classification (GTDB taxonomy): domain Bacteria; phylum Actinomycetota; class Actinomycetes; order Mycobacteriales; family Pseudonocardiaceae; genus WHSS01. The sequence continues at coordinate 7,567 of WHSS01000099.1, forward strand.
CGTCAAGGGCCCGAAGTACGGCTGCGGCATCGATGTCTGCAAGGCCTGCACCAGTCACCTCGACGGCGACGCGTTCAACCCGTGCCAGACGCCGGTGTCCGAATGCGACGGTCGCGAAGTCACGACCATCGAGGGGCTGGCCAACGGCGACGAGTTGCATCCCGTGCAGGAGGCGTGGCTAGAGGAAGACGTCGCCCAGTGCGGTTACTGCCAGCCGGGCCAGATCATGGCCGCCGTCGCGCTGCTCAAGAAGACGAAGAACCCGACGGACGAAGACATCGACGCTATCGAGAACGTCTGCCGCTGCGGGACCTACTTCCGCATCCGTGAGGCGATCAAGAAGGCCGCCGCCGCCATGCGGTAAGTGCGGTTCGCGCGCGACCTGACCTAGTTGACCATTCGACCGACGGCAGTTCGTGTGCGAATTGCCCTGGAGGGCTATTCCCAACCCGATCCATCGATGGTGGGCCGGAGGCTCGCCTGAGTGATCGGGGGACGTCAGAAGCGAATGGCGACATGCATGCCTTTTGTGAATAGCCCGACTTACCAATAAGACGCTGCGCAAAAAAGGGAGCGACGGATGTCTGACACGGAGTTGGGGCGCCGAGGGTTTCTCGCGCGCATGGGTGTGCTCGGCGCGGTGGCGGCGGGTGGACTGTTCACCGGCAGCGCGTCCGCGGCCACGCGCAGCGCGGGGCTCGAGGACCTGGTAGCGGCACTGCAGCCGGTGCTCGCCGAACTGGCCCGCGACACGCTCAACGGGCTCGTCGTCATGACCTGCCCCGGGCCGGACGAGTACTCCAAGGCGCAGGGCACGCCACGGCCGGAGCCGGGAGCCATCGAAGCCCGCGCCACCGACTTCATGATCGAATCGCTGGACAACTTCGTGCCGTTCCCCGATCAGCTGGCGAATCCACTCGGCGAAGCACTCGCGGCCGGTTTGGACGGTACCGGGCTCGACGACGCGCTGAAGTCGTTGCTGCGTAACGACGAAACGCTGCCGTTGTCGTCGGTGATCGCGATGCTGCTCAACCTCATCGCGACGCAGGTGAATCCGGCCGCGGTCAACGGTGCGTTCCTCTCGCCGTTCGCCCGGCTGTCCTATGAGGACAAGTGTGCGGTATTCGAGCAGATGGAAGGCCCCAACGCGGATCTGGTCGCCACATTGGACGCCAACCTGGACGAGCCGCTGAAGGAGTCGGTGTCCGGGATGCTGCGGTTCGTCGCCGGAGCATTGCTGGAGTTCTCCGCCTACGGCAGCTACGGCGAGTGGGGCGTCTACAACCCCGAACTCAAGCGAACCCTCAAGCGGCCGGTCGGCTGGGAGCTCTCCGGCTACCAGCCCGACGGCGTCGTACACGGCTGGGACGACTTCCTCGGCTACTACCAGGATCGGAAGCAGGTGGACGCCTGATGCGTGACGTCATCGTGGTCGGCGCGGGCGGCGGTGGCCCCGTCGTGGCCAAGGAACTCGCCGCGCGCGGGCTCGACGTGCTGATGCTCGAAGCGGGGCCACGGCATGCCGACCCGAGTGAAGAGTGGACGCACTACGAGAACGACGCCAACAACCCCTTGAGCGGGTACCTCCGGTTCGGCCCCGCGGACCGGTCCAAGCCCGCGTGGTACCGCGAGACGCCGCAGAACTCGTTCCTGTGGCAGCTCTCCGGGGTCGGAGGCACTACGCAGCACTACCTCGGCAACAACCCGCGCGCCTACCCCGGTGTGTTCGCCGGCTACGACAAGGAAGACCGGAACGCCTACGACACCGGGCACCTGTTCCCGTTCAGTTACTCCGAACTGTTGCCGTACTACGAGTGGGTCGAGGACACCTTGCCGGTGCAGACCGCGGCGATGGGTACGAAGGAGTCGGTGTTCTTCCGCGGGTGCGAAGCCTTGGGTTTGCCGTTGCAGAAGACCAGAAACACGTCCGAGAACTCCTACCGTCCACAGGAGAACGCGATCCTGCAGCCGGGCGGTTTCGCGGGCAAGGTCACCGGCTACGACGATCCGCGGCTGAGCTATCCGCAGGCCACCGGCTGCACCTTCTGCGGCTACTGCGTCATCGGCTGCAAGCACCCGCACGGGGCCCCGCGCAGCCTGGCCGCGAAGCGCTCGACGGACAACAGCTACGTGCCGATGGCGTTGACGGCCGATCGCTGGTCGCCGAGTGGGAAGCCGGTCACGCTGGTCACCGACGCCTTCGTCACCAAGGTGCACACCGAGCAGCGCGGCGGCGAGACCGTCGCCAGCGGCGTGACCTGGCGGGTCGGCGAGACGGGCGAGGAGCACCGCGAGGACGCCAAGGTCGTCGTTCTCGCCGCCGGCTGCACGGAAAACCCGCGTCTGTGGTTCAACAGCGGGCTGCCCAACCCGAACGACTGGGTCGGCCACGGCTACACCGATCACTTCTTCGACTGGGTCATCGGCGTGTTCGACGAGTACACGGGGTCGAGCAAGGGCACGGGGTCGTCGGCCAGGTCCGATTGGCCGGGCCGCGGCGGCGTCATGAACGTCGGCGTCCCGCCCGCGCTGCAGCAGTTCACCATGACGTTCTCGGATAGCGGGATCCGCGGCCAGTACGGCAACGGCCGCGGCAACACCGGGCCGTGGGACGGCCCCATGGGCAGGCTGATGGGGCCGGAGCTCAAGGACATCTTCATGCACGGCATCGACCGGATGTTCTGCATGCTGATCATGACCGACGACGACGTCGAGGCCCAGAACCGCGTAACGCTCTCCTCGATGCCCGCCGACGAACACGGCCCGATCGCCAAGGTCCAGATGCACGGGCGGCAGCGCACCCGCCGCACCATCGCCAACCGCGACTACCTGGTGCGGCGTGCGGTGGAGATCGCCCGGGGTGCGGGCGCGAAGCAGGTCCTCCGGCTGGACTGGCCGCCGTTGATCCTGCACGTCCAGTCGACCATGCGGATGGGGCTGTCCGAGGGTGACTCGGTGACCGATGCCAACGGGCAGGCCCGGTGGGTCAAGCAGCTCTACGCCGCCGACAACTCCGTGCTGGCCAACGCGCTCGGGGGGCCGAACCCGACGTTGACCACGCAGGCGGTCGCGACTCGGATCTCGGAGAAGATCTTCACCGATCAGTTCGGCGGCGACAGTTGGGTGCGCAGCGAGGCGCCGGTCGTGTCGACGGATGCGCGCGTGACCCAGGGACTCGCCGCACTCGGCCGCTGACCGCCGCGGCTGGACCAGAGCTCCAGATATGTCAGCGGGAGATCTTGAGGACGCGGATGCGGTTGTAGAGGGTCGAGCGGCTGATACCGAGCCGATCGGCCGCCTGCAGCTTATTACCGCCGGTCGCCTTGAGTGCCGCGACGATCGCGTCATACTCGGCCTGCTGCCACGGCGTCAGCGCACGTAGCGCGGGGTTACCCCGGTGCGACTCCGGCAGGTCGGCGGCGGTGATGTCGCCCGCGGAGTGCGTTTCGGCGATATGGCGCACCACCATGCGCAGCTCGCGCAGGTTGCCTGGCCAGTTGTGCGCGGCCAGGGCCGCCAGCGCGCCCGCGGTAAACCGCAGCCGGGCGCCCGCCTCGGCGAGCATGGACCGCGCCATGGCGGGGAGCTCGTCGCGGCGCATACGCAGCGGCGGTAGCTCGACGACTGCCACGCAGTCGGCGGCGAGGCCGGCGGCGTGCGGACCGGGCTCCTCGCGCGGCGTGCTGGTCAGCACGATGCGGGCGGCCGAGTCGGCGAGCAGGCGCGACAGCCGGACGCAGAGGACCGCTGGCAGCAACTGGATGTCCTCGACGGCGAGCACGCCATCGTGCGACGCGGCATGTCGTGCCAGGCGCCGGGCCCACTCGCGCTCGCCGAGGGAAGCCACTTCTGCCGCATCGAGCGTGATGACCTCGGCGGAGCCGGCGACCCTGCGCACCGCTTCGCTCCGGCCGGTGCCCGATTCGCCCGAGATCAGCACGGGCGAGCGAGTACCGCTGATCCGCGCCAGTTCGCGGTCGATGCTCGGCGGCGCGGCAGGCTTGCGGTCCGCCGACCTGCGCCGTCGTGGCTTAGGGACCAGCTGGAACAGGGTCCCGCCGGTGCCGCCGATGCGCGAAGCCTCGACGTCGACGACTCGCCCGGAGGCGAGCCGGATCTGCCGCACCATGGCCCGCTCGCTCGACAGTTCCTCGGCGAGGGTACGCAACACGGCGTGGTCGGCCGCCTCGAGCAGGTCCACCGCGTTCGGGTTGACCAGCGCGACGTCGTTGCCGAGCACCACGACCGCCCGTGAGCGCTGCCGCGCGGCGGCTTGGAAGGCGATCAGCAGGTCCCTTTCGGAGTCCCTCGCGCCTTCGAGTAGCCGGCGCTCGATGTCGGCCACCGCCCGCTGGATGAAGGGTACGAACAGCGGGTTGGCCATCGGCATGATGCCGGTGATGTCGAGGACGCCCTCGAGTTTGCGGGTGACCGGGTGCACGATCGGCTGCCCGTAGCAGCTGAACTTCTTGAACGCTTCGAGGAAGTGCTCCTGGCCGTTGACGGTGATGCCCCGGCGGGTTTCGAACGGAGTGGCCACCGAGTTGGTGCCCGAGACCTCCTCGGTGTATCGGCTGCCGGGGACCGCGCTGACCTGTTCCAGCGCCATCTCCACGCGGCGGTCGGTGAACCGAAGGTCGATGATCCGGCACTCCCGGTCGGCCAACGCCAGGCCGAGCGTGGTGTCGTCCAGTTGGGTGGTGAGCTCGTCCAGTACGGGCGCGGCGGCCACCATCAGCCTGCTGGTCCGGTCGAATTCGGTGACCGGCAGGCGGTCGAGCTTGGTGTCCGGCGCGAGGCCGCTCATTCGGACTCGCTGCCAGGACGCCGCGATTTCTGGGCGCAGCCGGGCTTCTTTCGCCACGGCCGCGGGCTCCGGCATCTTCACGGGCGCTCGCTCCTCGACGCACGCATCACGCCGGCGACGATGCCCGCGTAAGGGTGCAGCTGGTACTCCGTTCGGTGTAAGCATGCCATCGCGGCCACGGGCGTGCCTATCCATGCGCTGAAAGACGCTTTCAGTCCGTTGAGCGGACTGAAAGCGTCTTTCACTCCTCCCAGTGGACTGAGAGCGTCTTTCAGCGCGCGGCCTAGCCCGCCTCGAGGTGTCGCAGCAGGTGCTCGGTGAGTACCTCGGGCGCGGCTTCGGGCACCCAGTGCGATACGTCCTCGAGCATCTCGAACCGGTACGGCCCGCTGACCCAGTGCTCGGTTTCCAGCGCCGCCATCGACCCGAAGGCGACGTCTTCGGTGCTCCACACGTACAGCGTCGGCACCTCGATCTTGCCGAGGACGCCGCCGGGTTTGCCCGCGCGGTACCAGTTCAGCGCGGCGGTCAGGGCGCCCGGCTCGGACAACCGCCGCACGTACTCGTCGATACGGCTCGGTTCGACCTGCCACTCGAAGATGCGACGCAACGCCTCGGCATCGTCGGCCAGCATGCGCCGCTCCACCGACCGCTGCCGGAACTCGGTCATGTACTGCGAGCGCAGGTGCTGGTCTTCGTCGTTGCGCATCGCATTCGACAGCGCTTGCGGATGCGGCGTGGACACCACCGTCAGGCTGCGCAGCCGATCGGGGTGCTCGCCCGCCGTCCACCATGCGACGGCGCCGCCCCAGTCGTGGCCCGCCAGATCGAACCGCTGCCAGCCCAGCTCATCGGCCATGGCCAGCACGTCGGCCACCAGCTCGGTCACGGTGTACGCCTCGGGCCGCTCGGGCCGCACGCCCGGCGAGTAGCCGCGCTGATCCGGCGCGACCGCCCGGTAGCCGCGCGCGCCGAGGACCGAGACCTGGAACTCCCAGCTCACCGCCGCCTCCGGGAAGCCGTGCAGTAACAGGACCGGCCTGCCGTCGGCGGGCCCCGCCGCGATCGCGTCGAACGAACCGGCGGGCGTTGGAATGCTCAAATAGTCCATCGCCACCGAACCTAGCGGTTGGGCCAGCCGCCAACCGGCTGACGGGGCCGCCCGGAGGGTGGTCGGGGCAGTCGGTTCATCGCCGGTCGAGGAGATCTCAACGTTGGGCAATCGAGGTGAGCAGTCGGCGGCCTGGATCAGAGCTCTAGGTATATCAGCTGGCGGCACCGACAGCGCGGTGACCAGTAGTGGCCAGTTCGGCGTACGCAGGTGAAATACGTAGTGAGCTTCGTAGTTTCCCCCGTTCGCAGCAGCGGCGAACCTGCCACGATTTTCGATGTCCGGCCTGCCAGGTCTTGACCAGCCCCCCGAGGACCTGGCGGGCCGGGCAACGGTAATTCCATCCCCCAACCCCGGCACTTCGCCGGCCACCGTGCCGGCGAAGTGCCGGTGGGCTATTGGGAGGGTTGTCAGACCAGGGAGGGGCTGCTGACGGGCTCGTGATCGACGACGACCCGGTGGAACGCCGCCGGGCGGGCGGTCACGGTGTAGCGGCCGGGCGGCAGGGTCGTCGGGTGGCCGTCGAGAACCGCCTCCGCCTCGCGGTCGAGCTCGAAGTCCAGCGGGCGCTCCGCCATGCGAAGCCCGGTCGTCGGTGGGGTACCGGATTCGACCAGGATGCCCGCGGCGCTCGGTTCGAGGGCAAGGGACTCGGCGGTGATCTGCGGCCCGCCGCCGATGCGGTAACGGGCGGGACCGGAGATCGACAGCCGCGCGGCGACGGCGTCGTGGGCTCCGGTAGCGCTCGTCACCCTCAGGCCGGGCACGGAGCAGTGCGAGAGCGCCGACGGATCGGTGATCGCGACTTCCGGGCCCAACAGGTGGGCGCCCCAGTGGGCGGCGCACCGTTCCCCGAGGGGCAGCAACGAAGCGCGAGCCACCACGACGAGTCGTACTTCGCCCGCGGGCAGCGCGCCGAACCCGGGGGTGACGGGCACGTCGATCGAGGACCATCCCCTGGCGGTGGCGGCATCCCGGATGGCGCCGCGGAACTCGCGGCTGCCGACGTCGAATCCTCGGACCACGGCCACGCGGCCGGACTTCGGCTCCCCGGGCCAGAGCCGGTGTTGCCCGTTGCCGGCGAGCAGGTTTTCGACCACGGAGCGCACGGGCGAACGGAGGGTGGAGCGAGAAGTCGAGCCTGGGCTCGTGCTGCGCGGTCGGATAGTCATAACCACGACTCTATCCGCAGGTGAGGGGGTATTTGCAGGGTGAGAACGATCACGCTGTGGGCGGTGCCCGCGGTTAATCGCGTGTGGCGCGCTGCCGGGTTGTGACAGACTCCGCGAGTGCTGCGATCCTTCCGCCAAGTCGACGTATTCACCGCGGACGCCTACCGGGGCAACCCGGTCGCCGTCGTCCTCGAAGCCGACGGGCTCACCACCGACGAGATGCAGCGCTTCGCGCGCTGGACGAACCTGTCGGAAACCACCTTCGTGCTCCCGCCCACCGTGGACGAAGCGGACTACCGCGTCCGGATCTTCACGCCGAGCATGGAGCTGCCCTTCGCCGGTCATCCCACGCTGGGCACCTGTCACGCGTGGCGCTCGGCAGGGGGATCGCCGAAGCGGGACGACGTCGGCGCAGCCATCGTGCAGCAGTGCGATGCGGGTCTGATCCCGATCCGGTCCTCGGCCGACCGGCTCGCGTTCGCCGCGCCGCCGCTGCTGCGGTCCGGACCGGTCGACGAGGAGCTCATCGGGCATATCGCCGCGGTACTGGGCCTCGAGCGCGCGGACGTGGTGGACGCGGCATGGGCCGACAACGGGCCGGGTTGGGTCGCGGTGCTGCTGGCCGACGCGGACGCGGTGCTCGCCGTCAAGCCGGGCATCGTCGACCTGGACATCGGTGTCGTCGGGCCGTACCCGCCCGGATCACCGCAGGCCTTCGAGGTGCGGGCGTTCATCCCGGGTGGTGGCTCCACCGTCGAGGACCCGGTGACCGGCAGTTTGAACGCCTCGCTCGCACAGTGGCTGCTGCGCACCGGGCGGGCGGAAGCGCCGTACGTGGCGAGTCAGGGCACCTTGCTCGACCGCGAAGGGCGCGTGCACGTCTCGCAGGACGACGACGGCACCATCTGGGTCGGCGGCGGCACCGTCACGTGCATCTCGGGCGAGGTCGAGCTCTGAGGCGTGCCGGTACCCAGTTGCCGTGCAGCCCGGTGGGGACTCGGTTCGGCAGGTGGATGGCCGCCACCGTGTCGAGCGTCCCCGCGTCGAGCAGTATGAGATCGCTGCGGTCCTCCGCCTTGTCGTAGACGAACCCCATCAGCACGCCGTCATCCTCCGCGGCGTCGGCGGCGCGCGGCACGAACACGAACTCGCCGACCTCCTTGCCGTCGCCGAAGCTGCGGTCCGAAGCCGTTGCTTGCGCGAAGTCGTGCTTGACCACGGTGTCGAACCAGCCGCTGTCGCGATCGGCCACGGTGTAGCCATACCGGTGCCTGCGGCCGACGAGGCGTTCGTCGAGCCGGGGGAACTCATGCTTGCGGTCGTCGATGCGCGAGGTGCGGACCTTGCCTGCTTCGAGATCGATGACCCACCGGTCGAAGGTCGGCGAGGACTCGGTCGGGCCGTTGCGCACGGCGTCGAAGACGCGCTCGTAGCGCGGCACCTCGAGCACGATCTGCTCGCCGTCGTCGTAGGCGTTGAGCGGGTGGAA
>WHSS01000252.1 GCA_009379975.1 Actinophytocola sp.
AGCCTGTTGCAAAATTGCCCCGATCGCGGACAGTGGTCGCCCGAACACGGCTGAGTTGGACGCTGGGCGCCGAACGGTCAAGCCTGAGACTGATTTGGTGCCCCGATTTCGCCATGTTTCGCTAAATCGCAACAGGCTCTTGGGCGGACTGAAAGCGTCTTTCAGCGTTCGGTTAACTCTTGTCGGAGGGCGACCTGGGCCTTCCGTGCCATGTCGGCGACGGCCTCGCGGCGCGCCCGATCGGCCTCGTAGGCGGCTTGCCGGTCACGGACGATCGTGGCGGGGATGCCCGCCGCGACCGCGAAGTCCGGCACATCGCCCTTGACTACGGCGTGCGCGGCGATCACGCAGCCACGGCCGATGCGGGTCCCCTTGGTGACGGTGACCTTGGTGCAGATCCAGGTGTCAGGCCCGATACGGACCGGGGCCTTAATGATGCCCTGGTCCTTGATCGGCACGTGCAGGTCGGTGGTGACGTGGTCGAAGTCGCAGATGTAGACCCAGTCGGCGACCAGCGCGGCATCGCCGAGCTCGATGTCGAGGTAGCAGTTGACCACGTTCTGCCGCCCGAACACCGCCTTGTCACCGATACGCAGTGAGCCCTCGTGACAGCGGATCGCGTTGCCGTCGCCGATGTGCACCCAGCGGCCGACCTCGAGCCTGCCGTAACCCGCCCGCGCGTGCAGTTCGACGTTCTTACCAAGGAACACCATGCCGCGCAGGATCACGTGCGGGTTGACGATGCGGAACTTCAGCAGCCGCCAGTAACGCACCAGGTACCACGGCGTATATGCGCGGTTGCGCAACACCCACCGCAGCGACTCCTTCGTCAGGAACTTGGCCTGCCGCGGATCCGTGCGCACCGTGCGCCAAGCCTTCACCCGGTCCACCACCGGCGAACCCCACATCGACGTCATGGGGGCGAGGGTAGTCGAGCGGCAGCCAGGACGGCATGAGGTGGCAGTATCGCCGGCATGGCCCATCTGATCATTGACACCGACCCCGGCGTCGACGACGCGTTCGCGCTCGCCCTCGCCGCCCTCACCCCGGGCGTCGACCTGCTGGCGGTCACGACCGTGTTCGGCAACGTCCCGCTGGAGCGAACCACCCTCAACGCGCGGCGCGTACTGGCGCTATGCGGGCGAGGCGATGTCCCGGTCGCGGCGGGTGCCGCCCAGCCGCTGGTGTTCCCCCATCCGCACCGCGCCCGCTACGCACATGGCAGCGACGGGCTGTCCGGACGGTCCGCCGCGCTGCCGGAACCCACCAGGGACGTCGAAGCATCCGGCGCGGTCGCACTGATGGCGGCCGAACTCGGCCGGGCCACCGAACCGGTCACCATCGCGCCGATCGGCCCGCTGACCAACATCGCGCTCCTGCTGGCCGCGCACCCTGAGGTGAAGCCGAAGATCGACCGCATCGTGATCATGGGCGGCGCGATCGACGGCGGCAACGTGTCGGCAAGTGCCGAGTTCAACATCTGGAGCGACCCGGAAGCCGCCCGGCGGGTGCTGGTCGAAGAAGACGTGCCTTGCGTGCTCGTGCCGATGGACCTGACCTACCGCTGCGCGGTCGATACCGCATGGCTGGACAAGCTGGCGGCGTCCGGGCCGATCGGATCCGCACTGCACGCGCTGACGCCCGATTACCTCGAGCATTACACGAAGGCGCTTGGCTGGCCGGGCCTTGTCATCCATGACGCGGTCGCCGTCGCCGAGGCTATCGCCCCGGGGACGCTGACGACCGAGGATTACCCGCTGGACGTCGAATGTGCGATGGGACCCGCGCGAGGCGCGGTGATCGCGGATCGGCGCAGGCCGGAGCTGATCGCCGACACCGAAGATCTCGCGGGCAGGCGCGTAGCCGTCGCCGTCGACACCGATCTCGACGCCTTGCGCGCATTCCTGTTCGACGGCCTCAGCCGCTGACGTGGCGCGGTGGGAGCCGAAGGTGGCCCTGGGCGCCGATATGGCACCGAAGGCCACCTTGGGCTCCCACCGCACGGGCCCCGGGTCGTCCTCGCTACCGCCTGGACAGCACCCGTGGTAAGACACCAGCATGCAGCCGCATCGCACCTTGGTGGTTCTCCGGCACGCGAAGTCGGATTGGCCGGACGGCGTCCCCGACGACGAACGGCCCCTTGCCGACCGCGGCGTCGCCGACGCGCCGGTCGCCGGCCGGTGGCTGGCGGCCAACGTCGAGCGGATCGACCTGGTGGTCTGCTCCCCGGCTGCCCGCGCGCGACAGACCTGGGACCTCGCGGCCGCTGAGCTGACCACCGTGCCCGCGGTCGAGTACGACGAGCAGCTCTACGGCGCATCCGCGGGAGACCTGCTCAACCTCACCGGCGCGCTGCCGACGATGGCGGGCGTGGTGGTGCTGGTGGGGCACAACCCCGGAATGTCGCAGTTCGTGACCTTGCTCTCCGGCCAATCGCACGAGCTCAAGACCTCGGCCATCGCCGTGCTGGCATGGCCTGGCGACTGGCAGGACGTCGACCGGGGTGGTGCCGAACTGACGGCGACGACGAAACCCCGCGGCTGAGTTGGGCTACAACACCACTGGCCCCGTCGGCTTCACACCGCTGATCATCACGTTGTAGAACAGCTGCCGTGGCAGTACCTTCGCCAGCACCTTCTTGTCCAGCGCCGATGCCCGCAGCCATGCCTTGTAGGCGAACAGCCGCCAGCCGGGCGTCAGCTTCTCCTGAGGCACCGCGGCCTCGAAGGTGCGCACCGGCCACCCGAGGAACGCGGCGGCGAACTCCTCGGTCACCACATGGACGTCGACCGCGCCCGCGCCGAGCGCCCACCGCTCGAGCTCCGACGGGTCGAAGGTGTGGATGTCGACGACGGCCTCCAGCGCGGCGGCACGCGATGACTCGTCGAGCTCTTCCTGCGGGCGCCGCCAGTCGCGCAGCATCGGCAGCTTGGTGATGTTGGTGGTCAGCAGCCAGGTGAGCTGGCCGAGCTTGCGCGCGTAAGAGTCACCGATCTTGGTCGGTTCCCCGCAGAACACGAATCGGCCACCCGGCTTCAGCACCCGCAACACCTCGGCGAAGGCCGCCCGCACATCCGGAATGTGGTGCAGCACGGCGTGACCGACGACGAGGTCGAAGCTGTCGTCCGGATACGGGATGCGCTCGGCGTCGGCGACCCTGCCCTCGACGTCGAGCCCGAGGTGTTCGGCGTTGCGCAACGCGGCCTGCACCATGCCCGGTGACAGGTCGGTGACCGCGCCCTTCTTGATCACCCCGCCCTGCATGAGGTTGAGCAGGAAGAAACCCGTCCCGCTACCCAGTTCCATCGCTAGCGGATACGGAGTGTCCTCCTCCCCCGCGACGGTCCGGAACACGTCGACCGCGTAGGAGATGCAGCGTTCGTCGTAGGAGATCGACCACTTCTCGTCGTAAGTGCCCGCCTCCCAGTCGTGATAGAGCACGTTGGCCAGCTTCGGGTCCCGGAAGGCGGCCCGTACCTCTTCCTCGGTGGCGTGCGGGTGCGGCTCTGGGTCACGCGTACCGGCCTCAGACGCTTCGCTCACGTCAGTCTCACTTCCCACTGAAGGAGGCCTTGCCAGGCCCGTTCTCGAGGAACGACGCCATGCCGGACTGCCGGTCTTCGGTGGCGAAGAGCGCGGCGAAGAGGTGGCTTTCCAGCTTCAGCCCGCTGGCGAGGTCGCCGTCGAGTCCGCCGTCGATGGCCGACTTCGCGGCACCGAGCGCCAGGCCCGCCGCGCCAACAAAACGCTCCGCCCAGGCGCGTGCCGCGGTGTAGACGTCGTCGGGGGCGACCACCTCGTCGAGGACACCCAGCGCGAGGGCTTCCTCGGCCTTGACGAACCGGCCGGTGTAGATCAGATCCTTGGCCTTGCTCGGGCCGATCAGCCGGGCCAGCCGCTGTGTGCCGCCCGCGCCGGGAATGATGCCGAGCAGGATCTCCGGCTGGCCGACCTTGACGTTGTCGCCCGCGATACGGCGGTCCGCGGTCAGCGCGAGCTCCAGCCCGCCACCCAGCGCGTAGCCGGTGATCGCGGCGACCGTCGGCTTCGGTATGTCGGCGATGGCCCCGAGCGAGGAGGTCAGCCCGGGAGCGCGTGCGGTCATTTCCGCGTGCGACATCGCGGCCATCTCCTTGATGTCCGCACCACCGGCGAAGGTCTTCTCGCCGCCGTAGATGATCACGGCGGCGACGTCGTCACGCTCGGTCGCCTCGTGCGCCGCGGCGCGTATCTCCTCTTGCATCTGCTTGTTCAGCGCGTTGACCGGGGGCCGGTCCAGCCGGATGGTGCCAATGCCGGACTCGACTTCCAGCCGTACGAACTCTCCCACGCCGATCCTCCTCGTGTGCCGCGATCATGACCGCTCTGCCGGAAGGCTACCCGCGAGTACGCCCGTGTTGACGGCCACCCGCCCCTGTCAAGCTAGAACATGTTCTCGCTCAGCGGCGCGCGAGGTGGGCACGTCTCAGCGACGGCGAGCGAAGAATCGATCGCCCGCACGCTGCAGAACGAGATCCTGGTCGAAGGTGAGCGAGAGACTTTCGCTGGTCAGCACGTCATCGATGAGCCCGGACACCACGGCACGACCCTCGCGCAGCAGTATCACGTGGGTGAAACCCGGCGGAATCTCCTCGACGTGATGCGTGACCAGCACCGTCGCCGGCGCGTCCGGATCCATCGCCAGCACCGACAACCGGGCGACCAGGTCTTCCCTGCCGCCGAGGTCCAGCCCCGCCGCAGGCTCGTCGAGCAGCAGCATCTCCGGATCGGTCATCAACGCCCGCGCGATCAGCGTGCGTTTGCGCTCACCCTCGGACAGCGTGCCGAACCGCCGGTCACCCAGCTGAGCGACGCCGAGCGCGCCGAGCAACTCGTCGGCGCGTTCGGTGTCCATGTTGTCGTAGCTCTCCCGCCATCGCCCCATCACCGCATAGCCCGCGCTGACCACCACATCACGCACGGTCTCCTCGGCGGGCACGCGGGAAGCCAGCGCGGCGGAGGTGAACCCGATCCTCGGACGTAGCTCGAAGACGTCGGTGCGGCCGAGCCGCTCACCCAGCAGGTGCACCGTGCCCGTCGTCGGGTGCAGTTCAGCCGCGGCGATGCGCAGCATGGTGGTCTTACCCGCGCCGTTGGAGCCCAGCACGACCCACCGCTCATCGAGCTCGACCGACCAGGTCAGCTCGGTGAGTAAGTGGTTGTCACCCCGGCGCACACCGACGTCGGACATGTGCACGACGAGATCGTCAAGATCCGCCGGAGCGTCGGAATCCACTGCCGCCTTCGTCGCCAAGTCCTCGGTCACGGCGCCATTCTCTACCAGCTCCTGTGAGCCGTTGTGCGGCCCTGTCGGCTCGTCCTCCTGCTTCGCACCGCGACTCCTGCTCATCTGCTCGAGCATCTGCATCGCGGACCGTGCCCATCTCATGCCTGACCGCCTAGAGCGCCCCGGCCCAGCGGTGAAACAGGCCTGGATCGTCGGCGATGGTGTCACCCCATGGTTCGCAACGGTGCCCGGTCATGGCGTTGACCGTACCGGCTCCCTCGACCGGCACGCCGATGGCACACCTACTCCATCACACTTCGCGCAGAAATTGCCGCCACGGTGGGGAATTCGGTGCGAAATGCCCACACAAACGGGCTTTACGGCGGCACCAACGCGGGGTTGGGTGGGTGTGACACTCGGCCCGACCTATCGTCTCAACGTCAATCGCGGTAGGGACCGCCCTTGCGGGCGGCCCCCCGCACAGATCCCAGCGTGCGGGATTACCGCACTGGGCTCCTACCTTGAGTAGATGGCGTCGAAG
>WHSS01000255.1 GCA_009379975.1 Actinophytocola sp.
CGGCCAAGGGATTATGAGTCCCCTGCTCTAACCAACTGAGCTACCGGCCCCGCCGCTTCAGCGTACTGAGTGCGGCAGACGGTCCATCCCGCGGGCCCGGGTGATCACATCGGCCCTGGGTCCGCGATGCTCACGCCAGGCGCGCGGCCTTGGCCTCGAGGTAGCGCTGCTCGGGCAGGCTGGTCGTCCTGCGTGCAGCGAATCGGTACTGCGCGATCGCGGCTTCGGGCTCCCCCGCCAGGTCGAGCAGGTGGGCGCGAACGGCGGCGAGCCGGTGGTGCTCGGCGATCCGGCTGTCCTCGTCCAATGGCTCGAGCATGGTCAGCCCGGCCTGCGGGCCGTGCACCATGGCAGCGGCGACGGCCCGGTTGAGGGTGACCATGGGGTTATCCGACATCTGCGCGAGTACGCCGTAGAGCGCGAGAATCTGCGGCCAGTCGGTCTCCTCGGCCCTGCCCGCTTCGTCGTGCAGCGCCGCGATCGCCGCCTGCAACTGGTACGGGCCCAGCTCGGTTCGCGACATCGCATCGGTGACCAGTGCCGTGCCTTCTTCGATGGCGGCGTTGTCCCATACCGTGCGATCCTGCTCTGCCAGCGGAATCAGCTCACCGTCCGGCCCGGTCCGCGCGTCACGCCGGGCGTCGGTGAGCAGCATCAGCGCGAGCAGCCCCGCCACCTCGCCGTCGTCGGGCAGCAGCTTGGCCACCATGCGCGTCAGCCTGATCGCTTCGCGCGCCAGGTCGCTCCGCTGCAGCGCGCTGCCCGATGTCGCGGTGTAACCCTCGTTGAAGATCAGATACAGCACGTGCAGCACAGCACCCATGCGTTCGGCGCGCTCGTCCGGCGGTGGCATGCCGAACGGCTCCCCCGAAGACTTGATGCGCTGCTTCGCCCGGCTGATGCGCTGGCCCATCGTCGACTCGGGCACCAGAAATGCCTTGGCGATCTCCTCCGTAGTCAGGCCGCCGACCGCCCGCAGCGTCAGGGCGATCTGCGACGCCCCGGTCAAGGTCGGGTGGCAGCACATCAGCAGCAGAATCAGCGTGTCATCGGAGTCGCCTGATCGCCCCATGTCGGCCGCGGGCGCCAGAAACTCGTCGCGAGGCTGCCGCACCGCGAGGTTGTCTTCGCGCTCTCTGCGGGCTTGTTCGCTGCGCAACTGGTCGGTCAACCGGCGGAAGCCGACCCTGATCAGCCAGCCACGGGGATTGTCAGGCACCCCCTCCTCAGGCCACTGTGTCGCCCCGGCGAGCAGCGCCTCCTGTACCGCGTCCTCCGCGGCGTCGAAGTGCCCGAAGCGGCGCACGAGCGCACCGAGAACCTGCGGCGCGAGCTCGCGCAACAGGTCCTCGATACGGGTGTCAAGCGGTCCTACCACGCTCACATCTCCAACCCGCGATCCTCCGTCATGATCGGACGCACCTCGACGGTGTCCGGGCCGTGGCCGCCGAACTCGACGACGCGGGCCGCGATGGCCAGCGCGCGGTCGTAGCTTTCGCAGTCCAGCACCCAGTATCCGCCCAGCACCTCCTTGGCCTCCGAGTACGGCCCGTCGGTGATCACCGATGCGTCGTCGTGGTTGCGGACCGTCTTGGCCAGCACCGGATTGGCCAGGCCCGCCGCATCGACGAACTCGCCCGACGCCAGCAACTCGGCATTGAGCCGCGCCATGAAATCCATCGTCGCCAGGGCGTCATCGGACGGGTCGTCCCACTCCGCCCATTCCGACCGGTTGCTACGCACCAGCAGCATGTACTTCATGACTGTTCTCCTTCACCGTCGCGATCGCCACGCGGGCTTGTCGACCGGTACGTCGGAGCCGATCTCGGTGGTTCGACATCTCAGCCCATGATTTGCCGGACTTCGATCGAGTCCGGACCCTGCGGCCCGGAGGCGTCGACGACGTGGGTGGCGATCTCGAGCGCGCGATCCTCACTGCATTCGAGCACCCAGTAGCCGCCGAGAACTTCCTTCGCTTCGGCGAACGGGCCATCGGTGGTCACCGTGGCCGATCCTTGCCTCCGCACCGTCTTCGCCTTGTCCGGGCCGGCCAGGCCCGCCGCGTCGACGAGCTCCCCCGACGCCTCCAGCTCGGCGTTGAGCCGCGCCATGAAAGCGAACGTCTCCTCGAGACCCTCAGGAGCGTTATCGCGCGTGTCGAAGTCAGCCTGCTCGCTGTGAACCAGAAGCATGAACTTCATGAGTGCCCTCCTCGATGTTGGGGTCGCCGCAGCGTCCCGGGAGTGATCCTGCCTAACGCGCGGCAAGAAGGCGAGCGAATCTCCCACGCCATGTCGAAATGTGGCTGCCGGCTCCGACGTATCTGTGACAGCCAGCAGGCGAGGAGGAGATCACGATGGATGCCACGACCACTTCTCGGCAGGACACCGGTCTGAGCTACCGGGCGATCGCGATGCTGCGTGCCGTCGGTAGCCGGGTTCCCGCCGTGCTCACTCCCGCCGGCCACGACGTGGTCGGCACGGTGCCGGCAGCGGCGTAAGCAACGTCGTTGTCGGAGCTACTCCGACGACCCTTGGTGCTGCCACATCGCGGACAGCGGGAGTGCCATCATGCGATTCCCAAGGGGGTACGTCTGCCGCCCGAGGTAGAGGACGTACCCACCGGCGAAACGGTCACCGAGGCGGTCCTCAAGCCAGCGAAGGTGACGGAAGTCGTCGGGCCCGACAGTGGATGCCGCCTTGGCTTCGATCCCCACGACTCGACCGTCTCGCTTCTCGAGCAGGAAGTCGACCTCCCGCCTGTTACGGTCACGGAAGTAGTACAACGTCGCGCCGAGGTCACTGGCGGCTAGCAGGCGGGTGAGTTCGGCGTAGACGAATGTCTCGACGAGAATCCCGGCGGCGGGATGACCAGGGGCAGCCAACCCGTCCAGATCGACCTGAAGCAGATGCGCCGCAAGCCCCGAGTCGGTAGGGAACACCTTGGGTGTCTTGACGAGTCGAGCGTTGAGATTCGACGACCACGCCGGGACACTGCCGGTGAGAAACACCGTATCCAGGTAGCGAAGATAGTTGCGAACCGTCACATGGTTGAGCTGGAGATCGGCGGCGAGGTTGGCGATCACCGTCTGGCCACCGGCTCGGGCCGCGAGCATGCCGAGGAGGCGGGGGATCAAATCACCGTGCTGGATTTGCGCGAAGCTCGCAACGTCACGCAATACGACCGTGCTGAGATATCCCTCGAACCAGCCCTGTCGCAGCGTGGGATTGTCGATGCCGAGTACTTCTGGGTAGCCTCCCGCGCAGACCAACCGCAGGTAGTCCTGCCTGCTCCATCGGGATTCGTCCGCACCGGCGAACGAGTCCCGCCCGGCGAACAACAGACCGCAGAAGTCACCCGAGACCCCGAAGCGCTCTGCGGCCGCGAACGGCCAGAGTTCGACGAACACCGCGCGGCCAGCCAGGGATTCAGACAGCGTGGGAACGGTCAGGAACCGCGTCGATCCGGACAGAACGAACTGGCCCTTGCTGTTGTCGCGGTCGACGAGGTACTTGATCGCGAGCACCAACGCGTCTCCTCCGCGCTGGATCTCGTCGATCACGCGAGGCAGGGCGCCATAGGCGGCGAACCCGGCGGGATCGTCGCTCGCAATGCGTAAGGTCGTCGCGTCATCCAACGAACGGAAAGAACCACCGCGAGCATCGTGAAACAGGTTCAGCAGCGTCGTCTTGCCCGACTGCCTCGGGCCGTTCACGATCACGACGCGAAACGCCTCAGCACGGTCGGCGAGTCGCCGCGAAGCGAACCGAGGCACTACGACAGTCATGCGCCCACACTAACAGATTTGCGGATATTGTACTAACAGATCTGCGGCTAGCGCACTAACAGATCTGCCGAGCGCCGTCAGGGGGGCCGGCGGCCGATCGTGCTGATCAGGCCGAGGTGATCGGTCGCAGGATCGTGTCAACCTGGTCGTGTTGGGAACTGTCCTGGTAGCGGTGCTCTGGCTGGCACCAGTCGAGCGCTGTTCGGTGGTGGACGGTGCGGTCGGCTCCCCGGGCCAGCAGGTGGCGCACGCTGGCCGGCCTGCCGTGCTCGGCGGCGACGCGCAGCGGTTGGCGTCCCCATTCGGCGACCTCCGCATCGATGGGCGTGCCGGCGTCGAGGACTTGGTCGATGACCGGTGGACGCTGGTGGTCGGCGGCAAAGACGAGCGCCCTGATCCGGCTTGCTTGAGGTGGACTCTGTCCTGCCCGCGGACCCGGAAGCGCCCTCTCGCGCCACGCCCAGACTACCGGAGCTGGAGGTGGTTCCTAGGTGCGACGGGCCTGCGTGGCTACGATCGCGCGCATGGCACTTGACCTGTTCGCGGGCATCCCGGTCACCGATTACGCGGCGGCTCTGCCGTGGTACGAGAAGCTGCTGGGCGGCCCGCCGTCGTTCCTCCCCCACGAGACCGAAGCGGTGTGGGAGGTGGCCGAGCACCGGTCGGTCTACATCGTGCAGCTGCCGGAGCGGGCGGGAAACGCCGTGCTCACCCTTTTCGTCGACGACCTCGACGCCCGCGTCGGGCAGATCGCTCACCGCGGGCTCGAACCCGCACAGCGCGAGACGTACCGCAACGGCGTGCGCAAGATAACCTTCCGCGACGCCGACGGGAACGAGATCGGCTTCGGTGGCGGGCCGGTGTGACCCGGCGCCGCATGATCGCCCTTGACCCTGACACCGTGTGAGGCTTTAAACCTGGGTGGGCCAGGTTCACTATCGGCGGCCGCCGATCTAGACAGCGCGCCGGTAACCGTTACCCGGACAACGGCGATGTAGGGAAAACGCGTCGTGATGAAGGGGATGCGGATGTCCGTGCGTTTGCTGCGCCGGTACCTCGGTTCGATCGCCACCGGACTGCTGCTGTTCGTGGTGAACCTGCTGGTGCAGGCCCTGTTCGTGGCCACAGATTGGTGGGGACGTACGGCTTCGCCGCCAGCGGCCCGGTCGAAGGCTTCCTGCCCACGGTGGCCGCGGCCACCGTGATCTACCCGGCGACGTTCAGCGGGCTGCTGCTCATCGTGCTTGCCCTGCTGCCCGCGACGGCACGGTTTGCCCGCGCCGCACTCACCGACCCGGTCACCATTGTCACGTTCGCCATCTTCGCGGCCGGGCTGATCGCCTACGCCGTGGGAGAGTTGGTGCTCGGGCAGGCACTGGTGTGGGTCGCACTGATCGTCGCGGCGATGACCCAGTTCCGCGTAGAGGACCGGGGCAGGCAGCCACTGCTGGGCCTGACGTTCCTCACCGTCGGCTACCTGATCGGTCTGGTGATACCGGTCAGCGCGATCGCCGCGGACGAGCAGTTCGCATTCACCCTCCCGAACAGCGTGCCCGGCTGGACCGCGGCGGCGAATTTGGCGCTGGTACTGTTCACCGGTTACCGGCTCTGGCGCCGTACTCGCACCACCGCGGTCCATGCACCCACGTAGACAGCAGGGCGACGTTCTGGTGTCGTGCGCCGGAAGTTCCGGCATAAGTTTCTCGCACCCGTGGGCCGACGACGAAGCCGGAGGCCGGCGTGGTGAGCCAGAGGATGGTGCCGGCGGCTTCGTCGAGGCTGCCGACCCGTCCGGCGGGAAGCGCGCCCTGGAGTCTGGCGGCGCGCTCGGCATCGGTTTCGCCCGGCAGCAAGGACATGGCGGTGTCGATGGGGCCGGGGCTGATGGCGTTGATGCGGATGCCCTGGCCGATGTACTCCTTGGCCGCGGTGC
>WHSS01000273.1 GCA_009379975.1 Actinophytocola sp.
GCTCGGCACGTGTCCACCCTGCCGTGGGAGGCGGCGCTCGTGGTCTGTCAGACGACGTCGAGGACGCGACAGGAACGAGCTCGTGCCCGGATCCTGGCGAACGCATTGCCTCGGCTGGAGTTCCTCGAGGATGTCGCGACCGTCCTGCTGGAGTCGCGCGCCCACGCAGACCGGCGGGACATTCGCACCCGCGACCGGCTCCGCGGTTCGCGCTCGATCGATGATCATTTCGCGGTTGACCATGTCGGCAAGCAGGACGACGAGCTGGTGTGGCTCGCCGACCTCCTCGTCGGTGCCTTCATGGCTCACGAGCGCCGCGGTGTGCACGGGCCGTGGGAGTTGCTCGAGGAAGCAAGACCGATCGAGATCACCTGGCTGCCGCACGACCGGGCGTAGACAGCGCGAAACCCGGGGTCCCACGACGTCGCGGGCCTTCCCGGGTTCACTTCCTAACCCCCCAGCAGGAGGCGGCACCACCAGTATGACCGCCGCAGGCGCCAACGACAAACTCGGCAGGTCAGCGTGGCCTTTGCTCGCTCAACGCTGTGAACCCGAACTGTGGCTCGCTGAAGCCCGGTTTGTATACGTCAAGCACATACTTGGCGATGTCCCGCGTGCTGAGGTTGTTGCGCTTGATTGCCGCGACCAGGTGCTCGTGCAGCGTGTCGCCGTCGTCAGGGTCGATCTGCGCCCGCACGCGCTCGATCTGCCGTTGTTCCTCACGCAGCACGAGTTCGACGAGGTCCTTGCGATCCTTCGGCACCGGCCGCCCTTCCTCGGATGTGGATATCGGTGCTCACCTTACTGTCCGAGATCGCCCGACATCACTACCTCGGATCTGCAACACTGCGTTGAGTCGGCGTAGGAGGTGAGTCCATGACTGACACCGCGAGTAAGGGAGGGTGGTTGCACGCAACTCCGGCCGTGGCTGCGCCGCCGGATGGCTCCAACGTCGGCGAGGTCGTTCGGTGGCATCGGAAACGTCAGAGGCTGACACAGCAGGAAGCGGCCGCGTTGCTCAACACCACGCAGTCGTCGCTGTCGAAGCTGGAGAAGGGGGCCACGTCCCTCGGCGTCGACGACCTGCGGTTCATAACGGAGCGGCTTGGCATCCCGCCGGAACAGCTGGGGATCTTGCCCGATCGATCAGCAGACGCCGTCCCCAGGCCGGAGAAGGTCAGCTCATCGGCCGGCGCCGAGATGGAGAGCCAGCGGTGGTGGAAGGCGGTCAGAAGCGAGCTGAACGCGAACCGCGCGCAGCTTGGCGACCTGGCTGCCGAGCTGTACCCAAGTGTCCTTCACATTCCTGGCAGCACTGTGTTGACGAAGCCGGAGTGGGTGCCGGGCCAGCCGACTGAAGTCGGTGACGTCCGACTTCGCTGGCGCACCGAGGAACCGGCGAAACCTGAGATCACGGGATCCATCAAACAGACAGAGGGTGTACGACCACTTGCCGCGGATGGCGCGCGGTACAGCAGGTATTCGCGGGCCTTGCGCGACCTTGCGAGGCCCAAGTTGCTCGACAACCGCGTGAGCTACCGGCTGCTCGATGTCGACTGGGCCGCTACCAACGGACAGTTCGGCTTCGGCTACACGTCCTACTTTGACGTGCTGGACGTCTGCGAGGCTGCTGGGCACGAGTTCGCTGAGGCTTGGATCCGGGCAGGCCGCAAGCGCCCGAGCATGGCGGACCTCCCGCTGCGCAGGCGCATCGTCGATCCCTTCGACCTGACCGCTCGCCCGATGCTGCCCAGCATCAACACCCTCACCATCCGGCGTGACCCGATCGACGGTCACCGCATGTACTTGCATCGTCGGGAGTCGAAGTCGGTCGCCGTCGCCGGCGGTATGTACCACGTCGCCCCGGCCGGTGTCTTCCAGCCGGCGGCGCTCGCTCCGATACACCAGGCCAACGACTTCTCGGTCTGGCGCAACATCCAGCGGGAGTATTCCGAGGAGTTCCTCGGCAATCCCGAGCATGACGGCAACGCGGTCGACCCAGAACCCATCTACCTGGGACTCCACGCTTCTTCCACCACCGTCCGATATGGACGATCTGCCCGTGTCGCTCCCAACGACCTTCAACGCTTGGTGAGATCACCTTAGTGTAAGCGGGCGTGTGGAGTTCCCCGGCCTGCTGGTGTGACCGCGTTCTGCTGCAAGTTTCGAGTCTTCCGGCGTTGTGCGGCGATGCTGTAATTCCCCAAACCCGCCGCTGTTGGCAGCCGCCAGCGACGGTCATGGCCTGCGGTTATGGCCCACAGGAATAGTCGCGTCTGGAATATCGCCGAGGCGACTAGGAATCGCATTCTCTAATGTTTCTCGCCGCTGTGTGCTGGGTGCATGAACGGCACACAGAGAGGCGGGAACGGTGATGAAGCGGTACATCCAGGTGCGGCCACTGCGGGGCGCCGGGGGCAGGCTGCTGGCGTTGATCCTCGTGGCGCTGGTCGTCTACGGGCTGATCGTGCAGCCGGCCGAGATGGCGCAGATCGCCCGTGCGATCGGGACGGCGCTGGCCGGGATCGCGGACGCGGTGCTCAGCTTCCTTCGGGAAATGTAGAGGCGGCGGGCATGCGCAAGCAGAGGGGAGACGAGGAACTGGCAAAGGTTCGCAAGCTCGGGGTTGAGATCGATCGGTGGCTGGAGGAGATCCGCGCGGTCAGGGCTGCTCGGATTCGCTCTCTAGCCGCCGCTCGATCCGCTCGACGCGGTCACGGAGCGACTGGAGCTCGTCGTGAACAACGCTGAGCTCGCGCAGCACGGGGTCGTTGGCTTCGTCGGCGTGCGGCCTACTGCCCTGTCCGCCGAGGATGTCGGCGAGGTAGGACGCCGGCCACTTCAGAGCCGTGGACAGGGACTCGAGGGTTCGGGGGCTGCGGCGACGCGCGAGCCTGTTGTATTGGATCTCGCGGATTGTGGCCGGGGAGACGCCGGACTCGGCGGCCAGTTCCAACTGCGTCATCTGCAGCTCGGCGAGCCGTGCGGTGATCGCGTCTCCGACGGCGTCCCAGTTCTCTGCCACAGCGTGCCTCCTCGTTCTCCGCCGCAGCCGAGACTAGCTGCCCAATAGCTGGGCGACACGCGGACCCACCCCATTTCTACCAGGAGAAACACGCCGACTTGAACAATTTGATAGCCAAAATTAGCTATGTTGGCTATGGTGTTGATCCGAGGAACCACGCTGATCGAGAGGCTTCCGATGAACCACAAGCCCGAGGTGGCTGTACTGGCAGCCGTTCCGCCGCAGCCCGGCCGGCGGCGGCCCGCGTTCTACAACGTCGCCGAGACGGCCGAGATCACCGGCCTCGACGAGTCGACCCTGTACCGCCACCTGCGGCAAGGGAAGTTCCCCGGCATCAAGATCGGCGGCCGCTACGTCGTGCCCCACGCCGTTCTGGAGCGGTTGATCGCAGACGTGCTCGCCACGGGCCGCTGCGTCGACATCGCGGACTGGACCGACAAATGGCGCGAGGAGCAGGAAGCCCTGGCCGCTGAGCAGGCGCGCATTCTGGGCGCCGTGGCTGCGGGAGGTGCGTCGTGGTGATCACCGACGCACACCGCGACATCCTGGACGAGCTCGCACCGTTGGCGGAGAAGTCGAACGGAGCACTGCGTGACCGGGTGTACAGCCAGGGCAAATGCCTGGGCACCTACACACCACCGCCCACGCCGGCGCACGAGGCCGTCGACCCGTACTTCCCGCCGGCCAAGACCGAAGGCCCGAACAAGCGCAGTCGGGACCGAGCCCGCGCCGCCCGCGAATGCGCGGGCTGCCCCGTGCGGTGGGAGTGCCTCGAACTCGAGCTGCGGGTCGGTGGGCGCGACTCCGCGGGCATTTGGGGCGGAGTGTGCGAGCGGGACCGCCACGATCTCTATCCGGCTTGGCTGGCCGATCGCCGCCAGGAAGAACCAGAGCTGATCTGGGCGGTGTGACATGTCCACTCTGCCGAATCTCTTCGCGCTGCTGACAGCGCTCGAGCAGCCCCACTTCCGCGTCGCCGGCGTCTGCGCGCAGACCGATCCCGAACTGTTCTTCCCCGAGAAGGGAGAGATCGACAAGGTGCGCCACGCGAGGCAATTGTGCGAGGCGTGCGAGGTCCGCGATGCCTGCCGCGAGTACGCCATCGAACGCGGTGAGCCGTTCGGCATCTGGGGCGGCACTACCGCCGACGAACGCCGCAAGATCCGAGCCGCGCGGCGGAGGGCCGCGGCATGAACCCTCGGCGCGACATCTGGATGTGGATCGGTATCGGCACCGTAGCGCTCGCGGCCGCGGTGATGTCGTTCGACGCGCTCCGGCGACTCGCCGTCCGTGCGGGTGTCGTTGCGGAACTTGCGTGGCTGCTGCCCTTGGCCATCGACGCAGCCGTCGTCGTCGCCACCCGAGCCTGGCTCATCGGGTACACCAGCGCCCGCGTCACCTCCTACGCCCGTAGCCTCGCCGTGGCGTCACTCGGACTGTCGGTGGCGGGCAACGCTACCGAACACGGCATGGCTGCCTACACGATCACGACGCCGTGGTGGGTCGTCGTCGCGGTGTCGGCGGTGCCGCCCGCGATGCTCGGCGCCATCGCGCACCTCGCGGCGCTCGCGGCTGCCGACCGCGACACCGCCACCGAGGCGGTGGCGCCACAACCGGCTGCTACCGCACCGGCGATGCGGCATACCGAGTCGGCACCGACGCGACCGACGTCGAAGCCCGTCGTCGTGAAGCGCCCAGCGCTACCGGCAGGAGGGAAGGCGGCGCTCATGCGCGCCACCTTCGACCGCTACCGCGCCGAGGGCCGCCTCGACGAACTGACCGGCGCGGAGCTCGCGCGCTCCGCGAACGCCACTCCCAGCGTCGGCCGCCGCTACTTGGCCCAGTGGCGCGCCGAGACCGACGAACCCACAGAGAACGAGCAGGCCGCATGAACAGGAGGACACAGCAATGGCCACACGACGCTCAACCCGCCGTGCCGGACCGACCACGCCGCGCTGCACATCCGGCAAGCGGTCCTACCCCGACCAGCAGGCCGCCCAGAAGGTGCTGGGCCGAATCTGGTCGACCTGCAAACCCGGCCGACAGCTGGAA
>WHSS01000094.1 GCA_009379975.1 Actinophytocola sp.
ACGTTGGTGGCAAGGACGTGATCGAGTGGGAAACCACGGCGAGCAAGTGCCTCGATCCGGGCTTCGGTGAGCTTGATCGGACGCTTTTCGTAGAGCGGGTTTGATCTGCGCAACGCATTCTTTGCTTCGACAAGTTCGGCCAGGGTCGATGTGCCGTCGCCGACTACCGACGGCGGGCGCTTCCCTGCCGCGGCCACGCAGCGGTCGCCCACCACGACGAACCGTGCTTCGGCACCGGGGAAGTACGACTCAACCATCACCGAGCCATCACGTTCGGTCGCACTCGCCCACGCGTC
The DNA here is from genome assembly GCA_009379975.1 of Actinophytocola sp. Lineage (GTDB taxonomy): Bacteria > Actinomycetota > Actinomycetes > Mycobacteriales > Pseudonocardiaceae > WHSS01. Next base: position 297 of record WHSS01000094.1, read on the forward strand.
CTCGAAGGTCTCTGCGCGGACCTCCAGTGTGATACCTCGCCCCGCGGATCCATGGGACGGCTTCACGACCACGGGCCAGCCCAGCTTTTCGGCGTAGGCGCGCGCACGAGCGTGCTTGTCAGCCGGGAAGGCCCGCCCGTTGGCGACCTCCAGCCCGGCGCGGGCCAGAAAAGTATGGGTGAAGTCTTTCCTGGTGGTCACATGAGAGGCGAAGGTACTGACGCACGGCCCGCGCGTCACGCTGAACCCAACGTCATGACCGCGAACGTCAGCGATGAAGGTGTTCTTGTTGAGCCACTCCACCGGATATCCATTCGCGACGAACGCGCGCGCCAGGAGTTGGCTGCTGACGTGGTAATAGCCCAGCTCGACATCGTCGGTTGCGGGGAGTTTCCTGACGCGGGATGTGGTCATCGGCGACGAGGCTAGCGTAATGCGGACAGTGTGGACAAACAGGGATAGCTACCTCAGGTTGGTGAACAGCGACGTTACGTCGAGAAGGCATCCTCACCACTAATTCAGACGACCACACCAAGCTGCCCGAGCAGGCCGCGAACGCCGGAGTAGCCTCACGCCATGAGTTCTGCTGCGGCTCAAAAGGACGATCAGCCGCCCGCCGCCGGATCGTCGCTTTTCGAAGCCCACATCGACTCGGCGCTCGCGCGGCTACCGAAGCTGGAGGCTCCGACCTATCGGTTCGATCCCGACGGTCACCAACGCAAGGGGCTCGACGCGGAGATGCTCGCCCGCGCGGCACGGAACCGCGGGCTCGACGTCCTGCCGCTCGGCAGCACGCTGCAGATCATCAGCAGCGAGACGACCACCCTCGGCTTCTACCAGAACATGTGCTGGACGCTGTCCGCGCTCGACCGGGTCGTCACCAATGACAAGGCGCTCACCAAGCGGGTCCTGACGAAGAACGGCCTGCCGGTGGCCATCGGGGACGTGGTTGACAACGCCGACGACGCGGTCGCCGTTTTCCGTAGCGTCGGCGGCCCCGTGGTCGTCAAGCCGATCACCGGTTCCGGCGGCAAGGGCATCACCGTCGACGTCCGCGACGAGGCGCAACTGCGGGATGCGATCCGATACGCGGCGGAGCATTCCGAACGGTTCCTCGTCGAAGAATGCATTCCCTCTATCGACCTGCGGATCATGGTCGTCGCAGGTCAGGCGGTCGCGGCGATGATGCGGGTGCCGGCGCATGTCACCGGCGACGGCCGATCGTCGATCGCGGAACTGGTCGAGCGGAAGAATGTGTTCCGGGCGGCGAACCCGTATCACCGTGAGTCACTCATCGAGTTGACTGAGGAAGCCGAGCGACGCCTGGCGGATCGGGGCCTGTCCCAGGAGAGCGTCCCGGAGCCGGGCACGCGGGTGTTCCTTCACTACAAGGCCAACATGTCGTCCGGGGGAGACGGCGTCGACGTCACCTCCGCCATTGACCCGGGAATTCTGCGCCTCGCCGAGCAGGTGACGCAGTGCTTCACCACCGCGCATCACGCAGGCGTGGACATTCTCGCCGAGCGGCTGGACCGCCCACCGGGCGAGCAGAAGTGTGTGACCTGCGAGGTCAACTGCAACAACGACGTGCCGATCCACGAGTTCCCCCATTTCGGCGAGCCCCTGCCGAGCTGTGACCGCGAGATCGACGGGTATTTCTTCAGCGGTCGTGATCGTCTTCCGATGGTGCGTGAACTGCGCCGGACGAGATCGGTGCGTACGTCGCTTACCCGTGTTGCGCATCGCATACGGCGCAAGCCACCGGCGCGACTGCCGAGCAATGAGTGGCTGATGCGGCAGCCGATCATCGACGCCGGCGAGGAGGCAACGGCAGGAGACCTGCCGCGCGCCGCGGACCAGCGACAGGTGCGGCGTGCCTTGGCCGAGCATGGGTTCGAGGACGTCCGCTACCACCGCAAGCTGATCTTCGCGCGGCGTGACGGCCGCGAAGTGGTGTTCGAACGCGCTCGGAGGTCGATCTTCACAACGCAGCTGGTCGGGAACCGCCGCGCGTTGGAGGTGTTGCTGGACGACGCCGGCGTGCCGTGTTGCCGCAGGGTCCGGTTTCGCCGGGACGAACTCGCTGCGGCCAAGGAACTTGTCAAGCATCGCGCCGGGCCGTGGAACGTCCGGGCGGCCCGTACCGCCAGCGACGCCCACGGCGCCTTCCGGATCGCGCGGATCGAGTCACTGGAACGCGCGTGGAGCAGGATCAGCGCACATTCTCGCGGGCTGATCGTCGAGCAAGCGCCGGAAAGCAACACGTGGCGCCTGCTGCTGGTCGACGGGGTGATCAGTGGCTGCGTGGCCTGCCGTCAACCCGCCGTCGCCGGGGACGGCGCGGCGACGATAGCCGAACTGCTGGAGCGCAAGCGAGCGCAGCGTGCGGCCAACCCGTACCTCCGGCTGTATCCGCGGCAGCAGCGGATGCCCGGCGATCGGTACCTGTCCCGGCGCGGCTTGAGCCGGTCCGACGTCTTGCCACGGGGTGAGGTGCTCCCGCTGAGCAAGACCACAGACGTGTCCGAAGGAGCCGACACCGTCGGCTACCGCGGTGAGGTCGACGACGAGATCCGGCTGCGCGCCGAACGGGTCCTGGCGCTCATCGGTCATCCACCGCTGGCGGCGGTGACCTTCGCCGGCCGCCGTGAGGGGGAGGAGCATCACTGGGCGGTGGCCGACGTCACGGTGGATCCCATCCTCGCCGAGTTCGCCTGGCCGTCAGCGGGCGAGGGAAGTCCGGCCTATCGTGACGTCGCCGCGTTGCTGAGCTCCGCGCAGCACTACGTGCTCGAGTGACGCGGGGCGGAACGAGATTCAGCCGCAACCTTGTCCGGCTCGGATCACTTCCCGTGGCCGATCACTTCGGCGAAGGCGGCGAAGTTCTCGCCTGCCAGAACGTCGGAGATGATGCGGGCCTCCGCGCTCGCCCATGCTTCACCGAAGCGCCGGTCCCACTCGGCGTTGAACTCGTCGAAGTGGCCGGGCCGGGGTGTGAACTCGCCGAAGACGAGCTCGTGCTCACCCCGCAGCATGTCGATGCGCATGAACGGGACGGGGATCGCCGCGCTGATCCGTGACACCAGCTCAAGCTGCTCCGACGTGGGACCCTCAGCCTGTTCGAGCACCGGATCGCGGTCGTGTCCGGTCGAGGCGATCGTGCCGTCCGGCGTCCAGAAGGTCACATGCTGCCCGCTGTCGACGCGCCGTGACTCGCGAACCAGGATGACCTCGCCGTAGAAGGCGTAGAACTTCAGATCGGTAGCCGGGCGGTGCTCGGCGGCGTCCTCCAGGATCAGCTCTTCGACCAGCCACTTGTCGGGGACCGGGTTCGCCCGCTCCTTCGACATCAGCCGACCGGCGTGCGCCAGCATCTTCTCCCACGACCCGAGTTCCCGATGATCGCGGAGGTGGGTGACCCGGTCGGAGCTGTAGGAGATGTAGACGCCACGGGATCCGGTGGCGCGGACGGGCTTGATGACCACGGGGGAGTCGGGGTCGATCGCATTGAGGCGGCGGATCTTGCCGTCAGACTTGGGGCGCCGGACACCGAGCGCGTCGATGAATTCGTAGGCGGCGCGCTTGTTGTCCAGCTTCCAGGCGGGGCGGAAGACACCGAGCCGGCGGGCCTCGGACTGCTCCAGCATGGTCGCCCGGAAGGACAACCCCGAGTTCAGCGACAAGCCGTTGCGTTCGATGCGGCGCACCATCGGGTGCGTGAGATGCTTCGGCTCGGCGAAGCGCAGCAGCGCTTCCGCCTGCTCGCGGTGCTCCTCACTCCTGTCGCGCAGCGCCTTCGGATCGAGGGCCCGTGCCAGCTCAGCCTTGATCAATTCATCAGCCTGCTGCTGACACGCACGCAGGGCTTCGATCCTGTCCTTCGGTGAGCCGGATTCCGGCACGCGAACCCCCCTTTGTGGGTGTCTTTGTGGGTGTCGATGTGAGGTTCTCGGCCAAACTAGGGCAGCGGTAGTCGCGGAGGTTTGCCGTCGGATTAGCGAGAGCCCTCAGTATAACGAATCAAGCGGCGCGCATATTTCGACACGTAAATGTGGTTTGACGGTGCTGATCCATAGTGATCATCTGAAATGTTCGGGCAGAATTATCCGGTTGTTCAACTTTGATTCGGCCGCACGGGCGAGTCAGCATCGTCGGATGGGTTTGCTGAAGCCCTTCTTGTCCGGTGTTGCGACGTAGTAATCGCTGACCCAGGTGCCGTCGTGGAGCTTGTTCCACACCGGATTGCCGAAGATCTTCTGGCCTTTGCGCTGGCAGTCCACCCTGACCAGTGACCCAGCGGGGAGTCGCCCCGCCTTGTCGTGGGAGGTGCCGGGGCCGGTGCGCTTGTTCAGGCCTTCCGGCGCGGTGATCTGGAACGGGTAGCCGCACCGGGGCAGCGGGGTGCTGAAGCCCTTCTTCGACGGCGTGCTCAGGTGAGCGTTCGAGACGTAGACACCTTTGGTCACCTTGTTCCACACACGGGTGCCCGCCGCTTTCGCCCCGCGCGTCTGGCACACCACCGCAACCCGGGAACCCGGCGCGAACTTGGTGACGACCTTGCGTTTCTTCGATGGGCCCGTGCGGCCCTTCAACGGGACGCCGCTGGTCACCCGGTAGCGGTAGCCGACGGTGGCGACGGGTGCCTTGAACTGGTTGCCGTCGACGTGGAGTTTCCTGCCACCGTGCTTCTCCGGGTGCGGCCCGCGGTACTGCTTACCGCGCTGCGCCGCCGCCCAGTGGCCGTTGGGGATGCCGGGCCAGTTCTTCAGCGACGGCTTCTTGTTCCAGTGCGCGATCCACACCGCATCCGGCCGGGCGAACGAGCCGGACCGGTACGCGTTGGCGAGGTGTTTGCCGCCGGAGGCGAGCGCGGCGTAGACCCCGGACAGATACCCCCGCTTGTGCAGGCCCTTGGTCCAGCTGGACACATAGCGCAGCACGGCCTTGCGACACTTCTTCTCGCCTGCCGGATATGTCTCGATATCGAGGTAGATCGCGCTGCCCGGTTGCAGGCCGAGCGCCTTCGATTTGGCGACGGCGTCCTTGGCGGCGGCCGCGCCCTGCGCCCCGGCCGTCTTCGTCGAGATCCGGAACTTCTTCCCGATGTTGCGGCACGGCGCCTGGCGGCCGGTGTAGATCGGGATGAGCCGCCACCGCATCGCGGTGACCTGCCTGACCCAGTCCGCCGAGAGGTGCTGCTGCGTGCAGGCCCTCGTGATGCCACCGATGTAGATGGCGGCCGCCCGATACGGCGAGGACCGCCACGCCTTCATGGTCTTGAGCGAAGGCGCGGTGCAGGTGTCGAAGGCTTTCCCGATGAAGGTGGTACCCGCCGCGCGCGCCGGGTAGCCGACCGATGTCGCGGGGGTGGCCGTCGCGGGTACGGCCGTGAGCAGGGAGAGGCCGAGGGTCAGCACCAGCACGGCGGCTAAACGACGATCACGCACTTGATCTTGATCGGCAGTTGCACCGTGTGAGTGATGGACCGCGGCGCGAGGTTCACCACCCCGGTGGACCAGCTTCACCCGTTCGAAGGAAGCTGAAAGACGCTTTCAGTCCGTTCAACGGACTGAAAGCGTCTTTCACTCCGCCCAGTGGACTGAAGGCGTCTTTCAGCGCGCGGCTACCGGTGCGCGCGGTTGATCGCCGAGATGACGGCCCGCAGCGACGCCGTGACGATCGACGGGTCGATCCCGACGCCCCAGTAGACGTGGTCGTCGATGGCGCACTCGATGTAGCTCGCCGCCTGCGCGTCATCGCCCGCGGTCATCGCGTGCTCGCTGTAGTCGAGCAGGCGGATGTCGAAGCCGATGGTGGCCAGCGCGTCGAAGAACGCCGCGATCGGGCCGTTGCCCGTCCCGGTGATCTCGTGCTGCTCCCCTTCGAGCAGCACCGTGGTGGCGATCTCGTACTCGCCGCCGCCGTTGTCGGTGACGTGCGAGCGAAGGAGCTCCAGCGGGGTCTTCCTCGCCAGGTACTCCGAGCTGAAGGCGTCCCACATGGTGTCAGGGTCGACCTCGCCGCCCGATGTGTCGGTGTGCTGCTGCACCACCTGGGAGAACTCGATCTGCAGCCGGCGCGGCAGGTCGAGCTGGTGCTCGCTGCGCATGATGTAGGCGACGCCGCCCTTGCCCGACTGCGAGTTCACCCGGATGACGGCCTCGTAGGTGCGGCCGACGTCCTTCGGGTCGATCGGCAGGTACGGCACCTCCCACGGGTGCTCGTCGACCGGCACGCCCGCCTTCTCGGCCTGTTCCTGCAGCGCGTTGAAACCCTTGTTGATGGCGTCCTGGTGGCTGCCGGAGAACGCGGTGAACACCAGGTCGCCGCCCCACGGGCTGCGCTCGGGCACCGGCAGCTGGTTGCAATAGACCACGGTGCGCTTGATGTTGTCGATGTCGGAGAAGTCGATCTGCGGGTCGATGCCCTGGCTGAACAGGTTCACGCCCAGCGCGACGAGGTCGACGTTGCCGGTGCGCTCGCCGTTGCCGAACAGACAGCCCTCGATGCGATCGGCACCCGCCTGGTAACCGAGCTCGGCGGCGGCGATGGCGGTGCCACGGTCGTTGTGCGGGTGCAGCGACAGGATGACCGAGTCCCGGCGCTCCAGGTTGCGGCCCATCCACTCGATCGAGTCGGCGTAGACGTTCGGCGTGGCCATCTCCACCGTCGACGGCAGGTTCATGATGATCGGCCGCTCCGGCGTCGGCTGCCAGATCTCGGTGACGGCATTGCACACCTCGGCGGCGTAGGACAGCTCGGTGCCGGTGTAGGACTCCGGCGAGTACTGGAACCGGAAGTCGGTCTCCTGGTACTTGCCCGCGAACTCCTGCGCCAGCTCGGCGCCCTGCGTCGCGATCTTCTTGATGCCCTCACGCTCCTCCCGGAACACCACGCGGCGCTGCAGGATCGACGTCGAGTTGTAGACGTGCACGATCGCCTTCGGCGCCCCTTCGAGGGCCTGGAAGGTGCGCTCGATCAGCTCGTGCCTGCACTGCGTCAGGACCTGGATGCGCACATCTTCGGGGATGGCGCCCTCTTCGATGATCTCGCGGACGAAGTCGAAGTCGGTCTGGCTCGCCGACGGGAAGCCGACCTCGATCTCCTTGTAGCCCATCTGCACCAGCAGGTCGAAGAACTTGCGCTTGCGGGCGGGCGACATCGGGTCGATCAGGGCCTGGTTGCCGTCGCGCAGATCGACCGCGCACCACAGCGGCGCCTGCTCGATGCGTACGTCGGGCCAGGTGCGATCGGGCAGCTGGATGTCTTCGACGAGCCGGTGCCACGGCTGGTAGCGGTGGTACGGCATGGCGCTGCCGAGCTGCGCGTTCCAGTGCGGCTGGTCGGCGGGCGCCGGATTTGACGGGGTATGGATGGTGCCCTGATGCGGGCGAGTGCTAGGCATGGCTCGATGTTCTCCTGCTGTCGGGGTTGGCACTTGGCGAACGACCGGCGGCATCACAAAGCCCCGCGACGAGGAGCCGGCCTGTCAGGCCCCGTCGCGGCAGCGAAGCAGGAGAGCGCATGCCACGCCTATCAGCTTAACCGCAGCATCGGCATTGTCGTAAGGGGGTGGTACGTGAGGTATCCGACGTGTCAAACACCGCCGCATGGCGTGAGCTCGCCGGACGTGTCAAACTCCGGGCATGGCTGAGCACGCTGACAAGTCAGACTCCGCGGCGGACGAGGAGAACTCGCCGCGCGGCAAGGCAAGGCCCGGCACGGACTGGGTCGCCGTGAAGGACCAGTTCGTCGGCATCCTCGCGGGCATCGTGCGCTGGGTAGGCCTGATCTTCGCGCTGATCCTGGTACTGCACATCGTGTTCACCATCGCCGAGGCCAACGAAGAGAACAGCATCGTGTCCTTCGTCAACGGCTGGGCGGACTCGCTCACGCTCGGCTTCAAGGACATGTTCGACCCCGCCGACGACAAGCTGAGGGTGCTGGTGAACTTCGGCATCGCGGCGGTCGTCTGGCTGATCATTTCGTCGTTCGGCGCCGCGTTGGTGCGCCGGATCGGTTCCCTCGGGAAGTAGCAGGCACGCTTAGACCGTCCAGGTGTCCTTGCCGTTGAGCAACGCCTGCAGGTCGGCCGGCTTCGACGCCTTGGCGTGCTCGACCTGCTGCCGGGCGAGATCGTCGTAGGTCGGCCGGGCGACGTTGCGGAAGATGCCGACTGGCGTGTGCTCTAGTTCCTGCCCGCCGATGCGGGAGAGCGCGAACGCGTACGCCGGGTCGTTGATCGTCGGATCGTGGACGACGAGTTCGCCACCCTCGGCGGTGATCTCCGAGGTCTTGGCCACCTCGAGCCCGCCGAACCTGGTCCGGACGACGCCGTACTCGTTCTCCGGGCCGAAGGTCAGCGGCTCCCCGGCCCGCAGCGGGATGATGCGCCGTGCTGCCTCGTCGCGATCCTTGAGCACGTCGAAGGCGCCGTCGTTGAAGATCGGGCAGTTCTGGTAGATCTCGACGAAGGCGGAGCCCCGGTGCTCCGCGGCCGCGGTCAGTACCTCGGTGAGGCCCTTCTTGTCGGAGTCGAGCGCCCTGGCGACGAAGCTGGCCTCGGCACCGAGCGCGAGCGAGATCGGGTTGAACGGGTTATCGAGCGAGCCCATCGGGGTCGACTTGGTGACCTTGCCCGCCTCGCTGGTGGGCGAGTACTGGCCCTTGGTCAACCCGTAGATCCGGTTGTTGAACAGCAGGATCTTGAGGTTGACGTTGCGGCGCAGCGTGTGGATCAGGTGATTGCCGCCGATGGACAGCGCGTCGCCGTCGCCGGTGACCACCCAGACGCTGAGGTCGGGTCGGGCGACGGCGAGGCCGGTGGCGATGGCGGGTGCACGGCCGTGGATGGAGTGCATGCCGTAGGTGTTCATGTAGTACGGGAACCGTGACGAGCAGCCGATCCCGGAGACGAACACGATGTTCTCCGGCTTGAGCCCTAGGGTCGGCAGGAACGACTGCATGGTGTTGAGCACGATGTAGTCGCCGCAGCCGGGGCACCAGCGCACTTCCTGGTCGGACTTGTAGTCCTTGGCCCGCTGCGGCTCGTCGGTGACGGGCACGCCCGCCAAGCCGCCGAGCTCCGGCAGTCCAAGATGGGTCGCGGTCATTCGGTCGCCTCCGTCAGGACGTGCACGTCGTCGCCGTTGTCGCCGGGTTCGTTGTCGTTGATGATGTCGGTGAAGACCTCGGCGAGCTCGGCCGCCTTGAACGGCAAACCGGCGACCTTGGTGTAGCTGCGGATGTCGATGAGGTAGCGGGCGCGCAGCAGCATCGCCAGCTGGCCGAGGTTCATCTCGGGCAGCACGACGACCTCGTAGCGTTCGAGCACCTCACCGAGGTTCGACGGCAGCGGGTTGAGGTAGCGCAGGTGCGCCTGGGCGATGTCCATGCCGGACTTGCGCACCCGGCGGCAGCCCGCGCCGATCGGGCCGTAGGACGAACCCCAGCCCAGCGCGAGTACCCGCGCGTTCCTCGAGGGATCGTCCACCGTGACGTCGGGCACGGTGATGCCGTCGACCTTCGCCTGGCGCAGCCGCACCATCCGGTCGTGGTTGTCGGGGTCGTAGGAGATGTGGCCGCGGTTGTCGGCCTTTTCGAGCCCGCCGATGCGGTGCTGCAGGCCGGGCGTTCCCGGGATGGCCCACTCCCTGGCGAGCGTGTCGGTGTCGCGCACGTACGGCCAGAACTCCTCGGAGCCATCCATCGCGTTGGGTTCGGCGGCGAAGTTCACCGCCAGGTCGGGCAGGTCGGCGACATCGGGGATCAGCCACGGCTCGGAGCCGTTCGCGATCGACCCGTCGGAGAGCAGTATCGCCGGCGTCCGGTAGGTCAGCGCGATCCGGGCGGCTTCCAAGGCCATTTCGAAGCAGTCGCCCGGCGTCGACGGCGCGATCACCGGAACCGGGCACTCGCCGTTGCGGCCATACATCGCTTGCAGCAGGTCGGCCTGCTCGGTCTTGGTCGGCAGCCCGGTCGACGGCCCGCCGCGCTGCACGTCGATGACGATCAGCGGCAGTTCGGTCATCACGCCGAGCCCGATGGTCTCCGACTTCAGCGCGACGCCAGGTCCGGAGGTGGAGGTGACCCCGAGCGAGCCCGCGTAGGAGGCGCCGAGAGCGGCACCGATGCCGGCGATCTCGTCTTCGGCCTGCAAGGTCGTGATGCCGAAGTTCTTGTGCTTGGACAGCTCGTGCAGGATGTCCGACGCCGGGGTGATCGGGTACGAGCCGAGTACAACGGGCAGGCCGGAACGCTGCCCGGCCGCGACGATGCCATACGCCAGCGCGGTGTTGCCGGTGATCTGCCGATAGGTGCCGGTGGGCAGCTTGGCGGGCGCGACCTTGTAAGTCACTGCGAACGACTCGGTGGTCTCGCCGTAGTTCCAGCCCGCCCGGAACGCCAAGATGTTGGCTTCCGCGATGTCCGGCTTGGCGGCGAACTTCTCGGCAAGGAACCGCTCGGTGCCCTCGGTCGGCCGGTGATACATCCAGGACAGCAGGCCCAGCGAAAACATGTTCTTCGCCCGCTCGGCGTCCTTCTTGGAAAGCCCGGTGTCTTTCAGCGCGCCCCTGGTCAGCGTCGACATCGCGACCGGGAAAACCTGATACGGCTCGAGCGAGCCGTCCTCGAGCGGGTTCGTTTCGTAGCCGACCTTGGTGAGGTTGCGCTTGCTGAACTCGTCGGTGTTGACGATGATGGCGCCGCCGTGCGGCACGTCGGCGATATTGGCCTTGAGCGCGGCGGGGTTCATCGCCACGAGCACGTCGGGCCGGTCGCCGGGAGTCAGGATGTCGTAGTCGGCGAAATGCACCTGGAAGCTCGACACGCCGGGGATCGTGCCCTGAGGTGCGCGGATCTCCGCGGGGAAGTTCGGCAGCGTCGCCAGGTCGTTGCCGAAGGCGGCCGCTGCCGAGGTGAATCGATCACCGGTGAGCTGCATGCCGTCGCCGGAGTCGCCCGCGAACCGGATGACGACCCGGTCCAGGGTGGCGATGTCGGTCTCGCGGGTCGCCGTGAGCGGGTTGGGCTCGCTGGTGGCCATCGGAGTGGGAATCCCTCTCTTCTCCACGGGCTGGCACCTCCCTGCGTGGCCGCCTTCGGAGCGATCGACGGCCTTGCCGTGATGGTGCCTCATGCTAGGTGGATACGTAGCTGTGTACTTGCTCACCTGTACTCGAGGTTAGCTCGATCGACAGATCCGTGACGAACCGCCACGGCCTTGTTCCAAGTGGTGGACACGTCTCAACTTCCGAGACTAGAACACGTTCTCGTTTCGCGTTGATCAGCGTGGCGTGACTCACATGGTGCGAAGTGCTCAGTTGCCGCTGATCTTGGCCTTCATCGCGGCGAGCCGCTCGGCGAACTCGGGCGAGGCGATCGATGCCAGCTGCGGCGCGATCTCGGCATCCACCGCGTCGGCGTGCTCGGCGAGCGCGCGCGTGGTGTGCAGCGTCTGCTTGGTGGTGATGACCAGGTCCCGGGGCGCGTCCGCGGCGCCTTGGGCCAGTGCTACGGCGGCCTCGAGGAGTTGTTCGTGCTCGCCGGGGACGACTCGAAGGGCCAGGCCCGCGGCGTGGGCGGCCTCGGCGTCGAGGATCTCGCTGAACAGGGTCATGGCCGCCGCCTGCTGCGGCCCCACCGCGTGCTGCAACATCCAAGTCATGCCGCCGCCGGGGTGAATGCCCAGCCGGAGGAAGCGCGCGTCGAACCGGGCGCGGGGGCCGGCGAGCCGGATGTCAGCGGCGAGGGCGAGGTTCAGGCCCGCGCCGACGGCGGCGCCACCGACGGCGGCGATGGTCGGCAGTGAGCAGCGCGCGACGGAAAGGAAGCCGTCGTAGATCTCGCGCAGGCCCTCTTCCTTCGCGGCGCCCAGCGCGCTCAGGTCCGCCCCGGCGCAGAACGCGGGCGGCGCCCCGGTGATCACCGCGGCGTGGACGTCCTCGTTGCGCTCGGCATCGGCGACTGCGCCGGCGAGATCGGCCGAAAGCTGGAGCGTCAGCGCGTTACGCCGCTCCGGGTCGTGCACCGTGATGACGGCGACCTTGCCGGTGTGCTCGACCTTGATCTCAGCGCCCATGCCGCGATCGTATCGGGTGGCCGCCGGCCTCACTGCGGTGCGGGCGGGCGTTCCAGCAGAGTCGAGAGCACCACCGTTGACACCGTGGTGTCGATGATCTCCAGGTCGCGCAGGCGTTCCAGGGCGGACTCGAGGTGGTGGATGTCGGCCGCGCGCAGGTGCACGATGGCGTCGGCCCCGCCGGAGACCGTGTATGCGGCGGCGACCTCGGGCAGCGGTTCGAGGTGGGAGCGGATGCGGGTGGGCGCGACGTTGCCCCGGCAGTGCACCTCCACGAACGCCTCGGTGCCCCAGCCGAGGGCCTCGGGGTCGACGACGGCGGTGAAGCCCCGCAGCACGCCGGTTTCCAGCAGTCGATCGACCCGCCGCTTGACGGCGGGCGCGGACAGTCCGACCACGTTGCCGATCTCGGCGTAGCTGGATCTCGCGTTGGTGACCATGCATGAAACGATTCGTCGATCTATGGTGTCCATACGCAATGTTTAGCATGGTTGTACGCAAGATCGAGCAATTGATGACGCATCGCTACCGCAGCTAGATTCGTGTCATGACGGCTGTCGCTCTACCCGCCCCTGCCCAAAGCGCCCGCGTGGCGCACCGGCGTCGCTACCTGATGTGCGCACCCAAGCACTTCGCGGTCGAATACGCGATCAATCCGTGGATGGACCCCACCAGGCCCGTCGACACCGATCTCGCGATGGCGCAGTGGACCAGCCTCCGCGATACCTACCTCGCGCTCGGCCACACCGTGGACGAGATCACGCCGGAGATCGGGTTGCCGGACATGGTCTTCGCCGCCAATTCCGGCACGATCATCGCAGGCCAGGCGCTCGGTGCCCGGTTCCTCGCGCCCGAGCGTCAGGCGGAGGCCGAGCTCTACCGGAGCTGGTTCGAAGGGCACGGATTCGCCGGCGTCGTGATGCCGAGCATGGTCAACGAAGGCGAGGGCGACCTGACCTGGACCGGCCAGGTGCTGCTCGCGGGCTCCGGCTTCCGCACCGATGTCGCGGCGCACCCCGAAGCGCAGGAACTGTTCGGCGTGCCCGTGGTGTCGCTGCGGCTGGTCGACCCCCGCTTTTACCACCTGGACACCGCACTGATGGTGCTCACGCCCGCCGATGAGTCCACGCCGGCGCACGTCGCGTACTTCCCGGGCGCGTTCTCGGCAGGCTCGCTGCGTGTGCTGGAGCGCCTGTTCCCGGACGCCCTCCTGGCAGGCCCGGCCGACGCCGAGGTACTGGGACTCAACGGCGTCTCGGACGGCCGCAACGTGGTGCTGCCCGCGCAGGCCACGGGCTTGGCGGAGCAGTTACGGGCACACGGCTACGAGCCGGTGATGGTCGACATGTCGGAGCTACGCAGGTCCGGCGGCGGCCCGAAGTGCTGCACGCTGGAGCTGCGGGGGTAAGCGCTGAAAGACGCCTTCAGTCCACTGGACGGACTGAAAGGACCACTCACTCCACTGGACGGACTGAAGGCGTCTTTCAGCGCGGTCACATGTCCGTTGCCAGCACTGGCGCGAGGGCTTCGATTCCGGCGGTCACGGCCTTTTGTCCGGTGTCGAAGTCGGCGTCCACCGGCTGCTCAGTCAGCAGGACGACGACGTAGCGCTGTTCTTGGCCGACGAAACCGGTCGTGTTGAGCACCAAGCCCTTGTTGACGCGCATCCAGCCTTGCTTGATGGCCCGCTCGGCATCGGGCATGCCATCCGGGATGCCGAAGTGCTGGTGGAACCCGTCCGCGGCACGGGCGGGCGCGGCGGCGAGGGCGTCCCGCAGGAACTCGCCGGCGGACGGTGGCATGTGGTGGCCGATGTCGGTGCCGGGCACGACATCGTTGATCGCGTCGGTGACGGCGTCGCCGAGCGCGGCCGCTTGCTCCGGGGGGATCGGGGTCGGCTCGGTGGTGGTCGGCTCCGTGCTGGTGGGAAAGGGCTCGGGCGATTCCGCGGTGGGCGTCAGTGCGGAAGCCGAGCACTCCCGCGCACTGTGGAGACCACGGCGGCAGCCACCCCAGCCGCGGCCAGGCCCAGGAAGACGCGGCGAAACGTCATCACTCCATCAAACTCCGCATCCAGGACAACGTGCAACCAACGGCTCGAGTCGGCGCGTGGTGCTCGCAACTACCGGCCGCGCAGGACTATCTCGACCGGACAAAGCGGACGTAATTTGGTTCTCCGCGCGGGGTGGGGGATGAACTCCGCCCGCTACCGTCGCTCAGGCGGCGCTGAACAGCGCATTCGGAACTTTGCCCCGGTCCCGGTCGTTGATCGGCTGAGCAGCTGAGAGCTTCGACCAGGGCGGGAGGCGCGCATACGTGCACAAACATCGCAACGGGATGAAGACCGCGTTGCTGCTCGGCCTGATGAGTGCCTTCGTCATCGGCGTCAGCCGGTTGTTCGGCGAGGGCGCGATGTTCTTCGGGTTCCTCATCGCGCTGGGCATCAACGGTTATGCCTACTTCAACTCGGACAAGCTGGCGCTGCGGGCGATGCGCGCACGGCCGGTGTCCGAAGCCGAGCAGCCCGCGATGTATCGCATTGTGCGTGAGCTGGCGACCTCGGCGCGGCAGCCGATGCCGCGGCTCTACGTCAGCCCGACGCAGGCCCCCAACGCCTTCGCGACCGGTCGTAACCCCCGCAACTCGGCGGTGTGCTGCACACAGGGCATCCTCGACATCCTCAACGAGCGCGAGCTGCGCGCCGTGCTGGGGCACGAACTGTCCCATGTATACAACCGGGACATCCTGATCTCGTGCGTCGCCGGGGCTCTGGCCAGCGTCGTCACGTTCATGTCCTACATCGCGATGTTCGGGGGCAACAGGGAAGGCGGGAACCCGCTGCTCGGCCTGCTGCTGGTGTTCGTCGGGCCGCTGGCGGCGGGCATCGTGAAGATGGCGGTCGGCCGCTCGCGTGAGTACCAGGCCGACCTGTCCGGGGCCGAACTCACCGGCGATCCCCTTGCACTGGCGTCCGCGCTGCGCAAACTGGAAAGCGGCACCGCGGCACTGCCGCTCGCGCCGGAGCCGAAGGTGGTCTCGCAGTCCCACCTGATGATTGCCAACCCGTTCCGGCCGGGGGAGTCGCTGTCGAAGATGTTCGCCAGCCACCCGCCGATGGCGGACCGCATCAGGCGGCTCGAAGACATGGCAAACCGCAGGCTGTAGCGCGCCTACCCACTCGCCCCCGCGGCGCGCGCCACCGACATCACGTACTCGCCGTAGCCCGATTTCGTCAGCGCGCGGCCCAGTTCGAAGCACTGGTCCGCGTCGATGTAGTCCATCCGCAGCGCGACCTCTTCGAGACAGGCGATCCGTACGCCGGTGCGGTGTTCGAGCACCTGCACGAACTGCCCGGCTTCGAGCAGCGAGTCGTGCGTGCCGGTGTCCAGCCACGCGAAGCCACGTCCCAGATCGACCAGCTTCGCGCGGCCCTGTTGCAGGTAGTCGCGGTTCACATCGGTGATCTCGAGCTCACCACGCTCCGACGGGCTGAGCGACCGGGCGATGTCGACGACGGAGTTCTCGTAGAGATACAGGCCGGTGATCGCCCGGTTGGAGCGCGGTGCCGCCGGCTTCTCCTCGATGCTGAGCAGCCTGCCGCCGGCGTCCATCTCACCGACCCCATAACGTTCGGGATCGGTGACCGGGTAGCCGAAGAGCGTGCAACCGTCCAACTTGGCGACTTCCTCCTGCAGCCGGCTGGAGAAGCCCTGGCCGTAGAAGATGTTGTCGCCGAGCACCAGTGCGACGTTGTCGTCGCCGATGAACTCCTCGCCGATGACGAACGCCTCGGCGAGCCCGTTGGGGTTCGGCTGCTCGGCGTAGCTCAGCTTCAGCCCGAACTGGCTGCCATTGCCTAACAGCTTACGAAAGTTCGGCAGGTCGGCCGGGGTCGAGATGATCAAGATGTCGCGGATGCCCGCCAGCATCAACACCGAGATCGGGTAGTAGACCATCGGCTTGTCGAAGACCGGTAGCAGCTGCTTGGAGATGGCCTGGGTAATCGGGTGTAGTCGTGTCCCGGTCCCCCCGGCGAGCACGATGCCCTTCATGCGCGGCTACCGGAAGTTCGTGAACTGCAGCGCGATGCCGAAGTCCTCCTGCTTGAGCAGCGCGATGACGTCCTGCAGGTGATCCTTCTTCTTCCCGGACACCCGAAGCTGGTCACCCTGGATCTGCGCTTGCACACCCTTGGGACCTTCATCGCGGATGAACTTCGCGACCTTCTTGGCCTTCTCCTGGGAGATGCCCTTCAGGATCTTGCCGGGAACCTTGTAGACCTTGCCCGAAACCGCGGGCTCGTCGGTCTCCAATGCCTTGAGCGAGATGCCGCGCTTGATCAGCTTCTCCTTGAACACCTCGACGGCGGCGAGCACGCGCTCCTCGGTTTCCGCCTCGATGGTGACCGCTTCTTCGCCTGCCCAGGACACGGCCGCCCCGGTGCCGCGGAAGTCGAACCGGTTCGCCAGTTCCTTGGCCGCCTGGTTCAGCGCGTTGTCCACCTCCTGCCGGTCAACCTTGCTGACCACGTCGAATGAGGGATCTGCCACGGGTACTCACACCTCGGAATCTGTTGGGAGGGCCTCGGCCGCACTCTAGCGCGAGCGAGGCCATCGCCGCCTCGTCCGCCACACCCACCGTGTCGGACCGC
>WHSS01000072.1 GCA_009379975.1 Actinophytocola sp.
ACAGCGCGACCGGCACCGAACGACAAGCGAACAGCAAAATGAGCGCCTAACCAGCCTGCCGGCGCTTGAGGCAAGACACAGAGAGGCAGCGGCCTTGATCTTCTTCATCATTGTCGTACTGGTGCTGCTGCCGGTGTTGCACATCTACCTGTGGCAGCGACTGATCCGCGACACGATGCCGAAGGGCCGTGCTCGCCGGGTGGCGACGGCGGCGTTCAGCACGATGGTCGGCGTGATGCTGGCGGCGCTCACGCTGGGCACGCGGACACCTCCCGAGATCGCCCAGTGGTTCGCGTGGCCTGGCTACCTGTGGCTCGCGCTGTTCTTCTACCTGCTGCTCGCGTTGCTCGTGCTCGAACTGCCCCGGCTGGCTCTGCGCCGCTGGGCACGCCCTCGGCCGTCTGGGGCCGGCACACCTGACGACGCCGACACCGGCAAGGAATCCGCCGTGGCCGCTGCCGGCGGGCCAGGAGCGGCAACGGCGCCGGCCGTCGATCGGCGAGTGTTCCTGGCGCGCTGCTCCGCGGCCGTCGCGGGCATCGCCGCCGCGGGCTTGGTCGGCTATGGCACGTCCGTCGCGCTCGGGCCGCCGTCGGTCACGCGCGTGCCGATCCCGCTGCGCAAGCTCGACGCCCGCGCGGCGGGGTGCCGGATCGCGCTGATCAGCGACCTGCACCTCGGCCCGATCTTGGGGCGCTCGTTCACCCAGCGGATCGTCGACATGATCAACGAGCAGCAGGTCGACCTGGTCGCGATCGCCGGTGACCTGGTCGACGGCAGCGTCGAGCACCTCGCCGACGCGACGGCTCCGCTGGCCGAGCTCACCAGCACCCACGGCACCTTCTTCGTGACCGGCAACCACGAGTACTACGTCGGATACGAAGGCTGGGTGAACCACCTGCCGAGCCTGGGCATCACCGTGCTGCGCAACGAGCACTCGACGATCACCCACAACGGCGGGGTGTTCGACGTTGCCGGCATCAACGACGCGACCGGCTATCAGTGGCAGGACCCGGGCGACGTCGGCAAGGCGGTCGAGGGCCGGGACCCCGATCACGCGGTCGTACTGATCGCGCATCAGCCCGTTGACGTGACGCCCGCCGCCGACCACGACGTCGACCTGATGCTCGCGGGCCACACACACGGCGGGCAGCTCTCGCCGTTCGAGTTGCTGGTGAACGCCCAGCAGGGCGCCGTCGCGGGCTTCTATCAGCGGGGCGGCACCAAGATGTATGTCACACGCGGTGCCGGTTTCTGGGGCCCACCGGTGCGTGTCGGTGCACCGCCGGACATCACCATCGTCGAACTCCAGGCCGACGCCTGAGCGATCCGCGCGACTGGGGCGCGGACGCGGCTCAGGTGAGGGTGCGGGGCCGGATCGCGTTCGCCTTGTCGACCAGTTCGATGCGCTGCTCGGCGCTGCCCGCCAGCCGGGCAAGCGCGCGGTAGCACCGTTCCAGGCCGAACCGGACCTCCCGCTCGGTGAGGGTGCAGCCGAGCACCGTCCTGCCCGACGGCCGGTAGCCACCCTGCCCACCCTGCCCGCCCTGCCCGCCTTGCCTGCCGTTGTCCCGCTCACGTACCCAGCCGAACGCCGCCTCGAGCACCTCGGCCGCCAGCCTGCTGCGCCGCTCGGCGTCGAGGGTGAGTCGCTCCAACCGGTCGGCGGCGTCGATCAAGTCGCGCTCGGCGACCGCGGCGACCTGATCGCCTGGCCGCTGCGGCCGGGGCGCCCTTGTCTTGACCTTGATCGCGGCGACCTGGGCCGCGGTGTGGTGGGTCGAGGTCACCGGGATCGACTCGAGCACCTGCACCGCGCTGTCGCGCGCGCCCTGCGCTAGGTAGACCCTGGCCAGTCCGAACGCCGCGCTCACGAACGAGCGATCGGTCCGCCACACCATCTCGTAGTGGCGCGCCGCACCGAAGTAGTCGCCCATGCCCTCGGCGGTGATCCCCAGGCCCAGCTTCGGCGCCATTTCGCCAGGCAGCTCGTCGTAGACCGCGTCGAACGCGGCATGGGCCAGCTTGGCCCGGCCGCCTGCCAGCTCGATCAACCCCCGGTACCAGTCCAGCCGCCAGTCGTGCGGGAATCCCGCCTTCACCGCGATGTACTGCGCCGCCTGCAGTTGCCGGTTGGCCTCCGCCAGCTCACCGAGCTCGATGCGGGCGCGCACCACGCGCAGCCGCACCTCGATCGAGTCATGCGGCGCGCGGGCGAGCGCTTCGATCACGGAGCGCGGTTCCGACGCCGTTGTCGACGCGAGCAGCGCGGCGGCCGGGTCATCGGTGTCGACCATCGGCACCGGTAACCCCTTGATGACGTCCTGCGCGTCCGGCAGCGGCACCGGCCTGCCGTTGGGCTGCGCGTCGCGCTCGGCGACGACCGCGTCGACGCCGAAGGTCTGCGACTCCGCGCCGAACATGGTCGACGACCCCGGCTGCGGCTTGCCGGTGCCCAGCGCCATGACCTCGCGCAGCACCCCGGTGAGCTGATCGGCCATCTCCGCCGCGGAGGTGAACCGGCGGCCGGGATCGACGTGCGTCGCGCGGCGCAGCAGCCGGTAGTACGACCCGAACAGCGCGAACAACGGCACATCTGACGACGGCGGCAGGGACGTCTTGTACTTCGTCGAATAGCCCGCGAACTCGAAGGACAACACCGCGAGCGTGCGCCCCACCGTGAACAGGTCGGACTGCACGCTCGCGCCCTCGGTGGCCAGCTCGGGCGCGCTGTAGCCGGAGGTGAAGAACAGCGGGCTACGGTAGTCGTCCATCCGCCGCACCGCGCCCATGTCGATGAGCTTGAGTTGCTCGTCGGTTTGGATCACGTTGTCCGGCTTCAGGTCGCAATACAGCAGCCCCTGGCTGTGCAGATAGCCGAGCGCGGGCAGGATCTCCAGCCCGTAGGCGATGACCTGGCCGATCGGCAGCCCCTCCGCGCGGCCGGTCTCCTTGTGGTGAGCCAGCGCGAGCTGCCGCAGCGACTGCCCGCCGACGTACTCCATCACGATGTAGCCGACGGTCCGGCCGGTGTGCGGATCCGGGTGCTCGACGAAGTTGTAGATCTTGACGATGTTCGGGTGCTCGACCTCGGCCAGGAAGTTGGTCTCGTTCACCGCTGCGGCCATCGCGGTCTCGTCGCCGGTGTCGATGAGGCCTTTGAGCACGACCCACCGGTCGGCGACGTTGTGGTCCTGCGCGAGGTAGATCCAGCCGAGGCCGCCGTACGCCAGTGCGCCGAGTACTTCGTACTGGCCGCCGACGGTTTCCCCTGGCGAGAGCTTCGGCGTGAACGAGAACCGCGCGCCGCACTGCTGGCAGGTGCCTTCGGTCGGCCCCGGCTTGCCGTCGCTGCCCCGGCCGACCTTGGCGTCGCAGCCGCCGCAGAATCGCTTGTTCTCCGCGACGACGGGGCGCTCCATGACCGCCGATGCCGGTTCGCAATACGGCACCTGGGGCACCTCGACCAGGCCAGCGCCGAGACCGCCGCGCCGAGACGAATGGCTGCTCCGCGACGAGGTGCGGCGAGAGCTCCCGCTGAGCGGGCGGGAGTCGCTGCCGCTACCGGTGAACGGTTCGCTCGCGCCGGTGTCCACCCGCGGCGAGAGCAGGCTCTCGGTGCCCGGGTCCGGCAGGGAGGCCTGGGTTTGCTGAGGCTGCGGCGGGGGCGGCGGGGTGACGAAGCTCGTCTCCGGCGTCTCGGAGCGCAGTGCGCTGGTCATCTCGGGCTCCGGCCTGCGTTGCGGCTGTTCGCGCGGGTCGTCCGGCGGGTTCATGCTGCCTCGCCCCCTACTTGTACTTCGGCCGCGGCGGATTCGACGAGCCGAGAACCGGCTCGATCCACCTGTCGTAGCTGCTCTGCCAGCTCCCCTTGCGAACGTCCTCCAGCACGGCGTTGATGAAGCGGACCATGTCCTTGTTCTCCTGCGGGATCCCGACGCCGTACGGCTCGCTGGTGAACTGATCACCGACGACCACCGTGGTCGGGTCCTGCTGCGCCATCCCGGCGAGGATCGTGTCGTCGGTCGAGATCGCGTCGACCTGCCCCTGCTGCATCAGCACCAGGCAGTCGGACCAATTGTCCACCGCGAACGGGATCGCTTCCGGATTGACCTCCGCTATGTTTTTCAGCGACGTGGAGCCCTGCGCGGCACAGACCGCTTTGTCGTCGAGGTCGTCCATGCCCTGGTGGCCGGAGTCCTTCCTGACCAGCAACCGCTGGCCCGCGACGAAGTACACGCTGGAGAACTCGATGTCCTCGCGGCGCTCGCAGTTGATCGTCATGGTGCGCACCACGATGTCGACCTTGTCCTCCTTGAGCACGTCGATCCGCTGCCCGGAGGTGATCGCGACGAACTGCACCTTCGAATCGTCGCCGAAGATGGCCTCGGCGATCTCGCGCGCGATCTCGATATCGAAGCCCTCGAGGGTGCCCGATGTCGGGTTGCGGAAGCCGAAGAGGTAGGTGTTCTGGTCGACCCCGACCCGCAGCTTGCCGCTCTCCTTGATCTTGTCCATGGTGGAGTTCGACGGGATGTCCTTGCCGTCGGGCCGCAAGCTGACGGTCGGATCGCCGCAGTCCTCGGATCCGCCGCCAGGCTCCCCGGTCTCGGTGACCTTGCCCGCGTTGGCAGGCAGCGGCCGCTCCGCGGTGACCGCAGGCGCCAGGTTGTGCGGGTCGCCCGCCGACCCGCACCCCGCGACCAGCACCGCGAACGTCGCGAAGACCGCCGTGAGTTTCGGCCTCATCGGTACTCCCTCAGCCGTTCCCTGATCCCGACCGCGACGCCGAACGCCGCGACCACGCCGAGCGCCGCCCACCCCGGTGCCAGCAGCGTCAGCGCGCGGGATGCGCTCGTGGTGTCGTCGAAGAAACTCTGCCTGCCCGCGGTGATCGCCGCACGCAGGTCGTCGTCGAGCTGCATGAACGCTGCCGACGACCCCTCCGGTTCCTCCCCGTCGATCGCGATCTTGACCGCCTGTGAGTAGTTGCCGCCGTCGTCCTGTTCACGGACCGCGGCGTGGGCGCGCAGCCAGGACTCCGCGCTCGTCATCGCGTCATCGAGGTGATCGGCCAGCGGGGGGCCCTCGGCGTTGTCCCGTGCCTGCTTCAGCCAGCCGCCACTGCCGTCCTCCCCGGCGAATTGCCCGGTCAGCTTAACGAACTCCTCCTCGTAGGCGCCGCCGTCGCCGCGAGCGACGAGGGTGAGGGTTTCGTCCGCGCGGGATTTCAGCGCCGCGATCCTGGCCTTGACCAGTAAATCCACCTGCTCGGTGCCGTCCCGTTGGCCCGAGTTGATCAGTACGCCCTGCGCGATGAGGGCCACCGACGTCCAAAGCAGGCCGACGAGCACGGCGACCGTCGCGACCACCAGGCCAACGTTGAACAGCCGGTTGGTGCGCCGCCGCAGGTAGAGCTGCGCCGCGATCAGCGCCCCGATCGCGGCGAGCACCAGCAGCGTGGTGAGCCAGGGGAAGCTGCCCGCGTCCTCCTGCTCCTCGGCGAGCCGTTCGGTGTCGGTCCGGTAGAGCTCCTCCGCGGCGGGCAGGATCTTCGACCGCATCAGCTCGGAGGCTTCCCGCAGGTAGGAAGCGCCGACCGGGAAGCCCTGGCGGTTGTTCGTCCGGGCGGTCTCGATGAGGCCGGTGTAGACCGGCAGTTGCTGGCCGATGATGTCGATCTGCGCCACCGAACGGGGATCGGCGGTGGGATCGGACGCCGCCTTTCCCAGCGACGCGCCCGCCTGCGCGATGGCGTTCTCGTAGCGTTCCCGCAGCGCAGCCGGTTCCTCGCCGGTCGAAAGGAACGCGCTGGCCGCGGTGGCGTCGGCATCCGAGAGCGCCCGGTAGACCTGCTGGGCGGCTGCGGCGAGCGGTTCGGTCCGCTCGGTCAGCCCGGTCATGGTGTCCGACTTGGTCTCCACCATCAGCGTGCCCGCCAGGCCGGCGAGCAGGCTGAGCACGACGAGACCGATCGCGATGATCGAAAGCCTGCCCGGTGTCGTCCCGGAAGAGCGCACCACACTGCGCGTCGCTTGCGCGGGCAACGCCAGCAGGCTCGCCAGACCGGAGCGCGATGCCGGTGGCTGTTCCTGCACGCGCTGGATACCCGAAGTGCCCCCTGGCGAGTCGGACCGCGTCGCGGAGCTCGTCATCCGACCATCCTTCGCGCTCTCCCACTCGTCCTGCCGTGCCGGTCTCCCTGGTACCAGGCAGGCCGGCGGTCACGGACGCGAGCGTCCGCTCCGCGAAGAAACTATCTGACCGGGCGGTACGGTAGCCAGCCACGGCACGCCAAGGGAGGTCTCAATCGAGACAAGACCCGCGGCGCCGGGTGAGGCGTTCGTCACGACCTGACGAGGCGCGCGATCGCTTCGCTCGCTTCCTTGACCTTGTCGTCGGCCTCCTTCCCACCGTTGGCGACGGCGTCGGTCACGCAGTGCTTGAGGTGCTCGTCGAGCAAACCTAGCGAAACCGCTTGCAATGCCTTGGTCGCTGCGGAAACCTGGGTGAGGACGTCGATGCAGTACTCATCGTTGTCGATCATCCGGGCGATGCCGCGCACCTGGCCTTCGATCCGGCGAAGGCGCTTGAGGAGCCGGTCCTTGTCGTCGGTGTAGCCCTGCATCGGGTGCTCCTGATCGTCGCGGTGGCGTGTCGACCGCCATCATACCCGGTAGGGGTATGTAAATGGTAGTATTCATGGCACCGCACCCTCACTTGGCCCCACAGCGTGATGCTTCGTGATCAAATGCGATGCGAGCAACCAGAAGGGACCCCCCACTTTTATGACTGATCAGCGGCGCACCAGCCCGCACCCCCACGTCGAGGCACCCCCGTTTCAGGCCCCGCCGCAGCGGGTCGCCGCAGGCAAGCAGGCTGAATCCGACCTCGACTCGACGACGCCCGCAGCGGCGCCGTTCCCCTCGCGTGTGATGTTTTCACACGATGAGCAAGCAGCCGGTTGATCTGGAAACCCGCTGTTCATCCGCCCATATGACAGCTTGACACCCTCAAGCTGACCGTGCTTGACTCTCTGCGGTCGTAAGTTGTTGTGTTCGTGGTTTCACGCTCGCAAGACGTTTGCGGGCGAAGGGTTTTCTCCACGTTTTGTCACCGGAGAAGTCGTCGCCTGAACGACTGGTAGTTAAGTGACGCACGTCGAGAGGACAGAAATGGCTCAGGGAACCGTTAAGTGGTTCAACTCGGAAAAGGGCTTCGGCTTCATTGCGCCTGATAGCGGAGAGCGCGATGTCTTCGTGCACTACTCCGAGATCCAGGGCAACGGCTTCCGCAGTCTCGAAGAGAACCAGCGGGTTGAGTTCGAGATCGGCCAGGGCACCAAGGGCCCGCAGGCCACCGGCGTCAACTTGATCTGACGCCCCCAGCGCAACACAGGGCCGTCTCCCTTTCGAGGGAGGCGGCCCTGTTGCTTTTTCACCCACTCGTGCGGCCACCGTGGTGTCGTGCGTGAAACCCTTTGCATGGGCACGCTTGAGCACTCACGACGGTTCAGCCGGGGTCGTGAGTGCTCAGGCGTGCCGGAGCAAGGACTTTCACGCACGACGTCAGGCGCGGTTAATGCCCGACGTCGATGACGACCCGGGTCGGTGAGCCAAGGGTGAACGTCCGCACCCAGGTCTTCTTCCTGGTGCCGAGCCCGATGGAGAGCACGGCTTCGAAGTCGCCCACCAGCGCCACAGCCATGACGTTGCGGAGGTCGCGGGTGCGGAACTTCTTCGCGCCGAGGTAGATCGAGCGGCCGCGGTCGTCATGCGCTGCCGCGGGGTTGACCCGCACCGTCACGAAATGCTCGCCGGTGAGCCACACCACGCTGCCCGAGCCGTCTTGCCGGAGTTCGTCACCCCAGCGGGCGGACACCCCTGGCCGATGTCCCGACATGTCCAGCACTATGCGGTCGAATCCGCTGTGCAGGCCGGTGCGGATACCGGTCATCGTCGGCGTCTGGGTGGACGAGGCGGGCGCGGCGGCCACCACCGCACCGGTCAGCATGAGCACGCTTGCGGCGACGGCCGTGACGGCACGCCGGAATCGAGTAGTCATCGGGAGAGCTCCTACCGTGAGAAGGAAAGGCTGACTCCCAGCGCTGGGTACTCAAATAGACGCCCAACGGTCCGGACGGTTGGTCACGATCCGGACATTTCTTCGCACACCGGCAAGCCCCGTCGGCTCGCCTAGCCGGGGTGTGTCTCGCCGCCCAGCGCCGCGATGACCTCACCGGTGTAGTACGAGGACAGCTGGTTGGCCGCGAAGAACACATACGACGGTGCGAGCTCGTCGGGGTGCGCAGGACGACCCAGCGGCACGTGTCCGCCGAACTTCTCGACCTTCTCCGGCGGCATCGTCGCCGGGATCAGCGGCGTCCACACCGGCCCCGGCGCGACGCAGTTCACCCGGATGCCCCGGTCGGCGAGGGCCTGCGCCATGGCATAGGTCCACGCGTGGATCGCGCCCTTGGTCGCCGAGTAGTCGATGAGGGACTTGTTGCCGCGCAGCCCGTTGACCGATCCGCTGTTGATGATCACGTCGCCTTCGTGCAGGTGCGGCAGCGCGGCGTCGGTGACCCGGAAGTAGCTGTGCATGTTCACGTTGAACGTGTGCAGCCACTGCGCCTCGGTCAGATCCTCCGGCTTGTCGACCGGCGTCTGCGTGGCGATGTTGTTGACCAGCACGTTCAGCCCGCCGAGCTGGTTCACCGCCTGGTCGACGACCTCGCGGCAGTGCCTGCTGTCGGCGAGATCACCGGGGAGCAGGACGCAATGGCCGCCCGCTGCCCGGACGTGTTCCGCGGTGCGTTCGGCTTCGTCGTGCTCCTCCAGGTAGGCGATGGCGACATCGGCGCCTTCCTTGGCGAAGGCGATCGCCACCGCCCGGCCGATACCGGAGTCGCCGCCGGTGATGAGGGCCTTACGCCGATCGAGCAGGCCCCGGCCTACATAGTCGTCCATGGTGTCGCGCGGCTGCGGACGCATCGGAGGCGTCGTGCCGGGCGGCTCTTGCTGCTGCGGAGGTTGCTGTGCCACGAGGTGCGAGTACCCCTCAACGGGCACGCGCAATCAACGCACCCTCACCCCGGCGCGACTACGGCCGCCAGGGCATCGCGAGCGGCGGGCAACGCCCGGACCCGGTCCTCGGTGCCCAGCCCGACGCGGGTTCGCCGATCCAGCAGGTCGCCTTCGTCGAGCGCGCCCTCATGCCGCACGGCGAAGCGCAGTTCGGCCGCCGTGGTATCGATACCGGGGGCGATGGGTTCGAGCGCGGCCTCATCGCCTGCCTCGGCGAGTACCGAGAGAGCCTCCGTACCGTAGCGCCGCACCAGCCGCTGCGGCGCCCGGACCTGCGCGAGCTCCACCCGGGAGGCGGCGCCGACGAGCGGTAACCGCTTCGTCCGGCACGGCAGCGCGTCGAGGTGCGTCGCGGCGAGCGCGGCGTCGAGTGCGTCCTCGGCCATCCGCCGGTAGGTGGTCAGCTTGCCGCCCACCACGGTGACCAGCCCGTCGGACGCGGTGAGCACGGCGTGCTCTCGGGAGACGTCTGCCGTGCGACCGTCGCCCGTGTCCAGCAGCGGCCGCAGCCCCGAGTACGTACCGAGGACGTCGTCGCGGGTCAACGGCTCGGTCAGCGCCGAGCTCACGGTCTCGAGCAGGAAGTCGATCTCGGCGTCGGTGGCCTGCGGCACGTCGGGGATCTCTCCCGGCTGGTCCTCATCGGTCAGTCCGACGTAGACCCGGCCGCCCGGTGCGGGCAGCGCCATGACGTAGGTGTTGCGATCGCCGGGAACCGGCACGGTCAGGCCCGCGCTCAGCCCGCCGAAGCGGTCCTGCGGCAGCACGAGGTGGGTGCCCCTGCTCGGCCGCAGTGTGACGCCGGGTGCGACCTGCCCGGCCCAGACACCGGTCGCGTTGATCACGACCCGCGCGTCGACCGGGTACTTGCCGCCGGTCATGGTGTCGCGCAGCACCGCACCGGAGCCGGTCACCTGCTCCGCCGCGCACCGCGTCAACACCCGCGCGCCGTGGCCCGCCGCGGTCCGGGCGATGGCCACGACCAGCCGGGCGTCGTCGGTGAGCTGACCGTCCCAGTACACGTAACCGCCGCGGAGCCGGTCAGCACGCACCGTCGGCGCGAGCCTGCGCACCTCGGCGCGGGTGGCCCGGCGCGAGCGAGGCAGCGTGTGGCGCGATGTGCCCGCGGCGACCCGCAGGGCGTCGCCTGCCAGGAATCCGGCGCGCACCATCGCCGCGCGGGCATGGGACACGCCGGGCAGCAGCGGCACCAAATGCGGGAAGGGATGCACCAGGTGCGGCGCGGTGTGTTCGATGAGGATGCCCCGCTCGAGGGCGCTCTCGTGGGCGATGCCGACGTGCCCGGACGCCAGGTAGCGCAGGCCGCCGTGCACCAGCTTCGAGCTCCACCGGCTGGTGCCGAACGCCAGGTCATGCTTCTCGGCGAGCACGACGGACAGCCCCCGGCTGGCGGCGTCGAGCGCGACGCCGGCACCGGTTACGCCGCCGCCGATGACCAGTACGTCGACCGGGCCGTTGCCCAGTTCGGCGAGTTCACGGGCCCTGCGGCCGGCGTTGAGTGAGGTCGGGTTCACGGTGTCAGATACCTCTCAAGAAGTTCGTACAGTTGCTCGTCGAGGGCGTCCAACTCGGGGCCTTCGCCGTCGGGTACCTCGACGAAGGCCGGGCCGGTCAGCGCGAACGACCACGCGGTGAGCAGCACGGACTTCGCCTGCATCGCCACATCGCCCTGCCGGATCGAGCCGTCGGCCATGCCCGCCTTGAGCCCGTGCTCGATCACCTCGAGCTGGCGGCGGGTGTTGGCACCTTGCCTGCGCAGCAGGTACGGCAGCAGGAACTCCGGGTCGACGTCGATGATTTTGCGCAGCATCGGATGGGAGCGGCTGGCCCGCACCATGCGCACGATGCCGCGTACCAGCCGCTCCTTGGCTGAGCCGTCGCCGGCCTCGTCGGTGGCGGGCTCGGCCGCTTCGAGGCGGCTCCACTCGCGCGTCATGAGCGCGGCCACGACCTCGCGCACGCTGCCCCAGCGCCGGTACAGCGTGGCGCGGGAGACGTCCGCCTTCCGGGCGATGTCGGCCATCGTCATGCGCCGCATGCCGACGGCCAGGAGCAGCTCGTACGCCGCGTCGAGGATGTGCTGCTCATCGATCGCGTTGGCTGCCTTACGCGCTTCTGCGGGCGCGTTCCGGTTGCGATGCTGCGACACCATGTGTCAAAGTGTATCAGCACAATCCGCGTCACCGATACTCCGCGAGGACCGCCATGACCGAGTCCGAACTGCCCGTCGTCGACTTTCACCCCTACCGCTGGGGTGATCCCAGCAAGCCGGGCGAGCTGCCCGCTGCCGCGGCGGGCGCGCTCGGCGCGCTGGGGGTCAAGGCCCCGGAACACGGCCCGGCCGGGCTCGCCGAGATCCCGTTGCCCCAGGTCAGGCTGCCCGAGCAGGCGCAGGCGGCGCTTGAAGCTGTTGTCGGCGCGCAGCACGTGACCTCCGAGCACGACGCCCGCGTGGCCCACACGCGTGGCTGGTCGACGCCGGACCTGCTGAAGCTGCGCGCGGGCGACGCCTCCGACGCGCCGGACGCGGTGGTGTTCCCTGGCAGCCACGACGAGGTCGTCGCCGTGCTGGAGGTCTGCTCGGGGCTGCGTGTCGCCGTCGTCCCCTACAGCGGCGGCACGTCGGTGGTCGGCGGCCTGACACCGGCGCGCGAGTGGTTCGCCGGGGTCATCGCCCTCGACATGCGGCGGCTCGACGGCCTGCTCGCGGTGGACGACATCTCGCGCACCGCGACCCTGCAGGCCGGCGTCCGCGGCCCGCGCGCCGAGGAGTTGCTGCATGAGCACGGGCTCACGCTCGGCCACTTCCCGCAGTCGTATGAAGGCGCGAGCATCGGTGGCTATGCCGCCGCTCGGTCGGCCGGGCAGTCCTCGGCGGGGTTCGGCCGGTTCGACGAGATGGTGGTCGGGCTCGTACTCGCCACCCCGCGCGGCACCGTGACGCTCGGCAGCGCCCCGATGTCCGCGGCAGGCCCCGACCTGCGGCAGCTGATCCTCGGCTCGGAAGGCACCCTCGGCGTGATCACCTCGGTCACCGTCCGGGTGCGGCCCGTACCGAAGGAACGGGTCTACGAAGGCTGGCGATTCGCGTCGTTCGAGGCCGGTGCCGCCGGGTTGCGCGCGCTGGCGCAGGAAGGCCCGCTGCCGACCGTGGTGCGGTTATCCGACGAAGCGGAGACCGCGGTCAACCTGGCGGACCCCAGCGAAGCACTCGGTGGCGGGCCAGGCGGCTGCCTGGTGATCACCGGTTACGAAGGCACCTCGACCGAGGTCGCGGCGCGGCGGCTGTCGGCTGGTGACGTGCTGGCCAACGCGGGAGGCGAAGCGCTCGGCACCGCGCCAGGCGAGAAGTGGCGGAAGGGCCGCTATCGCGGGCCGTACCTGCGCGATCCACTGCTCGACGCGGGCGTACTCGTCGAGACGCTGGAGACCGTGACGTTCTGGTCTAACCTCGACGCGCTACGCTCCTCGGTCACCACGGCACTGACCGAGGCACTGTCCAAACAGGGCACGCCCCCACTGGTGCTCTGCCACATCTCCCACATCTACGAGACCGGAGCCTCGCTCTATTTCACCGTGGTGTGCGCGCAGGCCGAGGACCCGCTCGACCAGTGGCGCCAGGCGAAAACCGCTGCCAACGAAGCAATCCGGGCGGCGGGCGCGGCGATCAGCCATCACCACGGCGTCGGCACGGATCACCGCGACACCTACAGCGAGGAGATCGGCCCGCTCGCCGCCGAGATGCTGCACGCGGTCAAACGCACCGTCGATCCGGCCGGGATCCTCAACCCGGGCGTGCTCATCCCGCCCGTGTCAGGCTCCTGAAATGCGCTCGTTCACCGCACTGGTCAATCCGATCGCCGGTGGCGGCCACGCGACCGAGGTGTGCGATACCGTGGCCGGCTTGCTGCGCGAAGCGGGCGCGACGGTCGTCGTGGCAGCGACGCAGAGCAGCGAGCACGCCATCAAGCTCGCCACCGAAGCGGCCGCCGCCGGGCAGGTCGTCATCGCGGTCGGCGGGGACGGCCTGATGCGCGACGCGGCGGCGGGCGTGGTCGCGTCCGGGGGAGTACTCGGCGTGGTGCCCGCGGGCAGAGGCAACGACCTCGCCCGCGCGCTCGGCATGCCCGCCACGCCGCACGAAATGGCGTCGCTGCTGCTCGACGGGCCGACCCGCACGATCGACGTACTCGAGGCGAACGGCGTGATCGTGCCGGGCAATGTCTACATCGGAATCGACTCCGTCGCGACCCAGATCATCAACAACACCCGGTGGTTGCCGGGCCTGCTCACCTACCGGCTCGCGCCCGTGCGCGCCATCCTCAGCTGGCACTCGCCGACCTACACCGTGGTCGCCGACGGCGAACGCCGTTCGGTCCCGGCGTTCTCGGTCGTCGTCGCCAACTCCGGCGCGTACGGCCACGGGTTGCGGATCGTGCCGCCCGCGGTGCTCGACGACGGCTTGCTCGACGTGATGATCGTCGGCGACGGCCCGCGCCGGGAGATCGTGAAGTTCATGAAGGAGGCCAAGACGGGCGCGCACGTGGCGCGGCCGGAGGTTCAGCTCAGTACCGCACGCGAAGTCACCGTCGACGCGGACCGCCCGCTGCCCGTGTGCGCGGACGGCGACGAGATCGGCGAGCTGCCGGTGACGGTGCGGCTGCTGCCCGCCGCCCTCGGCGTGATCGCGCCTGTTGCTTCACCCTATGAGCCATGACCGAGAGCCCGCTGCTTCCCTTCATCGCCGGCGACCGCCCCATCGCCGCGATCGAGCTCACCCCGGCGCCTGCCGTCGAGCTGCCGCACGTGCCGGGGTTGCTGGCGGGCGCCGCCGAGGTCGACATCACGCCGCCGCCCGGCCTGCCCAAGTCCGGCCATTCCCGCAACGCCCATGACGGCAACGGGTTCCGGACACGCCTGCGGGTGCGCGTCATTCACCTGCGGGCGGGTGTCACGTCGATCGCCCTGGTGCAGAGCGATCTGCTGGGTGGCTCGGCGTTGCTGAACCAGCTCGTGGCCGAAGCCATCAAGGACGACACCGATGTGCGGCTGCCCGGCTTGTTCATGGGCTACACCCACACGCACGCGGGCCCGGGCCAGTTCAACGGCTGCGAGTTCTACAACCGGTTCGCCTCCAACCGGGCGGGCTTCGACCCGGCGTGGACCCAGTTCCTCGGGGAGCGGATCTCCGGGGCGATCCGGGAGGCGGTGGCGAACCGGCGGCCCGCACGGCTGGCTTCGGGGTCGACCGAGGTGTGGGGGCTGACCCGCAACCGATCGCTCGACGCCTACGTCCGCAACGACACCGTCGCCGACAAGCGGATCACGACGCATCGCAGTTACGCCGCGGTCAACCCGTGGCTGCACCTGCTGCGGGTGGACGCCGCCACCGACGGTGAGTATCAGCCGTTGGCGGCGATGACGGTGTTCGCCATTCACGGCACCGGAATCTCGCACCACGACCGCTCCTACAACGCCGACGTCTGGGCCTACATCAACGATCAGCTCTCGCGGCGCATCGAAGCGGCCACCGGGCACCGGGCGGTGGTCGGTGCGGTGGAAGGCACGCATGGCGACGTGACTCCCGCGGTCACGCCCGGCCAGCTGGTGTTCCCGCAGGCGCGCCGGGTGGGCTGCGGCATCGGCGACGCGGCGGCGGAGGTCTACGAACGGCTGGCGCCCGAGTTGACCGACGAGGTGGTACTCGCCGCGGGGTTGCGGGACATCGATCTGGACACCGGCCCGAGCATCGACGGCGTCACGCTGCCCGAGCCGGCCGTCGGTATGGCGAAGCTGGCGGGCGCGCGGGAGAACACCACCCCGGTGGTGTCGTACCTACCGCCGTTCGCGCCCGGCTTCCCCAAGCCTCGCCCGCGCGGGCCGCACGGCGAGAAGTGGATCGTCGGCTCGCGCCGGTTCCACGACCGGGTGGGGCCGACGAGCTCGTTCCCCAGGGTCCTGCCGGTGCAGGTGTTGCGGATCGGCGAATTGGCCTTGACCGGCCTGCCGTTCGAGATCACCGTCGAAGCGGGGAGGCGAATCGAGGAAGCCGCGCTGGCCGCGGCGGGCGGCGGCGTCGAACGGGTCGCGGTGTCCTCGCTGGCCAACGACCACTGGGACTACCTGACCACCGCCGAGGAATACTCCCGCCAGTGCTACGAAGGCGCCAGCAACCTCTACGGCCCGGACACGCTGCGCTTCGTCACCGGGGCCGTCGCGGAACTCGCGGGCGACGTGGTCAAGGCCGGCGGTGTCGCCGAAAATCTGCCGGTGCGCCGGTTCTCCCTGCACACCCACCGGTACCTGCCGCTGCCGACCGGGACCGCCGTGACGCGGGAGGTCGTGCGCGCGCCGCGGTTCGTCGAGGCCACCGTCCGCGAAGAGGCGTACTGGGAGCTGATCTGGCGGGACGTCGCGCCGGGCGACCTGCACTGGCACGAGCCGCTGGTCCGCGTCGAAACCAAGGTCGATGGCGGCTGGCGGCCCGCGATGCGCGATGACCGCCCGGTCGACGATCACGGCTGGTACCTCGGCGTCACGCATCGGGGTAAGGACCGGGCGGGCGGGCACCGATACGCCGCCCGCTGGTACGGCCCCGACCTCGCGGCGGGCCGCAGTCACCGCTTCGTGTTACTGGCCAACGCGGGGCAGCCCGAGCATGCCTGCGTGCCGTTCAACTGAGGTCGTGAGCCGCGCCCTGGAGGTCGTGAGTGATTAAGCGTGCCAGGGCAAGGGTTTTCACTCACGAGGGTGGTGGCTGCGTACTTGCCGAATCGTTAGCACGGGCGCGTCGCCGAGCAAGCGCGGAGTCGGTACCGTGCCCGCATGTCGCAACCGCCGCTCGACCCAACACGCGGCCGCCCACAGCCTTACGGCGGACACCAGCCGCACGACTCGCACTACGACCCGCCCCTGTACGGCGGCCATCAGCCCGCGGACCCGCCGCTGTATGGCCGTCATCAGCCGCAGTACGCCGCGCAGCCGGGATATCAGCCACGGTCTTCACAGCAGCAGCCCGCCGCGCCGCAAGCCGCCCCGCAGCGCCTTCCCCCGGCGCCCGGCGGCGGAGGACCACGGATTCCCGGGCTCGGCGTACTGCTGACCCTGGCCGGGCTCGTCGTCCAGGCGTTGAGCCTGTTCGTGCTGCCGTGGCTGAACTACGGCGCAAGCGGATCAGCGATGTCCGACGTCTGGTCGCTCGCGGCCGGCGAGGGCGCGAACGGGTTCGGCGAGTGGTACGTGCTGCTCTTCACCTACCCGCTGGTCGGGCTCGGCATCCTGCTGGCGTTCGCCGCGGCGCTGGAATCGGTCGCGCTCAAGGTGATCTGGGGCGCGCTGACCGTGGTGGGCCTCGGTGTGCTCGTCCTGCGCTACGGGTTCGGCCCGTTCGCCGACGTCGCGGAGACGGCCCAGGGCGACCTGGGATTCAGCACTCAGCAGATCACCATCGGCATCATCGCGCTCGTGGTGCTGATCCTGGTCATCTTCGCGCTGAAAATGGCGGTGACCATGTTCCGCCGGGTCGCCATGCTGATCCTGCTCGTCCTCGCCGGGGTACACATCGCGGCGGTGTTCGACCTCGCCAAGACCTCGGGCGAAGCCGAGCTGAGCATCGGCGCGTTCGGGCCGGCGGCCGGTTACCTGCTGTGCGCGCTCGCGGCGATCGCGCCACGCAGGCTGCCCGGGCTTTAGGCCGTGTCTTACGGATCCGTGATCGCGGTATTCGCGCCCAGACACGGCCTAGCCTCGGTCGAACTCGGCCCGGACGCCGAGCAGTCGCACCTGCCGGTCGTGCTCGAAGCGTTCGAGCACTTCGAGCGCGGCCCGTTCGATCACGTCGGCCTGATCGGTCAGGGCGGACAACGTCATGCTGCGAGTCTGGGTGACGAACGGCGCGAACCGCACCTTCACCGCCACCCGCGCCGCTGGCCTGCCCTCCTCGACGACGTCATCGGCGACCCTCCTGGCCAGCACCGCGACCTCGCGCCGGATGTCCGGCCACGCCGTCAGGTTGTGCTGGAACGTGGTCTCCCTGCTCCGGGAACGAGCCACATACGGTGTGCTCGCCACCTCGGTGGTGCCCCTGCCCTGCGCGAGGTACCAGAACCACGGGCCCATCGTCGGCCCGAACCGCGCGGCCAGTTCGTCGCGGTCGGCGGCGGCGAGCCGGCCGACCGTCGAGATGCCGAGCTCGGTGAGCTTCTTGGCGGTCTTGGTGCCGATGCCCAGCAGGGCGTCGGTCGGCAGCTCGGCCATCACCTCGTACCAGTTGGCCGCGGTCAACCGGAACACTCCGGCGGGTTTACCGAACCCGGTCGCCAGCTTCGCCCGTAACCGGTTGTCCCCGATGCCGACCGAGCACGACAGCTCGGTCGCGGCCAGCACCGTCCGCTGGATGTCGAAGGCGATCGACTCCGGATCGTCGGTCTCGAGACCGAGGTACGCCTCGTCCCAGCCCAGCACCTCGACGGGCATCCCGAACTCACGCAACGTCGCCATCACGCGCTCGGAAGCGGCGTTGTAGGCGTCCGGATCGCTGGGCAGGAATATCGCGTCCGGGCAGCGCTTCGCCGCGGTGCGCAGCGGCATGCCGGAGCGAACGCCGAACGCCCGCGCCTCATAGGTCGCCGTCGCGACGACGGCTCGCTGCGTGGGGTCGCCCTCGCCGCCGACCACGACCGGCTTACCCCGTAACTCGGGGTGGCGCAGGACCTCGACCGCCGCGATGAACTGGTCGAGATCTACGTGCAGTACCCACCACACTGGCGACACGAGGTTCAGTGTGCCCCAGCAGGGGCCTGCCACGCTGTCAAATACGCCTCGCCGGCTTCAGCGAACATGACATTCGGCCCGACCTATTGCCCGAATGTCACGTTCACTCACGGCTGGAGCGACTGGAACTCGCTGAAGGTCTTGCCGTTATCGGCGGAGTGGTGGATGCCGCCTTCGGTCGCCAGATACACCTCGGCGTCGCCGTGGCCGACAATCGCCTGGGGGCGGCCTGCGACTTGGCCGCCCGTGGTCCAGGATTCGCCGCCGTCGTCACTGGTGTAGACGACGCTGTCCGGCGCGACTCCGATCAGCCTGTCCGGCGCGGGCCAATCGACGAACACCAAGGTGGGGGCGTCGCCGATCGGGTCGAAGGTGCGTCCGCCGTCGGTACTACGTGCCGGGCCCCGCTCGGTGGTGGCGAGCATTTCCTCGGCGTTCGCGGGGGACACCGCCAGGTCGGCGAGGCCGATGCCGGCACGGCTGTCCCATGACTTCCGGTCCTCGCTGACCATGAGCCTGCCTGACTGGCTGTCGAAGCCGTACACCCGGTCATGCTTGGCCTCCATCGCGTGGAAGTCGGCTTCGCCCGACAGCGAGACCGAGCGCCAGGTCTCGGCGGCATCGGTGCTCTCGATCAGGCCCAGATGCGGCGGCTGGTCCGCGTCTTCCGGCCCGAGATGACCGCTGCCGAGGAAGTGATCGGGCCCGATCACGGTGAATCCCATGAAGTCCTGGGTGCGACCGGCGACCTGAACCGGGTCGTCCTTGCCCGTCACTCGGAAGACGCCGTGGTGACTCGCGACGTAGAGAACGTCATCCGCCGGGTTGATCCCCAGCCCGTGGATGTGCGCGAGGTCGGTCGTCCCGCCGCCAGGGCCGTCATCGTGGGCGGGGCTGGGAGCGTCGTCCGCGCAGCCACTGAGCAGCAACCCCGTCGTGGCGATCAACGCCGTCACGCCGGGCAGCCGCGAGATGCCGCCCCGGTTCCGCGGACGTACTGCCATTACGCGGTGCTCCCCTGTCCGATGTGTGCCCATTACGAGCAGCGTAACCGCCGATGCCGGCGCCCTGGTCCGGCCCCGCCGGGTGTGCCCGCGTCTTGCGAATGGCGGCTGAGATACTGGTGAGCCGCTCACCGTAGCTGGCTGACGACCTAGTGAGGACACACGCATGAACGAAGCGCCGTCGGAGATCACCGCCGTTGAGCTCTACTGGCGGCCCGGCTGCCCGTTCTCCATGACTCTGCAGGCGAAACTGCAGGATTCCGGGTTGCCCGTCGCGGAGATCAACATCTGGGAAGACTCCGAGGCCGCGGCCAGGGTGCGCTCGGTCGCGGGTGGGAGCGAGGTCGTGCCTACGGTCTTCGTCGGCGAGCACGCCATGGTCAACCCGGACCTGAAGCAGGTACTGGACGCGGTGCTGCACTACGCGCCAGAACTCGCCTGACGAACGGCCCCTGGCCTCGGTGAACGTGACATTCGGCCCGACCTATTGGCCGAACGTCACGTTCACTCACGGGCATGTGCTGGGTGCTCATCGACCCCGAGGTGAACGCCGGTACCCTTGCAGTCGCGGGCCGTTAGCTCAATTGGTAGAGCTGCGGACTTTTAATCCGTAGGTTCCGGGTTCGAGCCCCGGGCGGCCCACCCCGTGAGCGAGTGTGACATTCAGACGATAGGTCGGGCTGAACGTCACACTCGCTGAAGCTGTGGCGAGGTCGGGGTGTCGGGCTAGTTCTTGCGGCCGACGCCGGCCCAGTAGTAGGCGCTTTCCGGGTCGGGCGCCGGCTGGTCGGGACGTAGTGAGGTCACAGTGGCATCCGCGGCGTCGCCGACCAGGTCGGGTCGCCACGCGAGTACCGGGACGATCCCGGGGTCAACGACTTCCAGGCCGACGAGCAGTTCCTCGACCTCTGCACGGCTGCGCGGCTGGAAGGAGATGCCGGACTGTTCGGCGGCGGCGACCACGCCCGCCATCGCGTCTGGGGCGAAGTCGGCGGTGGGGTGCGAGATGGTCAGGTAGCTGCCGGACGGAACAGCATCGAGCAGGGTGGAGATGATCTCCAGCGGCCGATCTTCGTCGCGGAAGTACATCATGATCGCGACGAGGTTGATGCCGACTGGCTGGTCGAGGTCCAGTGTGTCGGCCACCGCCGGGTCGTCCAGGATCGAGCGGGGGTCGCGCAGATCGGCGTGGATGTAGCGGGTCTTGCCCTCCGGTGTGCTGGTCATCAAGGCTCGGGCGTGGGCAAGCACGATGGGGTCGTTGTCCACATACACCACGCGGGCATCCGGCGCGATCGCCTGGGCAACCTCGTGCACGTTGCCGTGAGTGGGGATGCCGGTGCCGATGTCCAGGAACTGTCGGATGCCGGCCTCCTTCACCAGATACCGGACCGCACGGCCGACGAAGGCACGGTTGGCCAGGGCCATGGTCCGGATGGTGGGGATCTGCTCGGCGATGGCGTCGCCGAGGGCGCGGTCGGCCGCGAAGTTGTCCTTGCCGCCGAGCCAGTAGTCATACACCCGGGCTTCGTGCGGAACGTTGGTGTCGATCTCCACCGGCAGCGAGTCGCCCGCCGGACGGGATGGTTCGGGCATGGATCTCCCTGGAATTTCGTGTGACGGCATAGCCTTCGTCCTTCGACGCAGCCCAATCGAGC
>WHSS01000235.1 GCA_009379975.1 Actinophytocola sp.
CACAGTAGACGAACATGGCGATGCCGTTGAGCGACGAGGCTATCACCAGCAGGCGTAGTGGTTCGTCGATTCCGGACAGCAGGATGATCGACCCGATGACGATCTCGGTCCAGACGATCGTGAAGTAGAGGGCGCTCTCCGACCAGCGGGTACTCTCACGCACCCAGTTGGTCTTGATGATGTCGCCGATCACCCGGCCGACATGGTCGAGGACGCCGAGGTTGGTGGAGAACAGTACGACGGTGCCGATCAGCCAGAACGTGGTGGGCATCCATGCCCCGATCCGATCACCGAGAACGTCTCCCTCGGCCCGGATGAATTCGAAGCTGCTCTCCTCGAACTTCAGGCCCTCGGCGAACACGGTAGCCACGGTGAGCACGCTGAAGATCACGATGGCCGCGAGTCCGGCGACGAAGAAGAACCAGAACTGCTCCTGGTTCGCCACCCGCCACCAGCCACGCCACCGGCGCATGTTCTCCTCATCGGTGGGGAAGACCGTCCCGACCGACGCCACCGCCTCGGGCGAGCCGGTGAACGGCGACTCGATCTTGGGGATATAGGCACCCATCCCCATACCCTTGTCCCGGATCCAGTTGCTCTGGGCGAGGTTGACCGAACCGCCTGCGCCCGCGAAGGCCAGCGCGCCCAACAGGACCGCTGCGGTGACCGCCGGGTCGGAGATCGGTCCGCCGAGCATGTCGGGAAGTCGTGCGTCGGTGACGATGCCCGACCAGTCCCCGCCGCCGGTAGCGAGAAAGACCGCGACGATGAGGAAGACGAAGATGATCGCCACCATGACCATCTGGAACTTCTCGACCACGTTGTAGACCACGGGCGACACGGTCAGCGCGATACCGATGGCAACCAGCGCGAGCACCGTCACGATATTGTTGGTGCCGCTCGAGGTATCCCAGCCGAACACGAAACCGGCGGTGGTGGACGCGCCGGTCGCCCATCCCGGCCACATCCACGGGATCGCGGTGAACAGGATGAAGATCCAGCTGAAGTGCTTCCACAGCCGGGTGAACCCGGTGACCGCTGTCTCGCCGGTGGCGAGCGTGTAGCGCTCGATCTCCATGTTGATGAAGTACTGGGTGAGGATCCCGATCATGGCGATCCACACCAGGGCGAGGCCGACCCGGGAGCTGATGAACGGCCACAGCACGAACTCGCCGGACCCGATCGACACCGCGAGCAGGATGACGCTCGGACCGACGATCTTGCGGAGCTTGGCCGGTTCCGGAAGGTCGCCGTAGCCAACGCCGGGAAGGAATCTGTCGGGGATATCCGGCGAGATATCGCCGTTTCCGCGTTGAGCAGCCGCCTCAGCCATTTCCGTCTCCCCGTCGTCGTTGACGGAACCAGGGCTTGAAGGTAGCGCTACTCGCTGATGACGGCAAGGCCCAGGTCTGATCTCTTTGGTGTTTACGGTGCGTTGCCGAACTCCGTCATCGATCCCCAAGGGGCCAGCCTGATGAGTCCACATCGGACCGGAACCGGGAAGCTGAAAGACGCCTTCAGTCCACTGAACGAGTTGAAAGGAACTTTCAGTCCGTTGAACGGACTGAAGGCGTCCTTCAGCGCGGGTGGGCGATGCGGCTAATTTGGTTGCTGGAGCGACCAATTTGTCGCGTGGTCGACTTACCTGGCTGGTCTTTTCATGGTTGCCATCGGGCGTGGCGGGTGCCGGACGTGCCCTCGCGGATGAGTTGCAGGCGTGGTTTGGGTCCGTCGGTGCGGCCGGTTTGTGGTTTGCGCCTGCCGGGCCGCCATGGGTCGGGCCAGGCCGCGCCCGGGCCGGTGTAGTCCTGCTCGATGGCGGCGTGCAGGGTCCAGTTGGGGTCGTAGAGGTGGACTCGGCCGAGCGCGCAGAGGTCGGCCCGGCCTGCCAGCAGGATCGAGTTCACGTCGTCATAGGAAGAGATCACGCCGACCGCGATGGTGGGGATGTCTACCGTGTTGCGGATCTTGTCCGCGAACGGTGTCTGGTAGGAGCGGCCGAATGCGGGTTGCTCGTCCGGGGTGACCTGTCCGGTGGATACGTCGATGGCGGCGGCACCGGCGGCTTTGAACTCGGCGGCGATTGTGGTGGCGTCCTCGGCGGTGATGCCGCCGTCGATCCAGTCGGTGGCGGAGATCCGCACGGTCATCGGCTTCTCGGTGGGCAAGACCGCGCGCATCGCGCGGAAGACGTCCAGCGGATAGCGCAGCCGGGCGGTCAGGTCGCCGCCGTAGGAGTCGGTGCGCCGGTTGGTGACGGGGGAGATGAACGATGAGAGTAGGTAGCCGTGGGCGCAGTGCAGTTCGAGCAGGTCGAACCCGGCCTGATCGGCGCGGCGTGCGGCGTCGACGAACTGCTGTTTGATCCGCGTGAGGTCGTTGGCGGTCAGTTCGCGCGGAACCTGGTTCACGCCGGTGCGGTAGGGCATCGGCGACGGGGCGACGATCTCCCAGTTGTCGGCGTCGAGGGGCTGGTCGATGCCGTCCCACATGAGTTTGGTTGAGCCCTTGCGGCCGGAGTGGCCGACCTGGATGCCGATCTTCGCGGCGGTCTCGCGGTGGACGAAGTCGGTGAGCCGGCGCCATTCGCGGGCTTGCTCGTCGGTCCAGATGCCGGTGCAGCCGGGGCTGATACGGCCGGTGTCGCTGACGCAGACCATCTCGGTCATGACGAGGCCTGCTCCGCCGAGTGCTTTGCCGCCGAGGTGGACGAGGTGGAAGTCGTTCGGCATGCCGTCGACGGAGCGGTACATGTCCATTGGGGAGACCACGATGCGGTTCACCAGTTCCAGTTCGCCCAGGCGGAAGGGCTGGAACATGGGCGGAACATCGGTGCGCCCGTCGATCCGGGTATCGGTGTTGTGTCGTGCGAACCAGTTGTTGACGGTCTCGACGAACTCGGGGTCGCGCAGCTTGAGGTTGTCGTAAGTGACACGGCGGCTGCGCGTCATGATGTTGAACGCGAACTGCAGCGGGTCCTGCTCGACGTACTCGCTGAGGTTTTCGAACCATTCCAGGCTGGCTTGTGCGGCACGCTGCGTGGAGGCCACCACGGCCTTGCGTTCGGTCTCATACTCGTCGAGCGCCGCATCGATGGTGTCGTGCTCATGCAGGCAGGCGGCTAGCGAGAGGGCGTCTTCCATCGCGAGCTTGGTTCCCGAGCCGATGGAGAAGTGCGCGGTGTGCGCGGCGTCGCCGAGCAGGACGATGTTGTCGTGACGCCAGTGCTGATTGCGGACCGTGGTGAAGTTGATCCATTTGGAGTTGTTGGCGATCACCTGGTGGCCGTCGAGAACGTCGGCGAAAAGTTCCGTGACGACCTCGATCGAGTCTTCGTCGGACTCACCAGGGGCGAACTCGTGTGCCGCGTAGCGGTCGAAGCCCGCGGCCCGCCAGACCGTGTCGTGCATCTCGACGATGAACGTGCTGCCCTTGTCGTCGAACGGGTAGCCGTGCACCTGCATCACGCCGTGCGGCGTCTCGCGAATGTAGAACTTGAACGCGTCGAAGACCTTGTCGGTGCCCAGCCACATGAACTTGCAGGCGCGACGCTCGAGGCTGGGTGCGAAGGAGTCGGCGTACTTGGTGCGCACGATGGAGTTGAGTCCGTCCGCGGCGACGACGAGATCATGCGTGGCGGACAAGACGTCGGTGTCGGGGGCTTCGCTCTCGAAGTGAACGCGCACCCCGAGATCGGTGCATCGTTCCTGCAGGATCTTCAGCAGCCGTTTGCGGCTCATCGCCGCGAAGCCGTGGCCGCCGCTGGTGATCACCTGGTCCCGGAAGTGGACGTCGATGTCGTCCCAGCGGGCGAACTCCCGCTCCATGCGCTCATAGATCTCCACGTCGGCGTGCTCGATGCCGCCCAGCGTCTCGTCGGAGAACACGACCCCGAAGCCGAACGTGTCGTCGGCCGCATTGCGCTCCCACACCGTGATCTCGTGCTCCGGCCCGAGCTGTTTGGCCAGGGCGGCAAAGTAGAGACCGCCCGGGCCGCCGCCGACGACCGCAATGCGCACATCTGCCTCCCTGGATCGCTGAGTTCAGTGTATGCAGCATCGACAACGAACGTCAAAGTGACAGCATATTGTTGATCTCGCTGGACCCGAGAGCAGGTGTCATGGCGCCGTGGGCGTCGCTGGTGAGTGCTGTTCGCGCCACCGGAATCGCTGGATCTTGCCGGTGGCGGTTTTCGGCAGTTCGTTGAGGAAGTGGACGCGGCGTGGGTACTTGTATGGCGCGATGCGATGCTTGACGAAGTCTTGCAGTTCCTTGGCCGTGTCGTCGTTTCCTGCGGTGCCTGGGCGGAGAACGGCGAATGCGGTGACGACTTGGCCGCGGGTCTCGTCCGGCAGGCCTACTACGGCACAAGCCGAAGGTGAAGGCGATGGGCGGGGTGCCGGTGAAGACGTCGTCCGGCTCCGGGCGCAGCAGATGCGCGGAGAACGTGTCGGCGATGGCGAGGACGTCGCGGTGGAAGTGCATGGTGGCCTTGGGGCGGCCCGTCGTGCCGGACGTGAAGGCGAGTAGCGCGACATCGTCGGCCGCGGTCTCGACCGGCTCGAACGTGCCCGGCTTCAGCTTCGCGGCAGCGGCGAGGCCGCCTTCGCCGCCATACTCGACGACACGTAAGCCTTCCACTCCGGACTTGTGCAACTCCGTAGTGAAGCGGCTGTCGCACAGTGCGAAGTCGACCGCGGCGATCTCGGCGACGGTCGCCAACCCGCCTGCTCGCAACAACGGCATCGTGCACACCGCGACGGCGCCCGCTTTGAGGACGCCGAACCAGCATGCGACCAAGGACGGGTTGTTGGGCCCGCGGAGCAGGACCCGGTTTCCGGGAACGATCCCGTAGTCCTCGGTGAGCACGGCCGCGATCTGGTTCGACACCCGCCTCAGATCACCGTAGGTCCAGACATCCGCTTCCGGCGCCAGCAGACACGGCCTGTCCGGTCCGAAGCGATCGGTCACGACGTCGAGAAGCTCTACCGCGCAGTTGAGCCGCTCCGGATACCGCACCTCCGAACGCTCCAAGCGGAACTCGGGCCAGTCCACCTCCG
Organism: Actinophytocola sp.; assembly: GCA_009379975.1. Classification (GTDB taxonomy): domain Bacteria; phylum Actinomycetota; class Actinomycetes; order Mycobacteriales; family Pseudonocardiaceae; genus WHSS01. The sequence continues at coordinate 5,061 of WHSS01000235.1, forward strand.
GCGGCAGATTGTTCCGGCAGAACGTGTCAACGTGAGCGGAGGATGACAACGGCATGACGACCTTCCTTCCGTCCGGCTCAATGGCAGCAATTATGCCTTCGTGGTGACGAGAGTCAACGACGCAGCATCAGTCAAAATATCCGCTGTTCGTGACGGACGAAGCGGGAACGATAGACTTCGTCCCGTGTCGGACCGGTCCACAACAGTCGCCCACGCGCGGGCAGGGCAACCCCGTGCGCTGATCGTGACGATCTACGGGCTCTACGCCCGCGAGGCAGGGGGCTGGCTCAGCATCAGCTCGTTGATCAAGCTCATGGCGGTGCTTGGCGTCGACGAGCAGGCGGTGCGATCCTCGATCTCCAGGCTCAAGCGGCGCGGCATCCTTCTCGCCGAAAAGGTCGGCGGTGCTGCCGGTTACTCGCTGTCCGACCATGCCCGCGGGATCCTGCGGGAAGGCGACCGCCGCATCTTTGAGCGTCCCCGAGCCGGCACGGACGATGGCTGGATTATGGCGGTGTTCAGCGTCCCGGAGTACGAACGGGAGAAACGACACCAGCTGCGGTCCCGGCTGTCCTGGCTCGGCTTCGGCACCGTTGCCTCAGGCGTCTGGATCGCACCTGATCACCTCGAGCCAGAGGCACGCGACGCGCTGGAGAGCAGCGGACTGACCTCCTACGTCGACCTGTTCCGGGCGGAGCACGTCGCGTTCCAGCCAGAGCGAGATCAGGTCGCCGCGTGGTGGGACCTTGACGAGTTGGAGCGCATGTACGAGGAGTTTGTCGCGGCCTACGGCCCGATGCTCACCAGGTGGCGGCGCCGGCGCAAGGATGACGATGTCGCGGCGTTCGCCGACTACGTCGACGTGCTCACTCACTGGCGCCGGCTGCCCTTCCTCGACCCGGGCCTGGCGCCCGAGTTACTCCCGCGCGACTGGCGCGGGTCCCAGGCCGCCGACATCTTCTTCGAGCTCAACGAGTGCCTCGCGGCAGGAGCGCACCGTCATGTGGAGACCGTCGTCGGCCTTCACGCCGGCAAGACGGCGTAGCCGTGTGCGACGGAGGTAAGACGACGGTTTAAGCCACTGGATCGGCGCACTCGACGACTGATCGGTCCAGCTGTCTGACAGATGATCAGCTCAGTACTTTGCCTTGACCAGTCGTTCTTGATGCGAACCGGACGCGCCGAAGCGCCAGTGCGAGCTCCGGGTACGCGGTGTCCCAGGGGATGCGTTCCTGTTCCAGCAGTAGCCCGGAGGCGCTCACGTTCACACAACGGCGCCGGCGCGTGTTCCTGCCCGCGAAGGTAGCACTTGTGCTACCTTCGCGGTATGAGCACAGTGGGATTGCGTGAGCTGCGCCAGCGCGCATCGGACTTGGTGCGACGGGTCGAAGCGGGCGAGGAAATCACCATCGCTGTAGCGGGCCGTCCTAGCGCGCGCCTGGTTCCGATCGCGCCACAGGCATGGCGAACCTACGACGATATCGCCGATGTGCTCCAGGGTGAACCGGATTCCGACTGGGAAACCGATCGAGAACTTATCGACCAGCGGTTACGTGATCCGTGGACGGACGAATGAGGGCCATCCTCGACACGAGCGTTCTCATCGGCACAGACGTGTCACCAATACCCGGCGAACTGGCCATCAGTATCGGTAGCATCGCCGAACTTC
>WHSS01000186.1 GCA_009379975.1 Actinophytocola sp.
CAACCTGCTGCTCACCTACGGGTCGGAGCAGCAGATCGACGCCTATGTGCGGCCGATGATCGAGGGCCGCTTCTTCGGCACGATGTGCTTGTCCGAGCCACAGGCAGGCTCCTCGCTCGCCGACATCACGACCAGGGCGGAGCCGCAGCCGGACGGCACCTACCGGCTCTTCGGCAACAAGATGTGGATCTCGGGCGGCGATCACGACCTGAGTGAGAACATCGTTCACCTCGTGCTGGCGAAGATCCCGGGCGGGCCGGCCGGGGTGAAGGGCATCTCGCTGTTCCTGGTGCCCAAGTTCCTCGTCGATGCCGATGGTGTTGTCGGGGAGCGTAACGATGTCGTACTCGCCGGCCTCAACCACAAAATGGGGTATCGCGGCACCACGAACACCATGCTGAACTTCGGCGAGGGCAAGCACCAGCCGCTGGGAGCGCCGGGCGCGGTCGGCTATCTGGTCGGCGAGCGCAACCAGGGTTTGTCGGCCATGTTCCACATGATGAACGAGGCCAGGATCGGCGTCGGCTCGGGCGCGATGGCGCTGGGCTACACCGGGTACCTGAAGTCGCTGGCCTACGCGCGAGAGCGCCCGCAAGGCAGGCCGCTCGCCGGGAAAGACCCCGCCGCGCCCCAGGTTCCCATCATCGAGCACGCCGACGTCCGGCGCATGCTGCTGGCGCAGAAGTCCTATGTGGAGGGTGCGCTGGCGTTGACGCTCTACTGTGGCCGGTTGGTCGATGAGGAGCGTACGGCGGCCAGTGAGCCGGAGCGGGCCAGGGCGCATCTGCTGCTCGACACACTCACGCCGATCGCGAAGAGCTGGTCGTCGCAATGGTGTCTCGAGGCGAACAACCTGGCGATCCAGGTGCTCGGCGGCTACGGCTACACCCGCGAGTACGACGTCGAGCAGCACTACCGGGATAACCGGCTCAACCCGATCCATGAAGGCACCCACGGCATCCAGGGGCTGGACCTGCTCGGCCGCAAGGTCGTCATGAACGACGGCGCGGGCCTCCAGGCGCTCTCGGCGGCGATCGGCGCGACCATCGCCCAAGCGACCGAAGCCGGTGGCGAGCTCGCGGAGTTCGGGGCGCACCTGCGGGCGAGCATCGAGCGTGTCGGCGCGGTGACCATGGCACTGTGGCAGCCGGGTGATGTCGAGGGCGCGCTGGCGAACGCCTCGGTTTACCTCGAAGCGGTCGGCCACATCGTCGTCGCCTGGATCTGGCTGGAGCAGGCGCTGGCCGCCGAGGGCAAGGTGGGCGAGTTCTACGACGGCAAGCGGCAGGCGGCCCGCTACTTCTTCCGCTGGGAGCTGCCGAAGACCGGCCCGCAGCTCGACCTGCTCGAGAGCCTGGACCGGACACCCCTGGACATGCGGAACGACTGGTTCTAACCCCGGGCGTGTCCGCGCCCCAGACTCACGCGTCCGCGCTTCCAGTACCGGATTCCGACTGCGTTGCCGGTGTTCGCTACTTGAGGGCCGGTCGGTGCTGCGCCGTGCCGCCCGCCCACTCGTCGTACGAGGTCCAAGCCAACAGCTCCGCCGAGCTTTCGAACCGCCTGCGCCGGCCGGTGATCGGATCGGTGAACTCCAGCGCCTTGGCCAGTAGCTGCAGCGGGCGGCTGAAATCGTCGAGCGGCGTCTCGGTCAGCACCGGGTAGAACCCGTCGCCGAGGATGGGAAGGCCGAGCGCGCTCATGTGCAGCCGGAGCTGATGGGTGCGCCCTGTCCTGGGCTGCAGGCGGTAGCGACCGAGGCCACCGCGTTCAGCGAGCAGTTCGACGTAGGTTTCGGCATTGGGCGGCCCGGAGACTTCCGTGGCCGCGATGACGCCGCGCTCCTTGACGATCCGGCTGCGGATCGTGCGGGGGAGTGCGATAGCGGGATCGAACGGTGCGATGGCCTCGTACTCCTTGTGCACCAGCCGATCGCGGAACATGGTCTGATACGCGCCACGCAACGCCGGGTTGATCACGAACAGGATCAGCCCCGCAGTGACCCGGTCCAGCCGATGCGCGGGGATCAGCTCGGGCAGGCCCAGGCTGTTGCGCAGCCGCACCAACGCGGTCTCGAGGACGTGCTTACCGCGCGGAATGGTGGAAAGGAAATGCGGCTTGTGCACCACGAGCAGGTCGTCGTCGCGATGCACGATGTCGATGTCGAATGGCACCCGAGCTTCGTCGGGCAGATCCCGGTGGAACCAGATGAACGAGCCGGGCACGAACGGCGCATCCGCCGGCAGCGGGCCGTCCGCACCGAAGAACCGAGTCTCGCCGAACATCGCATCGATGCGCCCGGGCGGCACCCTCGGCAACCGCTCCACCAGGTGATCGCGGACGGTTTCCCATGGTCCTTCGTCCGGCAGCTTGAGCCGCGCGGCGTCGAGGCCGTGCCGTTTCGGCAACGGCGAGCGCAGCTTCTTTCTCATCGACGCCAGCCTAGCCGAGCACCGTCGTGTGATCACCGACTCGCATTGTGGCGCGATCTGCTGCATGTTGGAGACATGAGCAATGTTCTGGTGCGTCCCCGTCAGGGCGCGATGATCGCCGGTGTGTGCGTGGGTATAGCCAACCGGTACGGCTGGAGCGCGAACAAGGTCCGGTTGATCTTCGTGCTGTCGTGCCTGCTGCCCGGCCCGCAGTTCGTTCTATACATCGCGCTGTGGATCCTGATGCCCAAGGAGGGGTAGCGGACGGCGGCGGGGAGCCCAAGGTGGCCGTGGGTGCCGTATAGGCACCCAATGGCACCATGGTTCCGCCGTGAAGAGCCGCTAACGCACGCCCCGCGGCCGGAACTGGATGCTGATGCGCGGGCCGACCGGCTTGTTCGTCTTCGGCACGGCATGTTCCCAGGTGCGCTGGCACGAGCCGCCCATCACCAGCAGATCGCCGTGCCCGATGCGGTGCCTGCGGGCCGCCCCGCCACCATGCGGCCGCAGCAGCAGGTCCCGCGGCGCGCCGATGGAGATGATCGCCACCATGGTGTCCTCGGAGTCGCCCCTGCCGATGCGGTCGCCGTGCCACGTGACGCTGTCCCGGCCGTCGCGGTAGTAGCACAGACCGGCGGTGCGGAACGGCTCGCCCAACTCGGCTGCGTAGTGCTCCGACAGCGCTGCCAGGGCGGCCGACAGCGAGGGATCAGGCAGGGGATCGGCTTCGTCATAGAAGGACACCAACCGCGGCACATCCACCACCCGGTCGTACATCCGCCGCCGTTCCGCCCGCCACGGCACCGCCGTGACCAGCCGCTCGAACAGCGTGTCGGCCCCGTTGAACCAGCCCGGAAGCACATCGACCCAGGCACTGTGACTGAGCTCGGTGCGCCGGATGAGGCGCAGTGACCCTGGCCACGGCTCCTCAGCGACGTCCAGCAGCGAACCTTGCAGCGCGACACCCATCCCGTCACGATACCCGACATCTCGAATATACGTTCGAAGCTGGTCGGCGTGGCGCCCCGCGGCACGCGCATTCGGGTGGACTTAACTGACTTAACCTACGGTGGGGGTTATGCTCAGCCAGGATCACCGGAGGTGAGGCGCATGGCCAGGAAGGCGCGCAGGCAGTTCGCCCGCCGGCTGCGCGAGCTGCGCGAGTTCGAGCTCGGCGAGAAACTCACCCAAGACGCGCTGGCCGTTGCGTTCTCGCAGCGCCGCGCGCTGACCGGGGCGGCGATCTCCACGTGGGAGAACGGCGAGAACGATAAGCGGCCGTCGGATAAGCGGATCGTCGACTACGCCTTGCTGTTCAGTACACCGGACAACCTCAAGCCCGAGCCGTACGTGCCCGCCGAGTCCTCATTGGACAAGGTGGCGCGGCAGCAGTTCTACACCCTGCGGCGGGAGTTGCTGCGGCTACGCGAGGAAGCCGACCAGGAGGCGCGCCGGGAGCGCTCCGTGGGGCCATCGCGGAGCATCGCCAACGAAATGTGGCAACACGACCGGACCGAAGAGATCGTGGTCGTGACGTCGGAAGTGCCGGAAGAGCAGGCACCCGATCACGCCAGGGCGGACAGCGTGAACTACACGCGGCTGGCCCGCTACGGCCAGCTGGACGCATTCTTCGAGCTGTACGTGCGGATCGCCGAACTAGGCTACCGCAACCGCAGGCATCGCTCGGCGAACGAGCGCGGCATCGACCCGGCGCACAATCTCGTCCTGCTCGGCGGCCCGTCGCGGAACCGGCTCACCAGGAATTTCATCCAGATTCTCGGGTTGCCGATCGAGCAGCGCATCCGGCACGACGAGAAGCCGGAGAGCTTCGTGCTGCCCGACGGCACCGAGGCCGAGCCGACCATGGTGGACTTCGCCGACGGTGAGCAGGAGATCATCGAGGACGTTGGCCTGTTCGTCCGCGCCACGAACCCGATGAACCCGGACGCCGACATCACGATCTGCACCGGTGGCTACACCGCGGGCGTGCTCGGCGCGGTGCGGATTTTCACCCACGAAGACACGACCACCGCCAACATCGACGTCGTCCGCGACCGGCTGGGGCAGCTCACGAACTTCTACGCGCTGTTCAAGGTCCCGGTCATCAACGGTCGGGTGCCGCCGCCGCGGCTGGCGACCACGCTCATGGCGTGCGAGGTCCTTCCCGGTCATCGATGACCGTCGCGGAGCCACCGTCACGAGGGGTGATGAGCCCGATCTCGTCGATGAACTTGGAGACCTGGATGCCGCCGATGACGAGCAAGGCGAGCAGCCCGGCGGCCAGCAATCTCAACGATACGCGCCAGAATGCCGCGATGATGAGTGAGAACAGAGCGATTGCGGTAAGCATGATCGTCTCCCTTCGGCCGGGCTGACCAGAGTCGCCAGCGGGGCCGCGCTCCCCATCGCGAGACGAACCTTGCTTCAGGGACGGCCCAGCTAAGCCTGGACGCGCATCATGTGTTCAACCTTCAGTTGAGGTGGATAAACTTTGCAATTTAACCATCTCAACTGAAAAAGTTTTCGTCAAGTCACAGGTTGAGCAGTTAACCGTGATGGCCTACCGATGGCGCAGCGCGATGAGCGATTCGGCCGCTTCGCGGGGACGGCTTAGACTGCCTGCGAGCGCTAGCGAGCTAAGACCTGCTCAGCGGGCGGACGTGATGGTCGAGAAAGGGCCGGCAGCATGCGACTGGATCCCGAGGCGGTGACCGGCTCACTGGGCAGGCTCGTGGCCTACGCGCAGAACGGGCTGGAAGTACTGCGTTTCGGCGGCCTGGACACGGGCGAGGAGCCTTCTCCGTTCGAGATCGTCGAGCGCACACCGATGTTCCGGCTACGGCGCTACTTCCCGGACACCGATCGCAGCCAGGCGCGGCCGCCGTTGCTGCTGGTGCATCCGATGATGCTGTCCGCCGACGTGTGGGACGTGTCGCCGGCGAGCAGTGCGGTGACGTCGCTGCACGAGGCGGGCGTCGATCCCTGGGTGGTGGACTTCGGCTCGCCGGACAAGGAAACCGGCGGCCTGGACCGCACGCTGACCGACCACGTCATCGCCGTGAGCGACATCGTGGAGCTGATCGCCAGGCACACCGGCCAGGACGTGCATATCGCGGGGTACTCGCAGGGCGGCATGTTCTGCTACCAGGCGGCGGCGTATCGCCAGTCGCGAGACATCGCCAGCGTGATCACCTTCGGCAGCCCGGCGGACATCCTCGCCGGGACCCCGCTCGGCCTACCGGAAGAGGTGCTCACCAAGAGCGCGGAGTTCCTCGCCGACCACGTGTTCAGCAGGCTGGCGTTGCCGGGATGGGCGGCGCGGACCGGCTTCAAGCTGCTCGATCCCGTCAAGTCGGCACGGTCGCAGGTGGATTTCCTCCGGCAGTTGCACAACCGCGATGCGCTACTCGGCAGGGAGAAGCAGCGCCGGTTCCTCGAGGGCGAGGGCTTCGTCGCCTGGTCCGGGCCCGCGATCGTGGAGCTGCTCCGGCAGTTCGTCGTGCACAACCGCATGATGACCGGTGGATTCGTGATCGGAGACCGGCTCGTCACGCTGGCCGACATCACCTGCCCGATCCTGGCGTTCGTCGGCGAGGTCGACGACATCGGCCAGCCCGCCGCGGTGCGGGGTGTCGGGCGTGCGGCCCCGAAGGCGGAGGTTTTCGAGTACAGCCTGCGGGCGGGGCATTTCGGGCTGGTCGTCGGTTCCACCGCGAGCAAGCTGACCTGGCCGGGCGTGGTCGACTGGATCCGCTGGCGGGAAGGCGACGCGCCACAGCCTGCCGGGGTGAGGCCGCTCGCGGAAGGCGTGGCGCAGGCCCCGTCGACCGACGTGTCGTCCCGCCTGACCTACGGCCTGAGCCAGCTGGCCGACGTCGGCCTCGGCGCGTCGCGGGGGATCATCTCCCGCGCCAACGAGGCCTTACGCACCTCCCGTGAGATCACCGCCGAGGCGGTCCACGCGTTGCCGCGGCTTTTCCGGCTCGGCCACATCCAGGGACACACCCGGGTCTCGTTCGGCAAGCTGCTCGACGAGCAGGCACGGTCGGCGCCGGATGAGGAGTGCTTCCTCTTCGACGACCGGGTGCACACCAACGCCGCCGTCGGCACCAGGATCGACAACGTGGTTCGGGGCCTGATCGACGTCGGGGTCAGGCAAGGTGATCACGTCGGTGTGCTGATGGAGACCCGGCCGAGCGCCCTCGTCGCGATCGCCGCGCTGTCCCGCCTCGGTGCGGTGGCGGTGCTGCTGCCCCCGGTGGCGGACCTGTCGACCGCGGTGCGGCTCGGTGAGGTAACCGAAATCATCGTCGACCCGACGCACGTGCAACAAGCCGCCGCCACCGGATGCCAGGTGCTGGTGCTAGGTGGTGGCGGCGCCGAGCGGGACATCGACGCCGAAGCGGGCGTCGACGTGATCGACATGGAGCGCATCGACCCGGATGCCGTCGAACTGACCGGCTGGTACCGGCCGAACCCCGGCCTCGCGCGCGATCTGGCGTTCATCCTGTTCACCAACTCCGGCGGGCACACCGAGGCGAAGCTGATCACCAACCACCGGTGGGCGCTCTCGGCGTTCGGTACCGCCTCCGCCGCCGCGCTGACCAGGGGCGACACCGTCTACTGCATCACCCCGCTGCATCATCCGTCCGGCCTCCTGACCAGCGTGGGCGGTGCGGTGGCAGGCGGCTCCCGCATCGCACTCTCGCGCGGGTTCGATCCCGGCCTGTTCGACGCGGAGGTCCATCGTTACGGCGTGACGGTGGTGTCCTACACCTGGACGCTGCTGCGAGAACTGGTCGAGCGTCCCGTTCCGCCCGGTGGCGATCCGCATCGCCCGATCCGGCTGTTCATGGGCTCGGGTATGCCGCGCGGGCTGTGGAGCCGGGTGCTGGAGCGGTTCGCCCCGGCGCGCGTGCTGGAGTTCTACGCGTCGACCGAAGGGGACGCGGTGCTGGCCAACCTGTCCGGCGCCAAGGCGGGCGCGAAGGGCAGGCCGATGCCGGGCAGCGCCGAAGTGCGCCTCGCGCGGTTCGATCCGGTCGGCGGCAAGCTGATCCAGGATCCCCGGGGGTTCGCCGTCGAGTGCGCGGCGGGGGAGGTCGGCCTGCTGCTCGCCAACCCCAGGGTCGGCGTCGACCCGACCCAACGCAGGTTGCGCGGCGTGTTCGATGCCGGCGACACCTGGGTGGCCACCGATGACCTGTTCTTCTGCGACGAAGACGGTGATTACTGGCTGGTCGATAACAAGCATGCGGTGATCCACGCCGCGCAGGGGCCGGTATACACCCAGCCGATCTGTGACGCGCTCGCCGATCTGAGCTCGGTGGATCTCGCGGTCGCCTATGGCGTGCCGGGTGCCGACACCATGGATGACGAGGTCGCCGTCGCCGCGGTCACCGCATGGCAGGCGTCGGACGTCAAGGCGGGCGAGGTGTCGAAGGTGCTGGCCGCGTTGCCGCGGGAGCGGCGGCCGGACGTGGTCCACGTCGTCGACGAGATCCCGGTGGCGACCTGGTACCGCCCGAACGCGGCCAAGCTGCGCGCGGCCGGTCTGCCCGCCGCGGGAGAGCGGACCTGGTACTACGACGTGAACCAGGACGCGTACCTGCCGCTGACCGAGGCCGCGCGGGAGCGACTCGGCGGCTAGACACGGCCTGATGGCGGCGAATGTCGTGATTACCCCATTGTCCGGTTCACGTCAGAACCCGGCCGGGATCGTCGCGATGACCTGTTCTTGACATGGCCTTGACAGCGATTGCCGACTCGGTGGCAACACCGAACCGTGATCCAAGCCGTGGCAGAATCCTCTGCCGCCGAGCAGGTCGACGCGCGCTTGTGCGCGCTGTCCGTTGTGGACCCATCGACCTGTCCATGACACTGCGATGGCCCTTGGACCTGCGACTTCGACTCCGTAGCGCGTCGCCTGCCGGCCGGTCACCGCAGCCCTCGCGCATGCTTCGCACACCCCGGCGCTGTGCGCCGAGCACAACGGTCGTCAGGGCCACCGTGACTTCCTTGTGATGAAAGTTTTCACATCTCTGACAACTCCGCTTCGTTGTCCAGATTGCGGTGGGTTTGGTTATAGTCCCACTGCCCCATGGTTGGTTGGGCGAGAAACAAGGAGCGTCAATGTCTGGTGTGGGGCGCGCTGCTGCGTTCTTGGCCGCAGCATTTCTCATCACCGCGAGCGGTGCGGGCTCCGCGGTAGCGGAGGTGGAGCCGGGAACCGAGTCCGGCGCCTCCGTCGCGCAGTCGGGTTGGTGGTGGAAGGCCAACGACTCCGAGAGCCCGCTCGACCCCGTTCCCAAGGAGAAACCGCCGACGATCCCGGACGGGGCATTGCCCGTCCAGGCGGTCAACGGGGAGCCGGAGATGCTCTCCGCGATCGACTTCACGCTCGAGGCAGGCGCCGGTGCGGATGTCAGTTCGTTCACGCTGGTGGCGCGCGAGACGGAATCGCCAGGGGCCAACGCCAACGCCGCCAACGCGGTGATCGTCGCCTGCCCGATCACCGTCCCGTGGTGGGACGCCGGGGAAGGCGGGGCCTGGTCAGACGTGCCGAAGCATGACTGTGACAACGGCGCAAAGGGTGAGCGCAGCGAGGAGGGCGTCTGGACCTTCGAGCTGACGGGAGTGGCCGCCGGCTGGCTCAGCCCGCAGAACGAATCCGCTTCCGGTGTCGTGCTCGCCCCGCAGGTCGAGTCGCCGGAGGGCTTCCAGGTCACCTTCGACGGCCCATCGGCGGACGGCATCGGCGCCGAGTTGATGGCGACCGGCGGGACGAGCGGCGGCACCGGCACCGGTTCTGGCATGGCTTCCGGCACTGGCGACAGCGGCAGCATCGGCGGCGACTCGGTCCCCGGAGACGCCGGCTCGCCGGGAGCTTCCCTGCCAGGCGGGGAAGGCCCCGCGGTGCCCAGCGGTGAAGCTCCGGACACGGCTCCGGCGGCAGGCGGAGGCGACGGTGGCGAAGGCGGTTCACCGCCACCGGATCCGCAACTGGCCGCCGCTCCGCAGGCGACCGGCCTCGAGTCGGTGTTCCAGTCATTGCCCGGCGGGCTGTGGGTACTGATCCCCCTTGCC
>WHSS01000297.1 GCA_009379975.1 Actinophytocola sp.
AGCGAAGCGGCGACGGTCTACTACACGATCGACGGCTCCCGGCCGGACTGGGATTCGCCGAAGGTGACACGGGACGGCGTTCGCGGTGGTGCGGCTCCGGTCGAGATCACCGAGGACCGAACGAAGCTGCAATGGTTCTCCGTCGATGAGGCGGGCAACGTCGAGGGCGGGTACGACCCCGACGGAACCAGCCGGAAGGGCCTCAACCAGGTGACCGTGAAGATCGGGTAAGCCGAGGACGCTCGGATACACCACAGTGGCTATGGCCCCCGGAGAACAAGTCTCCGGGGGCCATAGCCACGTGACCGCACCGTGTCGCGACTGGACGGTTCAACACCGCCGTGATGGCGTTCCGCAGGGCTGAGTAAGCTCTGCTGTGAGTTAGTCGCCGGCCCCCCGATTTATCGACCGCGTCTCTAAATCGGAGCATTTTGCCAGTATTTTATAGACGCTGAGTAGTTTTTGACCCGATGATCTTCACTCTTTGGAGTGGGCCATACTCTGCGGCACGCCTTCACGGTGCATCCACGTGCCCGTGAGCTAAGGGCTTGGCCTTCGTGACTGCTACCCAACGGAGTACTACATGGCTTTCTCGAACTACCGGCTTCGCGCCGCGGTGCTCGCGGCTCCGCTCGCTGTCGGCCTCGCCCTTGCGGGTGCCACGGCAGCGTACGCCACCAATGAAAACGACCCTCGCGCATTCGAGCATGTCAACGGCGACAACGCCAAGACGTGTGCGGACGCCAGTCTCGGCGGCGAGTTGATCGCCAAGGTCGACGGCGAAGGTAACCCCGAAGACGACACCAGCAACTTCGTGATCAGCCCCGAGGAAAACGAAGGTGGTGAGATTGACGAAGATCAGTATCTCACCATCCTCGGTGTTGAGCCTGGCGTCACCGTCACCGGCATCGTGGTGAAGGGCGGCAACGGCTTCAACGTGTACGTCCCGGGCGAGAAGGGACTTTCCGAGAATCCGCCGTGGGAGAAGCTGTACTCGCCCCTCAACAAGGGTGGCAACATCCCGCAGATCAGCCACTGGTATGCGTGCGGTGAAGCGGAAGACGTGGTGGAGACGCCGACGTCGACCCCGGCCACGACCACGCCGGATGCGCCGACCACCACGGTCGAAACCACCACGCCTCAGGCGTCGGAGACCTCGACCAGTGCGGTTGAGACGACCGAGTCGAGCACGTCGTCATCGGCAGCCCCTGCCACGACGTCCACCACCGAAGCTCCAGCCGTCGCGAACGCCAGCGACGAGGGTGACCTCGCGACGACCGGGTTCGGTAGCGGCTGGCTGGTCTGGGCCGGTGCGCTGTTCGTCCTTGTCGGTGCGGCCTCGTTCGCCGGAATGCGCGTCCTGAAGCGCAACTAACCGTTCTCCATCGACTGCCGGCCCGCACCACCATGGTGCGGGCCGGCAGTCGTGTGCGGCCATAAGATCGTCGTGCGTGAAAGTCGTTGCTCCCGCAGGTTTCAACACTCACGACCCCAGCCCAGGGGAGGGACCAGATGGTCGAGCTTTACCCGCCGATCGAGCCGTACGAGCACGGGATGCTCGATACCGGCGACGGCAACCACGTGTATTGGGAGGTCTGCGGTAACCCGGACGGCAAGCCCGCAGTCGTAGTCCATGGCGGGCCGGGTTCGGGCTGCACGAGAGGCGTCCGGCAGTGCTTCGATCCAGACCGCTACCGGGTCGTCCTGTTCGATCAGCGCGGCTGCGGGCGCAGCACACCCCACGCGAGCGACCCGGCGACGGACATGAGCCGCAACACCACCGAGCACCTGCTCGCAGACATGGAGCAACTGCGGGAACTCCTCGGTATCGAACGGTGGTTGCTCTTCGGCGGCTCCTGGGGATCGACCCTGATCCTGGCCTACGCGCAGCGTCATCCACGCCGGGTGTCCGAGATCGTCATCCGCGGCGTCACCACCACGCAACGTTCTGAGGTCGACTGGCTGTACCGGGGCGTCGGGAGGTTCTTCCCCGAGGAATGGGAGCGATTCCGGGCGGGCGCTGGTGAAGATGTCCGTGACAGCGACCTGGTGGCCGCCTACGCGCGGCTGATGGAAGACCCCGACCCGGACGTGCGGACCAGGGCCGCGAACGACTGGTGCCGGTGGGAAGACGCCGTCATCTCGTTGGAGTCGAACGGCAAGCCGGGCGCCTACAGCGACCGGCCACCGGACGGGTTACTGGCGTTGGTCAGGATCTGCGCGCACTATTTCTCCCACGGGGCTTGGCTGCCGGACGGCGTGCTGATGCGGGAGGCGGGCCGGCTGGCGGGCATTCCCGGCGCGCTGATCCACGGCAGGCACGACTTGGGCTCGCCGCTGGGTACCGCGTGGCAGCTCGCGCGCGCCTGGCCGGACGCGGAGCTGACCGTCATCTCCGACTCCGGGCACACCGGCAGCGATGCGATGCGGGAACGCGTACTCGGCGCGCTCGACGAGTTCGCCCGCCGCTGAGCAGTTGCGCGCCTGAAGTGCGGACACGTGTGCCTGAAGTGCGGACGCGTGGGTCTGCGGCGCGGACATGGGGTCGGGGGTGTGGCCGAGCCGGAAGGTGGGGAGCCCGGCCGCACAGCGCTCACCAGGAGACCAGGGATTTTGGAGTGCGTGAACCCCCGCCGAGCGCGACGCGAAACGTATCGGACCGGGCCCTGCCACCGTTCAGCGACCCGGCCGGTTTCCTACCGTCTACGCAGAGTGATCAACTAACCCCGGTGCTGCCAGGGTGAGCTGCTCGACCGGGGGAGGCCCGCAACACCCGCCGCCTTCCGCCACAGCCGTTTCGTCGGCAGCGTCCTGGGGCAAACCGGTGCCCCCGCACACCCCCGTCTCCGGCAATGTCAGCTCAACCCGCGCGGCGGCGGCGTGATCACCCGCGAGCGACGCGACGATGCTGCGCACCTGTTCGTAGCCGGTGAGCGCGAGGAACGTCGGTGCGCGGCCGTAACTCTTCATCCCGGCGAGGAACACCTCGGAAAGCCAGGACAGCTCCGGTGAGCCCGGTGAGCGCGATGACCTCGTCGACCCCGGCGAGCCGCCTGCCGTCCACCGCGATCAGCGAGAGCGAGCCGTCCGGGTCGCGTTCGACGGCCTGGGTGCGAAAACCCGTCGTCACTTCGATGTGGCCGGCTGCGAC
>WHSS01000096.1 GCA_009379975.1 Actinophytocola sp.
AGTGAGCTGTCCTTCTTCGAAGATGAGGTCCTCCCGTTTCTGGCGCGCGAAGCCGCGCTGTTCCATCCGGGATACAGCGCGGAGGATCGTGTGCGCTGCTTCTCGGTGTGCGGTGGTGTGCCGTACTACCTCGAACGGTTTCCTGACGTTCGTCCGCTCACGGAGCACCTCCTCGATGAGGTCTTCGAGCGCACAGGGCTGCTGCACAACGAGGCTGAACTGATGCTGCGACAGTTGATCAGCGACCCGGCGAACCATAGTGCCGTTCTTCGGTCGATCGCACATGGACAAAACCGCAATAGCGAGATCAGCAACCGCACGGGCCTCGAGACCGCGCATGTCACCAAGATCCTCAATACCTTGGCCCGGCCGCAGCTGCGCACGAGCGAACTGGCTGCCGCATATGTTCGCAACTCGGTGCTGCCGCACCTTGATCATCATGCGTCGCAGACGTGGGAGGACGTTTGTCGCGAGCATGTGTTGCGGGTCGTGCCTGAGGTCCGTGCCGTCGGACGCTGGTGGGGGCAGGTCCCTACCGACGTGGGGCGCCGGACTGAAGAGCGAGAGATCGATGTCGTCGGAACCGACAGCGACGTCCGTGTAGCGGTAATCGGCATGTGTAAGTGGACGTCAACCCCGGTCGACTTTGACGAACTCAACCTCCAGCAGCGGCTCGCGGTCCGGCAGTCATGGCCTTCGGTATGCCTACGGGTCGCGCGGTTTCAGGCGCTGAAACGAACCGTCGCGAACACCGCGCGGCCGCCGCCGTGTTCGATCGCCCGGCGGGTGGTTCTGCGGCGGGTGTGGAGGCATTCCCAGCCTCGGAGCCGGAAGAGCCACGGCTTGCCCGGGGATCGCTCGACGAGCCTCCGGTAGATGAGCGTGGAAAGCACATGGCGGATTGCTTCTACCTGACGCGCCGTGGGCTGCTCGGTGTGATGGAGGCGGGCGGCCAGCGCCTCAGCCGTAAGGCCTGCCGGGATGTCGTGTTCGACCAGGTCGCCGTCGGTCGACCAGCGTACTTCGGCGGCGTCCGCCCATGGCAGCACCGACAATTTCTCCGCGATCACGTGCTGGGAGGGGCGCAAGTCGCCCATGTCTTGCGGTAGCCAGTAGCACGCCTCGTCCAGGAACGTCTCCTCCTGCGGCGCGATCTTGAGTTGTGGTACTCGGCCCCCCGGCTTCTTCTGGTACGGGGGAGACGCGGGGGGAGGAGTCGAGCGCGTGCGGCTGACCTCCGCTTTGCGCCGGGGTGCTGCCGGTGTTGCTGGTGCCTGCGCAGGCTGCGGGCGCCTGCGGGGTTGCGTGCTAGGTGCCGGTTCCGGGCGGGGAGGCGCACCGCAACCCGGAGGGAACGCGGCGGCCGTGTGGTACTGGCGCCGTGCCAGCACCTGGGTGCGGTGCAAGCGACCTGCCAGGTCGACCGCGGTCATTCGAATTGTCGGCTGCTCCACGCCCCGGGTGATGACCGGGCCGCGCGTCTTGACGCGCAGCCAGCCATGGTCGTCCGCATAGATCACGCCTGGTTGGAAAAGTCCGCCGAGCATATCCACACTCCCTCGCGGTGTCGCAGTCTTCTAGAGGTTTTAGCACATGAAATCACCGTATCACAAGGTCTGGCAAATCGAACGGGCCTGAGATCGCGGATCGACAGCGGTCATCGATGAGACGAGAAACGGCAGGTCGCGGGCGAGTTCGACGACGACGAGTACCTGGAGCGCCCGGCGACCCCGCGCCGCGAAGCGAAATGAAAATGAAACGGTGTGTTCGGTAGCGTCCGGTCGCCGGATCACTCCAGCGGATCGTTGTCCGGCAGCAGGACCCTCGTGACCAGTTCCTTCGACTGGGGCGGAACGCCGTGGACGGTGGCGGTGAGCCCGGCGACGCGCGCCTGGTCCAGCACCGAGCGCAGCACCATCGCGCCGGTGGTGTCGATCCGGCCGAGCCTGCTGAGTTCTATGACCAGCACGGTCGCGTCCGCGTGGTCGGCGAGCGCGTCCAGCAGCGTGGTGTCCAGGCGCTGGGCGGTGCCGAACCACAACACACCGCGCGGGGTGAAGGTGAGCACGCCGTAGTGCTCGGCGACATCGATCTCGAGCTGCAATGATCGCCAGATATAGACCGCGATCGACAGCGCCACCCCGATCAGCACGGCGAGGTCGAGCCTCGGCGTCAGCAGGATGGTGGCGAGGAAGGTGACCCAGGCGATGATCGCCTGCGGCAGCGAAAGCGTCCAGATCCGGATCAGTGGCCGGATCCGCATCAACCCGGTCACCGACACCACGACGATGGTGCCGAGCACGGCCAGCGGCAGCGGTTCCAGCACGCTCGCGAACGGCAGGAACGCCAGCACCGCGAGGCCGGTGAACGCCCCGGCCCATCTGGTCCGCGCCCCGGAGAGCCGGTTGAGCGAGCTGCGGGAGAACGATCCGCCACACGGCATGCCGGCGAACGCCGCCGCTGCGACGTTCGCCGCGCCCTGGCTGATGAACTCGCGGTTCGCGCTCCAGCGGGTCCGTTCCTCGGAGGCGAACCGCCGCGAAATGGACGCTGCCTCGGAGAATCCGATGAGTGAAATGATGGCGCCCGGCAGCAGGAGCGCGGGCACCCGGTCCCACGGGATATCGACCAGGGTGAACGGAAGGAACCCGGACGGCACCTCTTCGACGACCGTGCCCGGGTAGTAGCCGAGGGCGGAGATCGCGATGCCGAGGACGGCAGCCGCGAGCACGCCGGGGAACAGGGCGTGAAGCCGGCGGCCTCCCACCACCAGCAGCACGGTCATCCCGGCCATCAGCACCGCGGGCAGGCTCCACTGCAGCGGATGGATCACCGACCAGGCCGCCGCCAGGATGGGGTTGCCGTAATCGGGCGGTGTGGTGCCCACCGCCTTGGCGAACTGCGAGCTCGCGATGAGCACGGCGGAGGCGGGAACGAATCCCAGCAGCATCGGCTGCGACATCAGGTAGGCCACCCAGCCCTGCCGGAGCGTGCCGAGCAGGATGCGGGTCAGTCCGACGATCAGCGCCAGCGCCAGGCCGAGGCCGACGTACTCCGGGCTCGCCGGGGTCGCCATGGTGCTCAGCGCCCCGAACGTCAACAGCGAGGTGATCGCCACCGGCCCGGTCTGCAGGTACGGCGACGAAGCGAACAGGGCCGCGGCGATCGGTGGCAGGGCGCCCGCGTAGAGCCCGACGATCGGCGGCATCCCCGCGAGTTCGGCATAGGCCAGCGACTGCGGTATCCCGATCATCGCCACACTCACCCCGGCCAGGACGTCGTAGCCGAGAACGCGAGGAACTCTCACCGGAGAACCGTAAGGGGAAGCGCGACGCCGGCCAGTGACCGCTTCACCACCGGCAGCCCGTTGGCGACCTCGGTCAGCGCGATGGCGGAAGGGGCGGCCGGGGAGCGGAGCACCACCGGTTCGCCGGCATCGCCGGACTCGCGGAGTTCTGCGTCCAGCGGAATCTGGCCGAGCAGGGGCGCGCTGAGTTCGCCTGCCAGCCGCGCGCCGCCACCCGATCCGAACAGTGCCGTGTGCTCGCCGCATCCCGCGCAGGCCAGCGTGCTCATGTTCTCCACGACCCCGGCGACCGGCATGCGCATGTCCCTGGCCATGCGTCCCACGCGGGATGCCACGGTCTGGGCGGCGGCCTGCGGGGTGGTCACCGCCAGCAGCGCGGCCTGCGGGACGAGTTCCAGCAGCGAGAGCGTGATGTCGCCGGTGCCGGGCGGCAGGTCGAGCAGCAGCACGTCGAGTTCGCCCCAGTGGACGTCGGACAGGAACTGTTCCAGCGCCTTGTGCAGCATCGGGCCGCGCCACACCACCGGTTCGCCGTCGTCGACGAAGAACCCGACCGACATCAGCCGGACGTCGTGGGCTTCCACCGGCAGCATGAGTCCCTTGAGGGCGACCGGGCTACGGCGGACGCCGAACAGTTGCGGCACCGAATAGCCCCACACGTCGGCGTCGAGCAGGCCGACGCGCTTGCCGGTGCGGGCCAGCGCAGCCGCCAGGTTCGCCGCGACCGTCGACTTGCCGACCCCGCCCTTGCCGCTGGCGACGGCGTACACCCGGGTGTCCGCGCTGAGACCGGTCTCGGTTTTCCCGCGCAGGCGTTGCGACAGGGCGAGGCGCTCCCGTTCGGACAGTGCGGTGAAGCTGACCTCTACCGCGCTGACTCCGGCGACCGCAGATGCTGCGGCGGTGAGGTCGGTGCGGAGCTTGTCCTTGAGGGGACAGGCGGGAGTGGTCAGGGCGACTTCGATCTGCGCCTTTCCGCCTCGGCCGGTCGTGGCGGACCGGAGCATGCCGAGTTCGCCGAGGGAGCGGTGGATCTCCGGGTCCTCGACCGCGCCGACCGCGTCCCATAGGACGGCTTCGTCGACCTTTGGTCCGCGCCGGGTCAGCATGTCCGTCTCCGCCGCGGGGCCGTCATGACTGCGCCCGGTAGCCGCGTCGGGTGGGTGCGAGGGGGCGCAGCATGAATTCCGGCCGTCGCTGCCCGTCCGGGCCGAGCGCGGGGCGGGTCTTGGCGAGCCATTCCCGATACACCTCCGCGGAGCGCCGGGTGTCGACGTAGACGTCGCCGTACCGGTCATCCGGCCGCGCTCGTTCCATCCGGATCTTCTGCAGCCAGCAGTGCATGCCGGAATGCGGGTCGGGGTGCACGGCGAACGCGAGATTCTGGTGCACGCCGGGGTCTTCCCAGTCGATGCGGGAGGAGTCCGGGTCGTCGGATTCGAAGGGCGAGATGCCGCCCTTGTGCCGCAAGAACCAGGTGTGTTCGCCGTCGGGATGGCTCAGCTCGACCATGCCGGAGACCCAGCGGCTACCCTCGCCCGGGTGCAGGCGCCACCGTCCCATGTGGTGTGAGAGGGCGCAGACCCCGGGGCGAATCCCCTCGGTCACCCAGACACGGGCGACGAAGTAGCCGATCTCGGTGGTGATCCGCACCAGATCGTCGGTCTTCACCCCGTGCCGTCCGGCATCGACGGAGTTGAGCCACAGGGGATGGGTGTTGGAGATTTCGTTGAGGTACTTGGCGTTTCCGGAGCGGGTGTGGATCAGCGTGGGCAGCCGGAACGTCGGTACGAGTACCAGGTCGCCCGCGTCGATGTCGATCTCACCGTGGGCCACGTGCGAGCGGATGTAGCCGGGCGTGGTCTGCTCCTGCCAGCCCCAGTCCCGCATCGCGGTGGAGTAGACCTCGAGCTTGCGGGACGGTGTCGGCCAGCCGAAGGTGACCGATCCGTCGTCGTGGCGAACGCCCACGGCGCCCGCTTCGCCGACCACCGGCGCGACCGAGTCCAGCGTCACCGGCTTACGGACAACTCCGGCGTCGTCGACGGTGGTGTCCGCGAGCTGCTCCTCGGTGATGGGGCGCTCGTCGACCCGATACACCTCGGTGTCCATTTCGACCACGCCGTAGCGGCGCATGTATTCGAGCGGCTCCATGTTCTGCTCGGCCGCTTTCTCCGGCAGGCCGGGCACGTTGTGTTCGAACATCCACCGGTAGTACTCGTCCACGGTGATCTTCTCGCCGGATCCGTACGGGGACTCGAAGTACCTTTTGATGCCGAGCGCGCCGTCCGGGTCGATCCGCCAGCTCAGCTCGAACCAGAACTCGTTTTCCTCCCATACCTCGCCCGGGTTGGCGTCGCGGGTGTCGGTGACGGCGTGCCCGAGCTTGTCCATCGCTACCCGACGCACCGGTTGCCGGAAGCCCAGCCACCGCCCCGCGTGGGTCTCGTACGAATGGGTGTCATGGCGTTCGGTGGAATGACCCATGGGCAGCACGTAGTCGGCGAACTCGGCGGTCTCCGACCAGGTGGGCGTCAGGGCGACGTGCAAGCCGATCTTGTCCGGATCGGACAGTTGCTCGATCCAGGTGAACCCGTCGGGGTTGGTCCAGATCGGGTTGTAGACGCGGGAGAAGTAGACGTCCAGCTTGCCGCGTCCCTCGGCGAGGAAATGCGGCAGCAGGAAGGACATTTCGTTGGTGGACAAGGGGTATTCGCGCGGCCAGATCAGTTCGTTCCAGCGTTCGTGATGGCTCGGCATGTTCGGGCCCTGCGGGATGAACTTGTGCCAGCCGTTCGGGCTGGTCCCGCCGCGGGCGCCGACGCTGCCGGTCAGCGCCAGCACGAACCACAGCGCTCGGGAGACCTGCCAACCGCCCAGGTTGCCCGCGGTCGGCGCCCGCCACACGTGGGCGGCGAGCCGCCCGTCGCTGTCGGCGACGAGTTCGGCGATTTCGGCGATCTTCTCGGCGGGTACCTGGGCTTCTTCCGCGGCGAACTCGAAGGTATAGCGGGCGTAGTCGTCCGTG
Organism: Actinophytocola sp.; assembly: GCA_009379975.1. Taxonomy (GTDB): domain Bacteria; phylum Actinomycetota; class Actinomycetes; order Mycobacteriales; family Pseudonocardiaceae; genus WHSS01. The sequence goes on from WHSS01000096.1 coordinate 6,336, forward strand.
ATGCGCTCCAGGAACGTCTCGAAGTCCTGGGTCGCCTCCGGGTGGAGTTCGGCGAGGTAGGTCTGCCAGTTGAACCACCGGCGCAGGAAGGACTCATCGATGCGCCGGGTGCGGAGCAGGTAGGACGCCACCGAGAGCAGGATCGCGGCCTCGCTGCCCGGCCACGGCGCTAGCCACGCATCCGAGTGAGACGCGGTGTTGGACAGCCTCGGGTCGAGCACGATCAGTTTCGCGCCCGCCTGCTTGGCTTCCATGATGCGCTGGGCGTGCGGGTTGAAGTAGTGGCCGGTTTCCAGGTGGCTCGAGAGCAGCAGGATGACTTTGGCGTTGGCGTGATCGGCAGACGGACGGTCGAAGCCCGCCCACAGCGACATGCCTAAGCGGGCGCCCGCCGAACAGATGTTGGTGTGCGTGTTGTGCCCGTCGACCCCCCAGGCGTTGAGGAACCGCTCGGCGAAGCCGTCCTCGCCGGGGCGGCCGACGTGGTACATGACCTCTTCGTGACGGCCTTCGCTGAGCGCGGTCCTGATCTTGCCTGCGATGTCGTCGAGCGCCTCGTCCCAGCTCACCCGTTCCCAGCCACCGCCGCCCCGCTCACCGGTGCGCCGCAAGGGATAGAGGATCCGCTCCGGGTCGTTGATCTGGTTGATCGTGGCAGGACCCTTGGCGCAGTTGCGGCCGCGCGAGCCGGGGTGGGCGGGGTTGCCCTCCACCTTCTTGACCGACAGGTCTTCCTTGTCGACGTAGGCGAGCAGGCCGCAGGCGCTTTCGCAGTTGAAGCAGGTGGTCGGCACCAGCATGTAGGAGTGCGGAACCTTGCGGGGGTGCGCCTTCGCGTCGTACTCCACGTGGTCGTCCCAAGTGGACACGGGCGGGAAGTTGCGCAGGTGCTCGTGGTTTCGTGCACCCGGCAGGACCGGTTCGGCGGTCATGGTGCTCCTTCCGCTAGGACAGGGGGACTTCCGCTAGGACAGGGGGACGTCTTGGCCGGCCCGGACGAATACGCTTTCGTAGGCGAGCAAGGCGATCTGGACGATGAGCCCGCCGGCGAACGCGATGGCCAGCGCGCCGCCTGCCCAGCCGATCCCGGCGAGCGCGGCACCGAGCAGTCCGAGGGCGACGCCACCGGCCCAGAACATGCGGGCGTAGCGGCCCTTGATGACCATGTGGGCCGCGGCCGCCGCGTGCTTGGTCGCGTGGTTGCCTAAGTGTTCGAACAGCAGCATCAGCAGGTGCCCGAGCGTGGCCAGCGTCAAGGTGGACAGCAGCAGCGTGCGGGCGCCGGCTTGCAGGTCCGTGCCGATCGCCGCGATGGTCAGTGCGCCGCCGCCGACCATGAACGCCTGCACGATGAGGTGCCAGAACAGCAGCGGTGACTGCCACAGGTCGCGGCCTTCGGCCTGGCCGAACAGGAACCCGGTGTAGCCGGCGGTCAGCGCGGCCGCGAGCAGGGCGGGCACGGCGAGCCAGGATCGGATCGCGTCGCCCGTCGCAGCGGTCATGGCCCCCGCGGGCTCCAGCAGGCCGATACCGAGCCAGGCGGTGAACAGGCCCGCGGCGATGGCCAGGACCACCGAACCCAGGAACACCCAGGACCGCGGGTTGGGTTTGAGCAGGATGTAGAGGAACCGTTCCGGGCGCTTGAGGTCCCAGACCAGCAGGACGCCGGTCAGGCCGACGCCCGCGACGCCGATCGCCGGGGCTACGACGTCGGCGATTCCGCCGAGGTCGATGCCCAGCAGGTGTGCCAGCGTGGCCAGCAGCATGGCGCCCGCGCCGACCGCCTTGGTCCAGAGGTAGGTGGTCACCCGCCAGCCCCACGGGCGGGGGTGTGCGGTGTTCAGCGTGGTCCTGGCCTGGGTGACCGGGTCCGTCGGCAGGTCGCGGGAGGCGTCCCTGCGGTGTTCGTCGGGGCGGGCCCACAGGTAGGAGTCGCCGGTGGGCGCCGCCGTCGGGTCCAGCACCGCACGGTCCGCGCCGAGGTAGAAGACATTGGGGCCGGTGTTCTGCTCCGGGGAGCGCACCTGCACCGGGTTTTCGTTGACCAGACGGGCGATGCCGCTGGTCGGGTCGTCCAGGTCGCCGACCCAGATCGAATGGGTCGGGCAGACCACGACGCAGGCCGGTTCGAGACCCTCGTCCACCCGGTGCGCGCAGAAGTTGCACTTGGCCGCGGTGTTGGTGTCCTTGTCGATGTAGATGGCGTCGTAGGGGCAGCCCTGCATGCAGGCCTTGCAGCCGATGCATCGCTCGTTGTCGAAGTCGACGATGCCGTCGTCCCGTTTGAACAGCGCCTGGGTGGGGCAGATCTTGACGCACGGTGCGTCGGTGCAGTGATTGCAGCGCATCACGCCGAAGTCGCGGGTGGTGGCGGGGAACTCGCCGGACTCGACGTACTTCACCCAGGTGCGGAACTGGCCGACCGGCACCTCGTGCTCGGTCTTGCAGGCAACCGTGCAGGCATGGCACCCGATGCACGTGTCCTGATCGATCGCGAAGCCGTACCGCATCCGCACCTCCGTGTCGACTACGCTGAATCTTATTCATGAGTCGGGCCATTCACCACGGCCATGTCATCTCGATCTCGCGTCTCAGACCTGCAGTCGTTCGTCGCGAGCCACCCTCCGGGCGGCCCCCGCCGAATGACTTGTGAATAGCCCTCGCTGCGCCGACGGTAACGCCGGGTGCCGAGCGGCGGTACCAACGTTGACTTTGGGTACCCCCAAGACCGGCTTGGGAGCTACGCTGGCGACGTGCCTCTGCCGCCACGCGTACCCGAACTCGGTGCCCTTGACCTGCTGCTCAGCGTCGCCCGGCTGGGCAGTCTGGGCAAGGCGGCCCGCGAGCGAGGCATCTCTCAGCCGGCGGCGGCCTCGCGCATCCGCAACATGGAACGCCTGATCGGGGTACCGCTGATCGTGCGCTCCAACGTGGGATCCCGGCTGACCGACCAGGGCGCGATGATCGCGGACTGGGCCCGCCGGGTCGTCGACGCGGCGGGCGAACTCGATGCGGGCATCGAGGCGTTGCGCAACGAGCAGGCCACCCGGATCCGGCTCGCCTGCAGCATGACCATCGCCGAGTACCTGCTCCCCGGGTGGCTCTCGGAACTGCGCCGCAGGCTGCCGACGACCACCATCGGCCTGCAAGTGATCAACTCCGCGACGGTGGCCGAACTGTTGCTCAGCGGCGAAGCCGACCTCGGATTCGCCGAAGGCGCGGAGGTCAGCGAGGGCCTGGAGTCCCATGTGGTGGCCCGCGACGAGCTGCTGCTGGTGGTGCCGCACAACAACGTATGGGCGCACCGCCGCAGCCCGGTCACCGCCCATGCCCTGGCAGGCACCCCGCTCATCAGCCGCGAACCCGGGTCGGGCACCAGGTACACACTGGACCACGAGCTGGAGCGGCTCGGCTACGTCGACCGGCCGGAGCCGATCATGGAGCTGTCGTCGACGACCGCGATCAAGGCCGCGGTGGAGGCTGGTATCGGGCCCGCGGTGCTCAGCTCATTGGCCCTGGCCGAGGACGTGGCTCGCGGCAAGCTGGTCGTGGTGCCGACCTCCGGCCTGGATCTCCGGCGCACGCTTCGGCTGGTCGTGCGGGCGGGGGAGCGGCTACCGCCCGTGCTGCGGGATGTGGTCGCCGCGACCAAGACCATGCAGCCGGCGTAGGTGGCGGGTGGGCGAGCCGAATGATGCCTTCGGTGCCACATATGCACTCGATGGCACTTTGGTGCCGCACACGCGGGTCGACACGCCGCGCGGAAATGCTCTCGTGTCGAATATTTGTTCGATATCATCACCATCACCATCACCACCCCCGCCGGACGCACCTACACACGCCGACGACGCCGGCTTCTACGCGCAGTTCGCACCGGGCATTCCCGAGTGGAACTTGCGCGGCACGGTCATCGCTGACGGCGAGGGCAACTTCGCGGTCCGCACGATCCAGCCCGCGCCGTATCAGATTCCCACCGACGGGGCGACCGGCAAGCTGATCGACGCCGCGGGCTGGCACGCCTGGCGGCCCGCTCACCTGCACCTGAAGGTGTCCGCCGAGGGTCACCAGCTCATCACCACGCAGCTGTACTTCCAGGGCGGCGATCACGTCGACTCCGATATCGCGTCCGCCGTGAAGCCGGAGCTGATCCTGGCCCCGAAGCCCGCATCTTCCGGCGAAGGTAACGAAGTCCGCTATGACTTCGTGCTGGACCCGGCCTGAGCACATCGAGGAGGAACCGTGCTCTTCGCGGTGCGGATGGACGTCGACCTGCCGAGGGATCTCGATCCCGAGGTGAGAGCCGACACCATCGCCAGGGAGAAGGAGTACAGCCAGCGGCTGCAGCGGAAGGGTAAATGGCCGCACATCTGGCGCATCGCCGGCCAGTACTCGAACCTGAGCATTTTCGACGTCGAGGACAACGGCGAGCTGCACGACGTGCTGTGGGGCCTGCCGCTGTTCGAGTACATGACGGTCACCATTACGCCGCTTGCGGCTCACCCCTCGGATATCGCTTTGCTCGCCGGCCGCTGAGCAGCGTTAGGCCGTCGCCGTGCGCAGTGCGCGGAACTCGTCGGCGAGCGCCGGGAGCTGGTAGTGGGCGTTGAGGCCGCTGGGGTTCGGTAGCACCCAGACCATGGCGTCGCCCAGGCGCTCGTCCTGCCGTCCGACGGTGGCGCGCGGACGCTGGAAACCCGCGCGGTAGGCGGTCACGCCGACGACCGCTACCGCGCGGGGCCGGTACCGCTCGACAAGTGCGGTCAGGCGCAGTGCCCCATCGCGCAGCTCTTCCGAGGTCAACTCGTCGGCACGGGCGGTGGTGCGGGCGACGAGGTTCGTCACGCCAAGGCCGTACGATACGAGTTGACCCTGTTCGGACGGACTGAGCAGGCGCGGGGTAAAGCCGGCGAGATGCAACGCGGGCCAGAACCGGTTGCCGGGCCGGGCGAAATGGTGCCCGGTCGCCCCTGAGTACAGGCTCGGGTTGATCCCGCAGAAGAGGACGTCGAGACCGGGCGCGATCACATCGGGGATGGTGACCTCTCGCGCCGCGGCCAAGTCGGCGCGGGTCGGCTTCGGCGGTGATTCCTGCTCGGTCATCGGATCGGACCGTACACCGGCTACCGCTGAGCGGCCCCGCTCACAAGCCGTGACGCAGCTGACGGACGATCTCCGGATCGGTGATGGCGGTGTCAACGGACAGCAGGAAGGCCTTCGACAGGAGCAGTGAGAGCTTGCCGCCGTCCTCCTCGAAGGGCAGGAATACCTTCTCGGTGACCCCTCTGCCGCGCTTTGGCACGATGCACAGGTACGTGTCCGCCGGACTCATCATGATGTTGGTCGAGCCGAGGTGGATGCGATAGTCGCGCAGCCGGCCGTGCACGATCAGGTAACGGTCGGAGAGTTCCACGCGATCCGCGATCTTGGTCCGCGGCAGCAGTCGCTCCAGCACCTCGCGCCGCATCAGCGACGACTCGGTCAGCTCGCCGAAGCTCGCGTCGCGCCAGTAGTCGCGGTGGCGGTCGTCGTCGGCGTCGGTCCAGGTCACCTCGTTCGCGATCGAGGTGACGCCGACGAACAGATCGACGTCGCGCATGGCCTCGCTGAGCACCAGATCAGGCACGTCGGCCAGCGGAGCGCGTTCCCATAGCGCGTCGGTTCCGTCCCCGGTGCGCCGCTCGAACCGCACCTGGCCGGTCGAGCACAGTTCGGCGTCGTACTCGCCTTTCTGCTCGACGAGGTCGAAGGAGAACTTCGCACGCCAGCCGTCCTCGCCGATCTCCTTCACGGCTTCGCCCTCGGCCCCGCCTTCCCAATACCCGAGGTGGTTGGCGGCCCAGCCGAGCGTGCGTATCAACGCCCCGGCCTGCCGGTACCGCAGGATGTGCGCCGCGAACCGGTTCGAGTGCTGCTTCGTCTCCTCCTCCGCGGGCGTCAGCAGGTAGACCTCGCGAAACGCCTGCTTGAACGGTTGGCGCAGCTGAGCATCGGTGATGTGGGCTCGCCACGCCTCGATTTCGGCAAGGGAAGCCCGGATGGGATGCCACAATCGCAGCCGGTCGCTTTCGGCGACCCGCACCTCGTCGCCTTCATGGCCATATAGTGCCCAGCCCTGCTCGGTCAGGACGGGAAGGCCGGCACTGTCGCCTGTCTGCCAGATAAGGGAGTTGGCGTACCGGCCGACGACGGGATGCCCGACGTAGCACGCGATCCAGTCCGCCGCGGACCACTCCCGATCACAGGCCATGAGGTCCTCCAGCCTTGCCCGCTGGGCCGCGGCCACCGGCTTGACCCTCTTGGCCAGGTCCCGCAGTTCGGCGAGCTCACTGGCGTGGTGCTCCTTGACCGCCTCCGGGACGGAACCCACGATGTCCCCGGATGGCGTGCGCCACCGCATCGCCAGCGTGGCCCCGGCCTTGGCCACGCCGAGCGACAGCAGTGCGACGTGATCACCGATGGTGCGTTCGGCGCGGCCATCGGCGTCGAGGCCGAAGTCCGGTACCGACCATTCGACCAGCGCGCCCGGTGTCAGGCCCGCTTCGGCGGCCGCCGTGGCCGTGGCCTTGTCGATCGCTTTGCGGATGGTCTTGTTCTGCACTTTCGACTTCACGCGGGTCAGCTGGGCCACGACCTCGAGCGCGCCGAACGAGTCTCGCTCCGCCAGCGCGGCGACAGCCGATGTCGTGATGGGCGAGCAGCGGGATTCCCCGCCGGCGTCGCCAAAGCCGACGCCGCAATGCACCGCGACGTCGCCGAGTAGGGGAGTCACCCAGGACTCGTCGACGTCGGCCACCGCCCATACGGCACCGCGTAGCACTTGGGCGTTGTCGGTCTGGAGGAAACGCCACGCCGTCCAGGTGGCGTCGGCCCCGCGCTGTTCGTCGCTGTTGTCAGCATGCTCGAGCAGGAGTTCGAGCAGCAGCCGATACATCCGCGTCGCGTCGGGTTGGGTCGCCCGCAGCTCTGCCACCGCCTCGCGCCACTTCTTCGTCGGGGCCACCTCGGCGCCGTAAGAGGTGAGCAGATCGACGGCCGCGACGGCAGGCTCCTTCCCGAATTGCGCGACCAGTTCGCGCCGGGCGCGCGGGCCGAAGGTGTCGCCGTTGTTCAGCACGCCGGGTGGGAAGCCGCCTGGCGTGACGCTCAACGACTGCAGCCAGCCGATCAATCGTTTGCGTTGCCGTGTATCGAACATGAGGTCCTTCCGCTCGATCACCGAGATTACGGCCGCGGCGATATCTCCCAACGGCCGGGCACACCCGGGGTCTGCGCCGGGCCGGGTGCATGGCGGCTGACCGGCCAAGTAGGCAGGGGGCGCCTTACCGCTGACGTTCCGTCGCGACGGCTTCTCTTACGGCAGGGACGATTTCCTCGGCGATGAGCAGCGTTCACGTGTCGAGAAACCGCGGCTGGTACGGGTGATCCTGGTGGTTATCGGCGCCCGCCCCGCTGTCCCTTGAGTCCGAGCAGCGCGGCGAGAACCGCGGGGAGGCGATCGAGTTCGGCCCGCAGGCCGACTACGGCATCTATTTCGGCCAAGGCCGCGCCGAAGGCGAGGCTAAAGGCGAGGCCAAGGGTGAGGCCAAGGGTGAGGCCAGGGCGTTGCTCGCCTTCCTCGCCGCTCGGGGTGTCGACGTGCCCGACGACACCCGCGCCCGCATCACGGCCTGCACCGATCTCGACCAGCTCGAGACCTGGATCCACCGCGCCGCCACCGCCGAATCAGTCGACGACCTGTTCGACTAGCAGCTGAGTTGATCAGGGACCCTGCCGCTAGGCCCAAAATATGCCCGCTTTGCCCGGATTAGTCGGGCTTACCGGCAGGGTCCCGGGACCGTGCTGCCAGGCGCGACCGAGTCAGCCCGCGAAACCGGCACCGCGTAGTGCCTGGCTGATCTCGTTGAGGATCTCGGGGTCATCGATGGCGGCGGGTGTGCGGTAAGCGTCGTTGTCGGCGATCTTGCGCATCGTGCCGCGCAGGATCTTGCCGGAGCGGGTCTTGGGCAGCCTGCCGACCACGATGGCGCTCTTGAACGCGGCCACGGCACCGATCCGATCCCGCACCAGCCGCACGGCCTCGGCGGTGATGTCGTCGTGCGGGCGGTCGGTACCGGCTTTGAGGACGAGCAGGCCGACGGGGACCTGGCCCTTGAGGTCGTCGGCGACGCCGATGACGGCGCATTCGGCGACATCCGGGTGCTCGGCCAGGACCTCCTCCATGGCGCCGGTGGACAGGCGGTGCCCGGCGACGTTGATGATGTCGTCGGTGCGGGCCATGACGAACACGTAGCCGTTGTGGTCGATGTATCCGGCGTCGGCCGTCTGGTAATAGCCGGGGAAGGTGTCCAGGTAAGTCTGCCGGAACCGTTCGTCGGCGTTCCACAGCGTCGGTGTGGATCCGGGCGGCATCGGCAGCTTGACGACGAGGGCACCCGTTTCGCCTGGTGGTAGCTCCTGCCCGCGGTCGTCCAGGACGTGCAGGTCCCAGCCGGGTACGGCACGGGTGGGGGAGCCGGCGACGACCGGGAGCTGCTGGATGCCGAGGCAGTTGGCCGCGATGGGCCAGCCCGTCTCGGTCTGCCACCAGTGGTCGATGACCGGGACCTTGAGCTGCTGCTGCGCCCAGCGCAGGGTCTCGGGGTCGCAGCGCTCACCTGCCAGGAACAGCGTGCGGAAGCCGGACAGGTCGTGCCGGGCGATGTGGTCGCCGCCGGGGTCCTGCTGGCGGATCGCGCGGAATGCGGTGGGCGCGGTGAACATCGTGGACACGTTGTGCTGGGCGATGACCCGCCAGAACGCACCCGCGTCGGGGGTGCCGACGGGTTTGCCCTCGTAGAGGACGGTCGTGCAGCCGTGCAGCAGGGGTGCGTAGACGATGTAGGAGTGGCCGACCACCCAGCCGACGTCGGAGGCGGCCCAGAACACTTCGCCAGGCTCGACGCCGTAGACGTTGTGCATGGACCACTTCAGGGCGACCGCGTGGCCGCCGTTGTCGCGGACCACGCCCTTCGGCTGCCCGGTGGTACCGGAGGTGTAGAGGATGTACAGCGGATCGGTCGCCTCGACCGGGACACACTCGGCGGGCTGGACGCCGGCGATCGCGTCGTCCCAGGCGAGGTCGCGCTCGGTCAGTTCGGCGGTGAGCTCGGGGCGCTGCAGGATGATGCACCGCGCCGGCTTGTGGGTGGCCTGCTCGATCGCGTCGTCCAGCAGCGGCTTGTAGGCGACCAACCGGCCCGGTTCGATGCCGCACGACGCGGAGACGACGACCTTGGGGGTGGCGTCGTCGATGCGGGTGGCCAGCTCGTTGGCCGCGAAGCCACCGAAGACCACGGAGTGGATGGCGCCGATACGCGCGCAGGCCAGCATCGAGATCACGGCTTCGGGCACCATCGGCAGGTAGATGATCACCCGGTCGCCGCGGCCGACCCCCTGCGTGGCCAGGGCGCCGGCGAACGTGGCTACGGCATCGCGCAGCTGCTGGTAGGTGAAGGTGCACACGGTGTCGGTGACCGGCGAGTCGTAGATCAACGCGAGCTGATCGGCCCGGCCGCCTTCGACATGCCGGTCCACCGCGTTGTAGCAGGTGTTGAGCTTGCCACCGGTGAACCACCGGTAGAACGGGGCCCGTGAGTCGTCGAGGGTCAACTCCGGCGGGGTGTCCCAGTCGATGCCGGCGGCCGCCTCCGACCAGAACCGCTCCGGCTGCCGCACCGAGTCCTCGTATACCGCGTCGAACACCGCAGTCTCGTTCACGTGCTTCTCCTTTGTCGCATCGCCGGGTGCATCGCCAGGTTACGGTCGCTCATTATTCGTGCACAATGCGTCCTACACGGGACGATCAAGGAGTCGGGTGAGTCAAACGCGATCCGGAAACGGGCCTCCGGTGCGGAGGGTGACCAGCGCGGACGTGGCGAGCGCGTCGGGCGTCTCTCGGACCACGGTGAGCTATGTCCTCAACGCCCGCACCGACGTGCGCATCCCGGAGGAGACGCGCTCCCGTGTGCTCGCCGTCGCCGAGGAGCTGGGTTATACGCCGTCCGCGGCTGCTCGGGCGCTGCGAACCGGAAGCAACCGGCTCGTCCTGCTGATGGTGCCCGACTGGGCGGCCTCGCCGGGGTTCACCCGGTTCACCCGCCTTCTCACGGCCGAGATGGCGGCCAAGGATCTGACACTCATCACGCACGTGATCTCGGCGGGGAGCGAGCACTTCCGGCCGTCGAAGAGTGGCGGAGTCGCCACCAGGTGACGGCGGTCTGCGGCTACAACGACGACTTCGCACTGGCGGTGCTCGCCGCGGCGACCGGAGCCGGCATCGTCGTGCCTGATCAGCTCGCCGTGATCGGGGTGGACGACGTTGACGCCGGGCGGCTGGTCGTCCCGGCTTTGAGCACCGTGGACTATGAGTTCGACGTCCTGGCCCGCTACGCCGCGATCGTTGGTGAAACGTGTCACCAGCTTGAGGTGGGAGCCAAGTGAGTACCGACGATCATCTGATCAA
>WHSS01000264.1 GCA_009379975.1 Actinophytocola sp.
GGCGACCAGCGCGGCCGCCCCCGACGGGCACACCGACACCACGCCCGTGGACTCGGTCAGGCCGTAGGCGGTGAATAGCTGCTCCACCGCGAGCACACCGACCTCGCCCGCCTCGGCGGGGATCATCCAGTCGCGGTTCGCTCGCAGCAAGGCGGCCAGGTGCTCCACCGCGAGCATGGTGCGCGCCGACTCCAGGCGCTCCAGCTCGACCTTGACCTCCTCGGCGTACTCGCCGCGGGTGGGGATCGCCATGGCGGCGCGGCACGTGGGTCTACTACGGGTCGTTCCGGGGGGCGCTGGAAGGACTTGCCCAGCAGTTGCTGGCGGCTCAGCCCACCGACTCAGCCGATCAGCTCTGCGATCTTGGCGCAGCGTTCCTCGTCCGTCATGTACAGCTCCGGGTGCGGGTCGTGGGTCGACACCAGCTCGAAGCTGATCGGCTCGCCGCTGGGTTCGCCGTCGCCGAAGGTGTCGAACACCTGCTCCCACACGACGAGCCCCCGGTCACGGAGCACGACATTGCCGTCGCTGTCCTCGACGACGATCGGAACGCCGGCGGTGTGCTGCCGGAACTGGTAGATGTCGCCCTCGACGTGGGTCGCCTTGATCTCGCGGAAGGTGTACTTCCCGTACACCACCATCCAAACCCCGGTCTCAGGGTTGGTGAGAACGTCGCGGTACTCCGCCGCGAACGAACCGTAGAACGCCTCGCTGCCCGGCTGGCGGGATTGGATCTTCCACGACCCCGGGTCGGACCACTGGACGTCGACGACGAAGCCGCAGTCATCGAAGGAGTCTGTTCCGCTTTCGCTCCACGAGCCCCGGTCGACGATCGCGGCGTGCGCCTGCGTCGCGAGGCCCACCGTTACCGCCGCCGCGGCCGCCAATACGGCCACGCTGCGCATGATTCTGCTGGTCATCGGTATCTCCTGAGATATTGGGCGCGTACGCGCTATTCACATACTGTGCACTGTGCTGTCACGCCACCAGGGGCAGCTGGTTCCCCACGCTCGATACACCTGGGGCATGACACTGCCGCAGGTTTTAGTCAGCACCGAGACCCAGCACGACGGCGCCCCCGCCGGCCGGCGTGACGGCTCGCCCCACTACACCCTGCTCGTCGCGCAGAACTCAGATGAGGTCATCGCGGCGCAGCGCCTCCGACACCAGGTGTTCGCCCAGGAGATGGGTGCGAGGCTCGACAGCATCCTCGACGGGGTCGACGCCGACTCCTTCGATGAGCTCTGCGACCACCTCGTGGTCCGCGACGACCGGAGTGGCGACATCGTCGGCACCTACCGGATGCTGCCGCCCGAGCGCGCCGCCGAGGCCGGTGGCCTCTACGCCGACACCGAATTCGACCTCACCGCGCTCGACCCGCTGCGTAGCACGCTCGTCGAAACCGGCCGTTCCTGCGTGCACCCCGATCACCGCAGCGGTGCGGTGGTCAGCCTGGTGTGGGCAGGCATCGCGCGCTACATGCTGCTGACCGGCCACCGCTACCTCGCGGGCTGCGCGTCGGTGCCGCTTGCCGGCGGAGGTTCGTACGCCGCCGGCGTGTGGGACGCCGTGCGGGCCAAGCACCTCTCGGCGGACGACCGGCGCGTCGCGCCGCTGCACCCGTGGAAGTTCGACGACGTCGAGTGGCCCCACCGCGCCGTGCTCCCGCCGTTGCTGCGTGGTTATATCCGGCTAGGCGCGAAGGTGTGCGGCCCGCCCGCGCACGACCCGGCCTTCGGGGTGGCCGACTTCTTCGTGCTGCTCGATCTGTACACGCTGGACGTGCGGTACCTGAAGTACTTCCTGGGGCTCGCCGTACGATGAGCAAGGCGCCGGTGCCGACCCGTTCGCTGCCGCAGCCGCACCGGTGGCTGCCGACGTCGCCCTGCGGCCCCGGTTGCCTCGACGCCGGCGTGGCTCTCGTCGGCTGGGGCAGGGCGTTGCTGCGGATCGTCGCGGCGAGCGCCGTCCTCGTGGCGACCGTACTGGGCTCGCCCGTGCGGTGGCTGCTTCCCGGCGCCCCGCGGCAGCGGATCGTGCGGTGGGTCTTCGTCGGTTTGCTGCGCGCGTTCGGCATCCGGCTCATCGTCCACGGCGGCGCGGGCTTCGCGGGCATCCGCGAGACGCCCGGTAGGGGTGCGCTCGTAGCCAGTAACCACATCTCTTGGCTGGACATCGTCGCCGTCAACGCTGTCCAGCCGATGCGGGCGCTGGCGAAGTCCGAGATCGCCCGGTGGCCGGTGCTGGGTGGGCTGGCGCGTCGCGCGGGCACCATCTTCGTTGACCGGGCACGTCTGTCGGCACTGCCGGGCACCGTCGGTGAACTGGCCGCCGCGCTGCGGGCCGGGTCACTGATCAACGTCTCGGCGGAGGGCACCACCTGGTGCGGTCGCGCGATGGGGCCGTTCGTCGCGGCTCCGTTCCAGGCGGCCATCGACGGCGGCGTGCCGGTGCGGCCGGTCGCGCTGCGTTACCGGACCGCGGACGGCACCGAGACGACATACCCGGCGTTCATCGGCACCGAGTCGTTTCTCGCATCGCTAGGCCGGGTCGCCCGGCTGCGCGGCCTGGTCGTCGAGGTCTTCGTGTGCGACGAGATCGCTCCCGGCCGGGCGGAAAACCGCCGGGAGCTGGCAAGGCTGGCCGAGGCGGCGGCGCACTCGGCGCTCGGCTATACGGCGTACCCGCCCGTGGAGGTACCGCGCAGGAGAGCCATGGCGAACGGGACGCGAGGGAGAGCCGGCACGGTCATTTGTTAGAGCCTGTGGCTGATCGGTGGGACTGCTGGCCAAGGCGAGTCGCACACGCGCCCTGGCGAAGGTAGTCGATTTCGGGGGCAGGGCTCCGGCCAGCAAGGACCGAAAGGCCGACGCACAGCAGAGCCCTGGAGGGCTATTCACAAGTCGATCCAGCGAGGGTGGGCCGAAGGTCCGCCCGAGTGATCGATGGAGGTCACAGCGGTCGGCGAGACGACAGCATCGGTGAATAGCCCGACCTATGAATAAGAGCACTGGCCACGTAATCGACTGGGCGCGTAGGCCGACAGACACTGAGGGCGGCTACCCTTGAGAGGCGATGACCTATCTTGACCATGCGGCGACAACTCCCATGTTGCCCGAAGCGATCGCCGCGATGACCGAGGCGCTGTCGACTGTCGGCAACGCTTCTTCGCTGCATTCCTCCGGCAGGAAGGCCCGCCGGGTGGTGGAAGAGGCCAGGGAAGGCCTCGCGGCCGCGGTGGGGGCCCGGCCGTCCGAGGTGATCTTCACCGCGGGCGGCACCGAGAGCGACAATCTCGCGGTCAAGGGTATGTATTGGGCGCGCCGCGCCGCCGATCCCGCCAGGCGCAGGGTGCTGGTCTCGGCGATCGAGCATCATGCGGTGCTCGACTCCGTCGAGTGGCTCGGCGAGCATGCCGGCGCCGAGATCACCTGGCTCGAGGTCGATGCGTCCGGCAGGCTGCTCCCGGAGACGGTGCGAGCGGCGATCGAGCAGAACCCGGACGACATCGCGCTGGTGACCGTGATGTGGGCGAACAACGAGGTCGGCACCGTCAACCCGGTCAGCGAGATCGCCGGTGTCTGTGCCGAGTTCGACATCCCGCTGCACACCGACGCCGTGCAGGCGGTGGGAGCCGTCGACATGGATTTCGCGGCCAGCGGGGCTGCCGCACTGACGCTCACCGGCCACAAGGTCGGCGGGCCGTACGGCGTCGGAGCGCTGCTACTGGCCCGCGACGCGGAGTGCACGCCGCTGCTGCACGGTGGTGGCCAGGAGCGCGACGTGCGTTCGGGCACGCTCGACGTGCCGGGCATCCACGCGTTCGCGACGGCCGTGCGGGCGAGCGTCGCCGAGTTGCCCGTGCGGACGAAGGAAGTGCGGACGTTCCGGGACGCGCTCGTCGCCGGCGTGCGGGATCTGGTTCCCGATGCGGTGCTCAACGGCGCCCCGGTCGACGGTGATCTTCGGCTCGCGGGCAACGCGCATTTCAGTTTCCCCGGGTGTGAGGGAGACAGCCTGCTGATGTTGCTGGACGCCAAGGGCATCGAATGCTCGACCGGTTCGGCCTGCACCGCCGGTGTCGCCCAGCCCAGTCACGTGCTGCTCGCGATGGGCGCCGAGCCCCAGGCGGCGCGCGGTTCGTTGCGCTTCTCGCTGGGCCACACTTCGACCCGGACGGACGTTGATCACGTGCTCGCCGAGATCGTGGGCGTGGTCAATCGGGCACGTAAGGCGGGCGTCGTCGGAGCGGGGCATCGCCCCGCGGTCGACGCCGGCAGCGAGACGGTGGGGGCACGAACATGAGTTCGCGGGTATTGGCGGCGATGAGCGGGGGCGTGGACTCCGCGGTGGCGGCGGCACGCGCGGTGGACGCCGGGCATGAGGTCGTCGGGGTGCATCTCGCGCTCTCGGCGAAGCCGGGGACGTTGCGCACCGGCGCACGCGGCTGCTGCACCATTGAGGACTCGCACGACGCGCGCCGGGTCGCGGACCTGCTCGGTATCCCGTTCTACGTCTGGGACTTCGCCGAGCGGTTCAGCGAAGACGTCATTGAGAGCTTCGTCGGCGAGTATGCCGCGGGGCGGACGCCGAATCCCTGCGTGACCTGCAACGAGAAGATCAAGTTCGAGGCGTTGCTTGACAAGGCGATCGCACTCGGCTTCGACGCGGTGGCCACCGGTCACTACGCCCGGCTGGCCGTCGTGGACGGGGTACCCGAACTGCGGCGTAGTGCCGACGAGGGCAAGGACCAGTCCTACGTGCTGGCTTCGCTGACGCCGCAGCAGCTGCGGCATTCGATGTTCCCGCTGGGCGACTCCCAGAAGTCGGAGGTGCGCGCGGAAGCGGCCGAGCGCGGGCTGATGGTGGCGAGCAAGCCGGACAGTCACGACATCTGCTTCATCCCCGACGGCGACACCAAGGGCTTCCTGGAGTCGCGGCTGGGGCAGCGGCCGGGCAAGCTCGTCGACGCCGAAACCGGCGCCGTCCTCGGTGAGCACAGCGGGGTGCACGGGTTCACCGTCGGCCAGCGCAAGGGCCTCGGCATAGCGGCACCCGCCGCCGACGGCAGGCCGCGCTACGTGCTCGGGCTCGAGCCGGTGTCGGGCACGGTGAAGGTCGGTTCCGCCGCCGACCTCGGGGTCAGCGAGATCGAAGCCGACCGGCCCAACTGGCCCAGCGAGCGGGCCCTGCCCGGGCCAACGGAGTGCATTGTGCAGGTGCGCGCGCACGGCGGAACGGCGCCCGCGGTGGCCGAAGCCGACGGCGGCGCGGTCCGCATCCAGCTCCGCGAGCCGTTACGGGGGGTCGCGCCGGGACAGACCGTGGTGCTTTACCGGCCCGAGGA
>WHSS01000005.1 GCA_009379975.1 Actinophytocola sp.
CCGCCAGGCGGGCCCCATGGTCCGGGTGGTGCCCCGGGCTCCCGGGGTGGGCCCCACGCCCCTGGTGGCGCGTCAGGCGTTGCCGGCATCTGCGGCCTGCCGCCGTACTGACCGCTGGTCAGCTGGAAGAACAGGTTTTCGAGATCCGCCTGCCGCTCGGTCAAGCCGTAGATGGCGATCCCCGCGCGCAAGGCGATGTCACCGACCTGCCGCGCGGTGACCGTTGGCACCGCGAGCCAGCCGTCCTCGATCGATTCGACCTCGCCGATCTGCTCCTCGCGCAGCGCGGTGACCAGGGCATGTTGGTCGGCCGACAGCACGAGCACCCTGCGCTGTTGCGCTTGGCGTAGCTCGGCCAGTTGGCCGTAGTACATCGTCTGGCCGTGGCTGATGACGACCACCTGATCGATGGTCTGCTCGACCTCCGCCAAGAGGTGACTCGACACCAGCACGGTCCGCCCCTGCTTCGCGAACTCACGCAGGAACCGGCGCAGCCACGCGATGCCCTCCGGGTCGAGGCCGTTCGCTGGTTCGTCGAGCACCAGCACCTGCGGGTCGCCGAGTAGCGCCGTCGCCAGCGCCAGTCGCTGCCGCATGCCGAGCGAAAACCCGCCCGCACCCCGGTGCGCCGCGTCGCTGAGCCCGACCAGGCCCAGCACCTCGTCGGCCCGCTGGTCGGGGACGCCGATGGCGGCCGCATACACCCGGAGATGGTTCCGCGCTGACCTGGTCGGGTGAAAGCCCTCGTTCTCCAACACCGAGCCGACCACCGTCGCCGGGTTACCCAGCTTGTCGTGCGGCAGGCCGTTGATGGTCGCGGTCCCGGCGGAGGGATTCACCAGCCCGAGGATCATCCGCAACGTCGTCGTCTTGCCCGCGCCGTTGGGGCCGAGGAAACCCGTGACCGAGCCCGGTTCGACCGTGAAACTGAGGTTCGAGACGGCTCGCACGGAGCCGAAATTCTTGCTCAACTGGTGCACCGCGATCCGGCCGCTGCCGTCATGCATTTCGCTGCCTCCCAAGCTCATGCGTGCTGCGGCGTCATCCTGCCTCACTCCGCACGATATCCACGGCAGGACACGGCAACGAACTGGGAGGACAACCTCGCCTACCAGGGCGGCTAAGGGCGGCCTGCTCAACCAGCCTGGGGGTCACTGGGAGCAGGCCGCCACCACAAGCTTAGGCAACACCCCGGGTTTTCGCTGCATTCGACGCGCGAATTTCCGCAGAATAGGCCGAGTGTCGCAGTCGCGGGCGGTGAAGTGTTCGGCGGAGGGCCAGGTAGACCGGCAGGCCGATGGGGGAGAGCAGGATGGTGAACACCAGCAGCGGGCTCATGACCAGCGGGCGGAGGCCCCGCTCGCGGCTGTCCAGATACATCCAGTGCCCGATGAACAGATCCCACGCGATGATCTGCGCCCACAGCAGCGTGACCGCCGCGGGGTCGGCCAGTAGTTCCTGCAGCCCCGCCAAACTCGGGTTGACCACCGCCGTCCACAGTGGACCGAGCAGCGGGAAGGCCGCGATCGCCCAGACCACGAGTACCGGCAGCACCATCAGCGGGGAGCCGATGATCCGCCTGGTCCACGACCAGCCCGGCGCGAGGATCATCAACGCCCAGAACGGGGCGGCGAAATAGAAGGCGAGATCGAACAACGTACTCATAGCGCGCTCACCTCTCGCTCGGCGGTTTGATCGTTCGCAACTTCTCCGGCGGCCAGCGACCACCTGACGCCGAGCACCGCGACGGCGGCCAAGGCCCCGGCCGCCAGCAGCGTCAAGCCATCCGGCGCGATCAGCGGCTGGCCTCGCAGTGCCTGCCACGTCACCGGTACCGCTACGGTCGTCCTAACGCCTCCATGTGGATAGTGTAACTATCTATTATAGATAGTTACACTGTCCATGCTGGGAAGGCAAGGGCTTAAGACCGGAGGATTCAGATGCGCATAGGTGAGCTCGGCGACACCGCGGGCGTGGCCTTGCCGACGATCAAGTACTACCTGCGCGAGGGGTTGCTGCCGCCCGGGCACCGGACCAGCCGGAACCAGGCCCAGTACGACGACGATCACCTGCGCCGGCTACGGCTGATCAGGGCGCTGATCGAGGTGGGCGGGCTACCTGTGGCCAAGGTGCACGACGTGCTGGCGGCGATCGACGAGCCCGGACTGCCGGTACACAAGATGCTCGGGGCGGTCTCGAAGGGGCTCTGCACGCCAGCCGAAGCCACCCACGACCCGGCACGCACGGACGCGAGGCGTCAGGTCGAGGAGCTCATCGAGCGCCACGGCTGGCAGGTCAGCGACAAGACCGCTGAGATCGACATCGTGGCGTCGGTGATCACGCGGCTGGCGGAGTTGGGACACCCCGGTTTCGTCACCGTGCTTGACGCCTACTTCGAGGCGTGCCAGCGCATTGCCGAGGCGGACGTGGACTACGTCGCCCGCCTCGGCAAGCTGGAAGACGTGCTGGAGGGCGTGGTCCTCGGCACCGTGTTCGGCGAAGCCGCCCTCGCGGCGATCCGGCGCCTGGCACACCAGAGCACGTCGGCTAAGCGATTCGGCCCGGCGTAGGTCAGCCGCCAACCGACCGTCGCGGTCAACTCCGTGCGCGTCAGATCAAGAAGTCCGGCTGTAGTAGTAGGACCGTCTCAGCCGATGGCTGACTCCAGCGGCGTGTGCTCGAGACCGTGCGCCTGGGCGACCGGGCCATTGGTGAGTGCTCCCGCGTGCGTGTTGAGGCCCCCTGCCAGGGCGGCGTCCGCGCGCGCCGCCGCGTGCCAGCCGCGGCCCGCGAGCGAGACGACGTAGGGCAGCGTCACGTTGGTCAGACCGTAGGTCGACGTCCTGGGCACCGCGCCGGGCATGTTGGCGACGCAGTAGAACACCGCGTCGTGCACCCGATAGGTCGGGTCGTCGTGTGTGGTCGGGTGCGAGTCGGCGAAGCAGCCGCCCTGATCGATCGAGATGTCCACCAGCACGCTGCCGGGCCGCATCCGGGCCACCTGGGCGTTGCTGATCAGCTTCGGGGCCTTCGCGCCGGGTACCAGCACCGCGCCGATCACCATGTCGGCCTCGAGGATCGACTGCTCCAGCGTCAGGGCGTTGGAGCTCACGGTGCGGATCCGGCCACCGAAGTCGTGGTCGATCTGGCGGAGCCGGTCGACGTTGGTGTCGAGCACCTCGACGTCCGCGCCCATGCCTAGCGCGACCCTGGCGGCGTTGAGCCCGGCGACGCCACCGCCGATGACCACGATCCGCGCCGGATGCACCCCGGGGATGCCGCCCGGCAGCACCCCACGGCCGCCGCTCGGCTTGAGCAGCGCGTAGGAACCGACCTGCGGGGCGAGCCTGCCCGCCACCTCGGACATCGGCGCGAGCAGCGGCAACGCGCCCGAGGGGAGCTGGACGGTCTCATAGGCGAAGGCGGTCGTGCCCGCCGCGATGAGGGCGTCGGTCAGCGGCCGGTCGGCGGCGAGGTGCAGGTAGGTGAACAGCACCTGGTCGTCGCGCAGCCGCGGGTACTCCTCGGCGATGGGCTCCTTGACCTTCAGGACGAGGTCGCCCTCGGCCCAGACGTCGTCGGCACCGGAGAGCACCTTGGCGCCCGCGGCGAGGTACTCCTCGTCCGTGATCGAGGAGCCGACGCCCGCGTCGGCCTCCACGAACACGTCATGGCCGCGTTCGGTCAGCTCATGCACCCCCGCGGGGGTCAGAGCGACCCGGTATTCATGCTTCTTGACTTCGCGGGGTACGGCGATACGCACAATGGTCTCCCTGGCCTTCCCGGCCCTCCAGTGGTCTGTGTCACCACCTACGGTGTACCCGATTCGGCCCGATGTCATCGTTCTGCCGGGACAACCTTTGGTTACATATTTGATGGCATGAGCACACAACCGCGGGGCGTGGCGGCGGTGGAGCCCAAGGTGGCCGCGGGTGCCATATAGGCACCCCATGGCACCTTCGTGCCACCGCGAACGCCCTAGCACCACCTCATCGTCATGAGCTGCGCGAGCAGGGCCAGCCGCACGTCGGGCTCGGAGAGGTCCAGTCCGCTCACGTCGAGCAGCTTGCGCATCCGATACCGCAAGGTGTTGGGGTGGATGCGCAGCGCCTTCGCCGCCGCGCGCGGGTCCCCGGGGTGCCGTAGCCATTCGTAGAGCGTGTTGACGTAGTCGGCGTGCTTGGTGCGGTCGTGTTCGCGCAGCACGTCGAGGGGGCCGAGCTCCGCTGCGCCGGACCCGGCGGCGGCTCTCGCCACCCGATGCAGCGTCAACGCGGGCCACACCTCCTCGAAGCCGACGACAGGGCCGGTGATCAGCTCGGCGCGCAGCAGGCCGAGCGCCTCGTCGGCCTCGGTACGCGAGCGATTGAGCTCGCCGATCGGATGTGGCCCGCCCGCGGCCGCCCGCAGCGAGTGCTTTCCGCCGGCCGCCTCCTTGGCGAGCGTGGCGCGCAACTCGTGCCAGCCGCGCTGTTCCTCCTCGACGACCAGGTAGAGCACGCCGCCGAGCGTGCACCCGTGGGTGTGCCTGCCGACCCGGTTGGAGATGCGTTCCAGCAAGGCCAGCCGCAAACCCTCGGGACCCGCCCCCTCCGCGCCGGCACTCGCCTGGTGCCGTTTCTTGCCGGCCTCGGTATCCACGGCTACCACGCGATGCGGCACGTCGGACAGGCCCAGCTCCGCGATGGCCCGGCGCGGGCTCGCGTTGCCTGCGAGTACCGCACGGAGGAGTTCGGCCGCGGCCGCTCGGTGGGCGTCGGCGTGAGCGCGCCGCCGCAGCAGGTGGACCGCGACGACCGGGGCGGCATCGGCGAAGGCGGCCGCCCGCTCGTCGGACACCGGGCCTGCCACCACCGCCCACATCGACCCGAGCAGTTCGCCGCCCATCCGGATGGGCACGATCAGCCGGGGCAGCGTGCCGTCCTGCTGCGCGGGAACGTAGATGGTCTGCTTGCCCTTGGATAGCTCGCGGAACACGCCTCGCGAGCGGAATCTCGCCAGGACGTCGTCCGGGATGCGGCGGCCCATGATGGTCGACACCCGCGCGGGATCGGTCAGGTCCTGGCGTGCCGAGTAGGCCAGCACCCGGGAGTTGGTGTCCTCGATCGTGACCGGCGCGTCCACCACCGATGCGGCGGCGTCGGCGAGCCGGAACAGATCCGCCGAGCCCGCCGCCGAGTCGTCGCTGGATTCGGACTCGTCGGCCAGCGCGTCGAGCACGGTGCGCAGCAGCCAGACCAGCTGCGCCCACGAGGTCTTCGCGTGCACTTCGACGAGCCCGATGCCCGTCTCGCGTGCGGCCTTCCGGACCGCGGCCCGGCGCGAGAGCGGCGGCTTGAGCAGCACGGCGGCCGCGCCGTGTGCCGCGCTCTGCCGCACGAGGTCGACCGTGGCGTCGAGTGCGCCGCTGGTCACCGCGAGCACGAGGTCGCCTGCCGCGAGATGGCCGTGTGGCCCTCCCTCGGCGATCACCACATCGGCCACGGCGCGATCGTCGCCGGGCAGCACCACGGCGTGCAGCAGCGTCGGCCCTACCCGGTCGACGACGCTTCGCAGGGAGCTCATGGCGATCCTGACGTGATTCGGCTGTGCTTCGCGGCTGACCCTAGCCCGAGGCGCCGGTTGTGGGCTGAGCGAGCGTGACAATCAGCCAGTAGGTCGGGCCGAGTGTCACACTCGCACAATTTCAGTCGGCCAGCGCCGCCACGATCCACGGCGCGACGGTGAGCTCCCGCTCGATGCATTCGCCGGCGAGCCGGATCGTCCAGCGCAGCGCCTGCAGCACGAGGCTGGCGACTTCATCCGGGGCGGCGTTGGCCAGCGCGATCTCGATCTGCTGCTGCGCGTCTTCCCGGTTACCGTGCATCTGCGCGAGCAGCGTGCGCACCGCGGTGCGCACGGGCGGGTCCGCCTGATCGATGGAGACCTCGGTGCCCTCGTCGTCGAACACCTGCACCTTCACCGGGGTCGCGCCGCCGTTGCCGAGCGCGGAGACCATGGCGCTGCACTCGCCGAAGAGCAACATGATCAGTTCGCGGACGTTCGTCGTCGCATGCAGCAGAGCGCCATCGTCGTGCCCTTGCCGTGCTTCGGCCAGCGCACGCGTGGCCTGCTCGACGAGCTCGTCTCGTCCGGAGAAGTCGGCGTCCACGAGTCCTATCCAACACGAGGTCATCTCGCGGCGTGAAGTGCGCCCAGCGCGAGATCGGCAAGCAGGCCGGTCAGCTCTGCCCGATCGAGGTATCTGGTGTGCGGCGTCGAGTTGATCAAGCCGAACACCGCGTGTGCGCAGGCGCGTGCCCGCTCCTCGGAGACGCCAGGCACCGCGTCACGGATCGCCCGCACCCACACCTCGACGTAGCGGCGTTGCAAGGCGCGCACCTGCCTGCGGTCCTCATCGCGCAGGTTGGCAAGGTTGCGTTCCTGCACGGTGATGAGCGCGGGATTCCCCAGGGCGAAGTCGGTGTGGAAGGCGACCAGTTCGCTGAGCGCATCGGCGGGCGTCGCCGCGGCGCTCGCGCGTGCCGTGCCACCGTCGAGCAGTTTCTGGCTGATGCCGGTCAGCATCTCGCCGAGGATGGCGTCCTTGTTGCGGAAATGCCGGTAGAGAGCGGGACCGGAGACGCCGACGGCGGCGCCGATGTCGTCGATGCCGACGCCGTGGAAACCATGCTGGGCGAACAGTTCGGCCGCCGCCGCGAGGATCTGCTCACGGCGGCTGGGGCTGGTCATCAGCCCATGGTAGCCGCTGATGTTAGCGAGCGCTAACACGCTGCTCGCCGCCGCGACCGTACCGGTTCGAGAGGTATTCGAACCCGCACATCCGCTGCGTCGGTAGACCGAATCGTCGGTACCGCGAACACCGTTCACCTGCCACCCTTGTGACCGCGATCACAAACCCTGCTCACCATGGAGGAACCCATGAAGATCGCTCGTCCACCCCTATTCGCCGCCATCGCCTGTGTCATCGCACTGGCGACGGCGTTGTTCGCCGCGCCCGCGTCTGCCGCGACCGATGACTATGTAGCCCTCGGTGATTCCTACGCCTCGGGCACCGGTGCGGGCTCGTATAGCGGCGGGTCGTGTTATCGAAGCGCGAACGCCTATCCCGTCCTGTGGGCCGAAGCCAACCGGCCTGCGTCGTTCACCTTCGCCGCGTGTTCCGGAGCGAAGACCAGCGATGTGATCAACAACCAGGTGGCCGAACTGAGTACGGCCACCACCTTGGTGTCGGTCTCGATCGGTGGCAATGACGCCGGGTTCGCCGACGTCATGTACACCTGCACGGTCGGCTCCGACAGCGAGTGCGTGCGCCGGGTCGACGAGGCGAAGGCCTATGCGCAGGAAACCTTGCCGGGGCTGCTCGACAACACCTACGCCGCGATCGCCGCCAACGCGCCGAACGCGCGGGTCGTGGTCATGGGCTACCCGCGGATCTTCAGTTCGACCTGGTGCTGGTGGTTCAGCAACACCAAGCGCAACGCCGTGAACAGCGCGGCCGACCTGCTCTCCGACGTCACCGCGGGCCGGGCTTCGGCGGCGGGCTTCAAGTACGAGGACACCAGGGACGACTTCGCGGGCCATGAGGTCTGCCGGTCATCGCCGTGGATCAACGGCATCGTCTGGGAGAACCTCGTCGAGTCCTACCACCCGAACAAGGCGGGCCATGTCAACGGTTACCTCCCGGCGCTGGCCGGTGCGGCCTGACGGCGGGGCTGTAACGACGACTAACGGGCGGCTCCGGTGGCTTCGGCCACCGGAGCCGTTTGTCTGCCGGAGTAGGCTGGACACCTACGTTAGCGCTCGCTAACATGGCGAGCGGAGTTAACGACGACTAACACCGGAAAAGGAGGTCGGCCAGCACATGGAGGCACCGATCCTGCGCACCGCCGCGGAACCGGGAGCGGAGTCGTTCCAGCGGTACTCGGCCGAGCACGCCGGGCTTGTCGCCGATCTCAACGGCAGGCTCAAGCACGCCAGGGCAGGCGGTTCGGAGAAGTCCCGCGCCCGGCATGTCGAGCGGGGCAAGCTGCTGCCGCGAGACCGCGTCGACACGCTGCTCGATCCGGGTTCGCCGTTCCTCGAACTCTCGCCGCTGGCCGCCACCGGCATGTACGACGACGAAGCACCCGCCGCGAGCATCATCACCGGCATCGGCCGGGTAGCCGGGCGGGAGTGCGTCGTCGTCGCCAACGACGCCACCGTCAAGGGCGGCACGTACTACCCCATGACGGTGAAGAAACACCTGCGCGCGCAAGAGGTCGCGCTGCACAACAACCTGCCGTGCGTCTATCTCGTCGACTCCGGTGGGGCGTTCCTGCCGCGGCAGGCCGAGGTCTTCCCCGACCGGGAACACTTCGGCCGTATCTTTTACAACCAGGCCACCATGTCCGCGCGGGGTATCCCGCAGATCGCCGCGGTGCTCGGATCCTGCACCGCCGGCGGCGCGTACGTGCCCGCGATGAGCGACGAAGCGATCATCGTGCGGAACCAGGGCACGATCTTCCTCGGCGGGCCGCCACTGGTGAAGGCGGCGACCGGGGAAGAGGTCACGGCCGAGCAACTCGGCGGCGGCGACGTGCACGCCCGATCCTCCGGCGTGACCGATCACCTGGCCGCCGACGACACCGACGCGCTGCGCATGGTGCGCTCGATCGTCTCCACGCTCGGGCCTCGCGCGCCAAGGCCATGGGACGTGCTGCCGACGGAGGAGCCGACGGTCGACCCCGCCGAGCTTTACGGCGTCGTGCCGACCGACCCGCGCACCCCGTACGACGTGCGCGAGGTGATCGCCAGGATCGTCGACGGCAGCCGGTTCGCGGAGTTCAAGGCGGAGTACGGCACCACGCTGGTGACCGGATTCGCCCGGGTGCACGGTCATCCGGTGGGCATCATCGCGAACAACGGCGTGCTGTTCTCGGAGTCGGCCATGAAGGGCGCACACTTCATCGAACTGTGCGACAAGCGCTCGATTCCCCTGCTGTTCCTCCAGAACATCACTGGGTTCATGGTGGGCAAGGCCTACGAGGCCGGTGGTATCGCCAAGCACGGCGCGAAGATGGTCACCGCCGTCGCCTGCGCCAGGGTGCCGAAGCTGACCGTCATCGTGGGCGGCTCGTTCGGGGCAGGTAACTACTCGATGTGCGGCCGGGCGTACTCGCCCCGCTTCCTGTGGATGTGGCCCAACGCCCGCATCTCGGTGATGGGCGGCGAGCAGGCGGCCTCAGTGCTGTCCACGGTGCGGCGGGATGCGATCGAAGCCAGGGGTGATGCTTGGTCCGGGGAGGATGAGGAGGCGTTCAAGGCGCCGATCCGCGATCAGTACGAACACCAGGGCAACCCGTACTACTCGACCGCGAGGCTGTGGGACGACGGCGTGATTGATCCCGCCGACACCCGTACCGTGGTGGGTCTGGCGTTGTCCGCGGCGGCCAATGCGCCGCTGGAACCCATTTCCTACGGCGTCTTCCGGATGTGAGGCATGTTCCACACAGTTCTGATCGCCAACCGGGGCGAGATCGCCGTCCGCATCATCGCGACGTTGCGCGAGCTCGGCGTCCGGTCGGTCGCGGTCTACAGCGATGCCGATGCCGACGCACGCCACGTGCGCGAAGCCGATGTGGCGGTGCGAGTCGGGCCTGCCGCCGCCCGCGAGAGTTACCTGTCCATCGACGCCATCCTCGGTGCGGCCAAGGAGACCGGCGCGCAAGCGATCCACCCCGGCTACGGTTTCCTGGCGGAGAACGCCGGCTTCGCCAGGGCCTGCGCGGACGCGGGTCTGGTGTTCATCGGGCCGCCACCCGCCGCGATCGAGGCGATGGGCGACAAGATCAGCGCGAAGGCCACGGTCTCGGCTGCCGGGGTTCCGGTCGTGCCCGGCACGTCGGGCTCGCCCGATGAGCTGCTGCGCGCCGCCGAAGAGGTCGGCCTCCCACTCCTGCTCAAGCCCTCCGCGGGCGGCGGCGGCAAGGGCATGGTCGTGGTGCGCGACGCCGGCGAGCTACCGGGCGCCATCGAGTCGGCGCAGCGGGTGGCGCTCGGTGCGTTCGGCGACGACCGGCTGCTCGCCGAACGGTTCATCGCCACGCCGCGCCATATCGAAATTCAGGTGCTGGCCGACGGCCACGGCAACGCCATCCACCTCGGTGAGCGCGAATGCAGCCTGCAGCGGCGGCACCAGAAGATCATTGAAGAAGCACCGTCCCCGCTACTTGACGAGGAGACCCGGGCGCGGATGGGAGAGGCTGCCGTCAACGCGGCGAAGGCCGTCGACTATGCCGGCGCGGGCACCGTCGAGTTCATCGTGTCGGGCGGCAGGCCCGACGAATTCTTCTTCATGGAGATGAACACCCGGCTGCAGGTCGAGCACCCGGTGACCGAGCTGGTCACCGGAATCGACCTGGTCGAATGGCAGCTTCGGGTGGCGGCGGGCGAGGTGCTCACGCTCGAGCAGGCGGATGTCACCTTCGAGGGGCACGCGGTCGAAGCGCGGGTCTACGCCGAGGATCCCGTCCACGGCTTCCTGCCCACCGGCGGTGAGGTGCTGGCGGTAATTCAACCGAGCGAAGACTGGGTCCGCATCGATTCGGGGCTCGCCACCGGCACCACGGTCGGAGCCGATTACGACCCGATGCTGGCGAAGGTGATCGCCTGGGGCAGCGACCGCGAGCAGGCGTTGTCCCGGCTCTCGGACGCGCTGGGCGAGACCGCGGTGCTTGGCGTGGGGACCAATGTGGCGTTCCTGCGTGCGCTGCTCGCCGATGCCGATGTTCGCGCCGGGGCACTGGACACCCAACTGGTCGAGCGCAAGCTCGACGAGCTGGTGCGAGCGGAGCCGGTCGCCGACGAAGTGTTCGCCGCGGCCGCCCTCGACGAGTTGATCGGCATGCAGCCGGGCGCCGGGGGGCGGGCCCTCGGAGAGGGGGGTGGGAGAAACATCGCCGCGGTGGATCCCTGGGACGTCCCTGGGGGCTGGCGTCTCGGCGGCGCCGTCGGCACGGCGTTCCGGCTCACGTGCGGCGATCGGGTGGTGACGGTGCGGGTGAGTGGTACCCCACAGGACGCCACGGTCATCGTCGACGCCGCCGAACCGGTGCCTGCCCGTGCGCATCGGCGAGGCGAGGGCCAGGAGCACCTCGACCTGACCTATCGGGGGCAGCAACGGACCTATGCCAGGCGGCTCGACGCCCGGACCGACACGCTGTGGCTGGCGGCGGACGGCCAGACGTGGGCGGTGGCCGAGCACTCCCTGCTGGACGTCGAATCGACCAGCGCGGGCGTCGGCGGCCCGGTGGTCAGCCCGATGCCCGGGACGGTGCTGGTCGTCAAGACCGCGCTGGATGCCGAGGTCAGCGCCGGGGAGCCGTTGCTGGTCGTCGAGGCGATGAAGATGGAGCACACCATCACGGCCCCGGTGGACGGCGTCGTCAGCGAACTGCACGTGAAGGTAGGCCAGAAGGTGGCCTTGGACCAGGTACTCGCCGTGGTCACACCGGTAGAAGACGCGCGACCGGCACCGGGCTAGCGGTGAACAGCCGTAATGAGCGCGGTTCAGCCCGCCGGCGTGTGAGGCACAGATAAGGAGTGGAAATGATCGACTTGCGGCTGGAAGACATCCACGAGGAGCTGCGCAAAACCGTCGCGGACTTCGCGCAGCACGAGGTCGCACCGGTGATCGGGGATTACTACGAAGCGGAGGAGTTCCCGTACCCGCTCGTCGCGAAGATGGCGGACATGGGCCTGTTCGGCCTGCCGTTCCCCGAGGAACACGGCGGCATGGGCGGCGACTACTTCGCGCTGTGTATCGCCCTCGAGGAGCTTGCCAGGGTCGATTCGTCGGTGGCGATCACGCTGGAGGCGGGTGTCTCGCTCGGTGCCATGCCGATCTACCGGTTCGGCTCCGATGAGCAGCGGGAACGGTGGCTGCCCGCGATGTGCCGCGGCGAGGCGCTCGGCGCGTTCGGGTTGACCGAGCCGGGCGGCGGTTCGGATGCGGGGGCTACGAAGACCACCGGAGTCCTGGCCGGCGGCGAGTGGGTGATCAACGGCAGTAAGTCGTTCATCACCAACTCCGGCACCGACATCACCAGCATGGTCACCGTCACCGCGGTCACCGGCAGCAAGCCGGAGGGCCGCAAGGAGATCTCCGCGATCATCGTGCCGTCGGGCACGGTGGGCTTCACCGTGGAGAAGAAGTACTCCAAGGTCGGCTGGAACGCCTCGGACACCCACGGCCTGTCGTTCGCCGATGTGCGCGTCCCCGAGGAGAACCTGCTCGGCAAGCGCGGCCGCGGCTACGCCCAGTTCCTGTCCATTCTGGACGAAGGCAGGGTGGCGATCGCCGCGTTGAGCGTCGGGCTGGCGCAGGGCTGCGTCGACGAGTGCCTGCGGTATGTGCACGAGCGCGAGGCCTTCGGCCACAAGATCGGCTCCTACCAGGCGATCCAGTTCAAGATCGCCGACATGGAGATGCGTACGCACAACGCGCGGCTGGCCTACTACGCGGCGGCCGCCAAGATGCTGCGCGGCGAGCCGTTCAAGAAGGAGGCCGCGATCGCGAAGCTGACCGCATCCAACGCCGCCATGGACAACTCCCGCGAAGCGACGCAGATCTTCGGCGGCTACGGGTTCATGAACGAGTTCCCGGTCGGCCGGTTCTACCGCGACGCCAAGATCCTTGAGGTCGGCGAAGGCACCAGCGAGGTGCAGCGGATGCTCATCGCCCGCGAACTCGGCCTCTAGACCCCGCGCGCTGAAAGACGCCTTCAGTCCACTGGGCGGAGTGAATGACGCTTTCAGTCCGTTCAACGGACTGAAAGCGTCATTCAGCGCGGGTCCCGACCGCGGCCGGTCAGCGCACCGTGACCAGCACCTGCTGCGCCATGTTGTTGGCCATGCCCTGCCGGTTCCACGGCTGATCCACCGGCTGCGTCTCGCCTCGTTCGTCGGTGGCGCGTGCGCTGATCTGGTAATCACCCGGCTCGTCGGCCTGCCAGCTGTGTCGCCAGGAGAGCCACGCGTAAGGCCCGGCCGGTGTGCCGAGTTCGGCCTCGTGCCAGGTCTGAGCGCCGTCGGTGCTGACCTCGACCATGGTCACCGTGCCGGTGCCGGACCAGGCGCGGCCGAACAGCGGCACCACACCGGCGTCCACGACGCGCCTGCGGGTTTGGAAGTCCGGGAAGCCGGGCGGCGCCACCAGCGCCTTCGGCCGTATCCGGGTCACCGGCTCCCCGCGCTCGTCGGGCTCGGACTTGAGCCGGTACGCCGTCTCGTTCTGGAACCCGGTGAAGCGTTCCGGCAGCACCGTGATCTCGCGGAGCCACTTGACCTGGGCCATGCCGTACCAGCCGGGCACGATCAGCCGTACCGGCGCGCCGTGCTGTGGCGGGAGCGGTGCGCCGTTCATCTCGTAGACGAGCAGCACCTCGTCGGCCAGCGCATCGGTCACCGAGAGGGCGCGGGCGTAGTCCTGTTCGATGCCGCGCTCGGTGCCGTGGTCGTGTGCGGTGAAGACGACGTTGACGGCGTCAGGGGAGAGGCCTGCTTCGCGAAGCAGCGGCGCGAGTGGAGTGCCGGTCCAACGGGCGGTGCCGACCGCCTCGTCCAGCCAAGGCTGGCTCACCGGCCGGGGCCGCAGCCGGGCGCGGCCGTTGCCCGCGCATTCCATTGTGACGGTGTGGCTGACCCGGGGGCGGGAGCGCAACTCGTCGAGATCGAGTTCCAGCGCACGTTCCACCGCCCCGGTGATGG
The DNA here is from genome assembly GCA_009379975.1 of Actinophytocola sp. Classification (GTDB taxonomy): domain Bacteria; phylum Actinomycetota; class Actinomycetes; order Mycobacteriales; family Pseudonocardiaceae; genus WHSS01. The sequence continues at coordinate 13,750 of WHSS01000005.1, forward strand.
GCAGCCGCCACGTTTCCGGGTCCACGTGCGGGATGTCGTAGTGCACGAGCAGGTAGTGGAGCCCGATGGGGGTGATGTCATAGCGCAACGCCTCCAGCGGCATGCCGTGGTTGCGCGCGGCGAGCGCGAGCTCATCGAGGGAGATGCCTGTCGCCGGGTCGGCGATCCGGGCGAGCTCGCCCGGCCGTGGAGAGATTGCGGTCATGTCTGATTTCCTTCCCTGCGCCTCATGTGCAGTCTCGCCCTGGCCGGGGCGGAGAACAAGGGCTGCTTGACGGTGTGGCGAGCTAGGGTGATCCGCGAGGGAAGGAGGGACATCGTGACGGTGACCGTGGAGCAGGTGCGGCGGCTGGCGAAGACTTTGCCGCGTACCGAGGAAGCTTTGGTGCGTGACAGCGTCAGGTTCCGGGTGCGGGGCATCGTCTACCTGTCGTTCTCCCGCGATGAGACGCTGATGGGATTCGCCTACCCCAAGGAAGAGCGGGCTGCGCTGGTGGCAGCCGAGCCTGACAGGTTCCTGATGCCGCTCGCCTCCGACGAGCGTTTCAACTGGGTCCGGGTACGGCTGGCGGCCATCGACGACGACGAGATGCGCGAGCTGGTCCTCGACGCATGGCGGATGGTCGTCCCGAAGCGGGTCGCCGCCGCACACCTCGGTGACTGATGCGTGCGTTGACGGGCCCGACCTTCGGGCGGACAGTTGCGGCATGGCTACCCAGTTGAGCCGAGAGTTCCAGCGCCGACTCGGCGAACTGCGCTTCGAGCCGACGGAGAAGCGGGTTCGTGCGATTTCCGGCGGGCGGACGTTCGCGGATTCCCGTCGCACGGTCCTCGTATGGGAGCCGAATTAGCGCAGCTTCAAAACGCGCCGGCGAGGTCCTGTGCCGCGGCGAGCAGCTCCGCGCAGGTTTCCGGCCGGAGATCGTCGTCGCGGACGGAAAGCACCACCGCCCAGCGTGGCGAGTGCGGCCGCGGCGCGGGTACCAGGCTGGCCGCACAGGCAACGGAATCCCGGAACTCGCCGTGCTCGATCATCACCTCGCCGGGCGCGAAGCCGGATACCGTGCTGTCCAGCTCGTCGAGGTCGGTGCAGGTGTTGGCAGTGAACGGCCGCAACCCGTTGTCCCGCAGATAGCTACGGCGCTCGCGGCGAGGCAACGCGGCGAGCAACGCCTTGCCGAGTGCGGTCGCGTGCGCCGAGATGTCGAGGCCGGGTTCGAACTCTTCGAGGTACGGCGAGCCCGGTCCTTCCGCGAAATCCACGACGGTCAACCGTGCCGAATCGAAGCAGCCGAGGTACGCGCTGAGGCCGGTGCGCTCGGAGAGCTGACGTAGCACGACGCCCGCGTTCGGCGGCTTCGTGAACGCGCCGAGCAGGTCGTAGAACCGGCGGGCGACCTGCTCGCCGATCGCGTAGGTGCCATCCGGGAGCCGCAGCAGGTAGCCCTCGTAGGCGAGGGTGCGCACCAGGTGATACGTCGTGGAGATGTTGAGACCGCTGCGCCGGGCGATGGCCTTCACCGGCAGGCCGGGGCTGGCACCGACGATTTCCAGCAGCCGCATCGCGCGCCCGACACTTTGCACGAAGTCTTCCGGGCGGACTTCGTCTGACTTCTCGACACCGTTCTCGGACGCTCGCTCCATCGCGACTCCTCATGCCTGCACCCACCCATGGTAGATGCCGCGCCTGCCGTTTCACGATGAGAAATCCAGGGGCTACCCGGTGCGGCTGAACCGTTCGAAACTCAAAGGCGGTTCTCGATTGCTCACGAGTCGCCCAAGGAGTGGACATGACAGTACATACGCCGGCGGTCGATCCGGCCGTCGCCGAAGCGCTGCAGGACGTCTATGACCCCTGCTGCCGAGACAAGGGAATCTCAGTGGTGGACATGGGGCTCCTGCACCGGGCACGCATCGACGGCGGAATCGCCAAGGTCGAACTGTTGCTGACGTCGGGGTGGTGCCCGTTCGCGTCGACGGTGCTCTCCGACATCAAGCGGGTCGTGCGGACGATGCCCGGGGTCGAATCCGCGGACGTCGAGATCGTGTGGGACGAGGCGTGGTCCCCGGAGCGCCTGGCAGAGGGCGCCCGGCGCAAGCTTCGTTTCCTGCCCGATCCGGCCACCGTCGCCGACCCGGCGTCCTATCTCGCCGCACACCAGCCCGAAACCTCTGGAGGATCACGATGATCGACGACGCCCTGGTGTTCGACTGCGTCGCGCACCCGTTCAACTTCGAGCCGGACAACGCCTACGGCGCGGCCGGGCAGATGTTCTCCAACCACCTCTACGCCTTCCACACCGTGCTGACTCCGGAAGGCAAACCCGTCATGTCCGCCGAGGAGTTCTTGCACAAGTGGAGCATCGACGAGATCAGGGAGATGGTCTACGGCAACTCCGACACCGACATGCTGGTGGCGATGCCGCTGCCGCTGACCGACCTGTACAAGGACGGTCTGTCGCCGTGGCAGGAATGCGCGCGACTTGCCCAGCGCGACCCCGACCGCACCGTCTTCTGGGGCACGGTCAACCCGCTCGAGGGCAAGAAGGCGGTCGACGACGTCACCCGGCAGGTCGAGGAGTTCGGGGCGAAGGCATTCAAGTTCTACAACGTGCGTTACTCCGACGGCGGGCCCGTGCCGTGGCGGATGGACGATCGCAAGGTCGCGTTCCCCGTGTTCGAACGGATCCAGGAGCTCGGCGTCAACCTGATCGGCGTGCACAAGGGCGTGCCGCTGGGCCCGCAGCCGATCGAGCACACTCAGACGTGGGACATGGACGGCGCGGCGGCCAACTTCCCGGACCTCAACTTCGTGATCTTCCACGTCGGGCTGCCGTTCATCGACGAGACCTGCTGGCAGCTCATCCGGTACCCGAATCTCTACGCGTCACTGGCGGCGTCGATCAACTTCATCGTGCGGGCGCCGCGGCTGTTCGCGGAACTGCTCGGCAAGCTGCTGTTCTGGTGCGGTGAGGACAAGATCATCTACGGCAGTGAGGCTCCGATCTGGCAGCCGCAGTGGGCGCTGGAGGCGTTCTGGAACTTCGAGATCCCAGAGGACCTGTGCGCAGGCTACGGCTACCCGCAGCTGACCGAGCAGGCCAAGCGCAAGATCCTGGGCGAGAACCTGGTCCGGCTGCACGGCATGGACGTGGCGGAAACGCGGGCGAGGTTCGGCAAGGCCGGCTGACCGACCGGTGAACGTGTCAGGCGTTGTGGTTGCCATAGCAACCACAACGCCTGACACGTTGACTGCTACTTCAGCTCGGCGCTCGACTTCCCGAGCAGCCTTCGCGCGATGATGAGCTGCTGGATCTGCTGGGTGCCCTCGAAGATGTCGAGGATCTTCGAGTCGCGGCTCCACTTCTCGAGCAGCGTCTCCTCGCTGTAGCCCAGGGCGCCGCACAGCTCGACGCACTTGAGCGTGATGTCGACGACCGAACGTCCCGCCTTCGCCTTCGACATCGAGGCCTCGACGGAGTTCGGCTTGCGGTTGTCGGCCATCCACGCCGCGGCGAGCGTCAGCATGTGCGAGGCCTCGTAGTCCGCTTCGAGCTGCAGGTACGTTGCCGCGGCGGCGTGCTGCGAGTTCGCGGGCTTGTCGTAGTCGACGTGAACGCCCGCCTCTTCGAGGATCCGCGCGGTCTCTTCGAGCGCGGCCCTGGCAAGACCGACACCCATCGCCGCCACCAGTGGCCGGGTGTTGTCGAAGGTCTCCATGACCCCCGCGAAACCCTTCTTGGTGTCGATCTCCGGGGTGCCGAGCAGGTTCTCCTTCGGCACGCGGCAGTTGTCCAGCCGGATTACCGCGGTGTCGGAGGCCTTGATGCCGAGCTTGTGCTCGAGCCGCTCCACCGTGATGCCGGGCCGGGTCTTCTCCACCACGAACGACTTGATCGCCGCCCGGCCGAGGTCTCGATCGAGCGTGGCCCACACGACGATGGAGTCGGCGCGATCGCCCGCGGTCACGAAGATCTTCTCACCGTTGAGGATGTAGTCGTCGCCGTCGGCCACCGCGGTGGTGGAGACGGCCGCCGAGTCCGAGCCGAACTCCGGCTCGGTGATGGCCATCGCCGCCCACGTCCCGGCGAACCGTTGGAGCTGCTCGTCATTGGCGACCGAAGCGATCGCGGCGTTGCCGAGCCCTTGCCGCGGCATGGACAGCAGCAGCGCGACGTCACCCCAGCACATCTCGATGGTGCCGAGCACGGTGCGTAAGTTCGCGCCGTTCACGTTCTTGCCGCCGTTACCGTTCTCGTCGCGCCGGACGCCCGCGGCCCCCGCGCCGCCTTCGCCGGAGGAGTTGAGCCCGTCGACCAGGGCCGCGAACGTGTCCAGCTCGGCCGGGTAGGCGTGCTCCGCGCGGTCGTACTTGCGCGAGATCGGCCGGAAAACTTCGGAAGCGGCTTGGTAGGCCTGGTTGACCAGCGCCTGTGCCTTCTTCGGAACCTCGAGGTTGATCATGCCGCCTCCAATCGGAGCTCCGCCGATGTGTCACCGGCGGCAATGGTCGTTGATGATGTCCGAGGACACAGCCCTGCAATCCTCATGCGAGCACCGCTCCTTCCATCAGACCGACGGCCCGCAGGTCTCGATACCATCGTTCGACCGGGTGCTCCTTGGTGAAGCCGTGGCCACCGAGTAGCTGCACACCGGCGCTGCCGATCCACATGCCCTTGTCGGTCGCGAGCTTGCGCGCGAGTGCGACCTCGCGGACGTAGGGCTTGCCCTGCTCCGCGCGGGCCGCGGCCTTGAGCGTGAGCAGCCGGATGCTTTCGAGTTCGATCGCGATGTCGGCGACCATGAAGGCGACGCCCTGCCGGTGGCTGATCGGCTCGCCGAACGCGACGCGGTCGTTCACGTAGGGAATCACGTAGTCCAGCACGGCCTTGCCGGTCCCCGCGGCCAGTGCGCACCAGCCGAGCCGGGACAGCCGCACGGTCTCGGCGAACACCGTGTCGCTCCCGCCCCCCGCCCCTTGGCCTTTGCCGCCGCCCAGCAGCGCGCTCCCCGGCAGTTGCACCTTGTCCAGGTGCAGCTTGGCGGTCGCCGCACCGCGCAGGCCCATCGCGGGCTCGGCCTCGACCGTGACTCCCTTGGTGGCCGATTCGACGATGAACAATGCCGGACCCCGCCCTTCGAGGTCGGCCGACACGATGAACAGCTCGGCGGCCCCGGCGCGCGGCACGAGCGCCTTCACGCCGTCGAGCTGGTAGCCCTTCGGGGTGCGCTTGGCCTTCGTCTTCGGCTTGAACGGGTCGAACAACGGCGCCTGCTCGAGCAGCGCCAGCGCCGCGGCGGGCACGTGCTCACCGGTGAACGCGGGCAGGTAGGTCGCCTGCTGATCGGCGTCGCCCCACTGGACGAGCGCGGTGCTGACCGCGGACGGCGCGAGCACCGCCACCGCGAGCCCCATGTCGCCGTGCGCGAGCGCCTCAGCGACCAGCACGTTCGTCGTGACCGAGCGCTCGGTGCCGAACCCGCCGAGCGCCTCGGGGATGCCGACGGCACCGATCCCCAGCTCGGATGCCCTGCCGAGCAGGCCGTCCGGAGTCTCGAGTTTCGCGTCGGCGTCGTAGGCGGCCGGGCGCAGCTGCTCGGCCGCGAACTCCCGCACCGTCTCGACGATCATCTGCTGTTCTTCGGTCGGCTCCAGATCGAACAGGCCGGTGTCCGGAGCTTGCTCCAGGCGCGCGGGCTTGCTGAGCTTGGTGCTCGCCTTGAACGCGCGGCCACCCGCGCCGACGGCCTTGAAGCCGTGCTTGACGCCGGAGGTCACGGCCTTCTCGAACGGCTTGCGGAGACCGATCTTGTCCATCACGGGCGAGCTCGAGAGCTTCGTCAAGGCCGCCATGCCGTACCCCATCGCGTCCCGCTTCTTCGGCGGCGGCCCGCCGCGTTGACTTCCCGCACTCGCGGGTTGAGCGCTAGACACAGTATTTCTCCCATCAGCCAACGGCTGCCGTTCGCTTACCTACTCGTGAGTAAAGTAAACCCTCTCGCGCCGGATTGTGCCAGTGGGGTGGCATGGCTAACGCCCATCCGATGGGCGAGGTGAGCTGGCTGTCAGATTCCCATCGCGACCGACATCAGCGCGACCAGTTCGGTGTGCAACTGAGGTCGCGCGCGGACCTTGCCGGTGCGCAGCAGATCGTTGGTGATGGTGAGCGCCATGTGGACGGTCACCCTCGCCTCGGCCGCCGACAGTGTCGGCCGCACCGTGCACAGCAACCGCACCCACTCCGACACGTACTCGCGCTGGACCCGGCGCAATTCGCCCCGTTCGGCCGCCGACAACGCACTGACCTGCCTGCCGACCGCCATCAGGTCGGCCGACGTGCGCATGGTTTCCACGTAGGAGGACGCCAGGCCGCGCAGCGCATCCCGCTCGCTCGCGGCAGCGCGCGCGACCTGCGCCCTGCCCAGTTCGAGGCGTTCGGCGATCCGGTGCGCCGCCGCCATGAACACCGCCGCCTTGCTGGGGAAATGCCGGTAGACGCTCGGCCCGCTGATGCCGGCGGCGGAGCCGATGTCTTCCATGCTCACGTCGTGAAAGCCGCGCTCCTGGAAGAGCCGGCCTGCCTCGGCGATCAACCGTTCGCGGCGCGACACCCGCAGCACGCCGGGGTCGGGCTGGTCGGTGCTGATCACGGCAGGCCAGGCGTTCCCTTCCTCGGCGTCGAGGGTGATATGCAGCACAGCCCGTGCCGCGTGGATGAGCAAAGCCGCGTAGCGCCGCTTGCCGATCCGCGTGGTGTGGACGGCCACGCTGCCGAACACCGACAGTGCGGCCCAGCACAACATCTCGGCGTCCGCTTCGGAGAGTTCGGGGCGCACGGCAAACAGCGCGACACGCCATCCGCTGATCAATTCCGCGCTCCGGCGACGCACTTCGCGTTGCCCTGCGGAGCCGAGGTTGCGCCGCTCCCACCGCCACAACGCGGAGACGTCACGCCGCTCTACGGACAGCTTCGCGAGCTGCTGGAGTGCCGCTTCGACCTGGTCGGGGGCTGGCGTATCGCCACAGTCAGGGGGGTGGGTCCCTCGGAGAGGGGGGTGGGAAGAACGCAGAGCAAGCTGGGTGGTGGCGATGAGTTCGTCGATCCCGGCGAGGACGACGTGCGTCAGGATCGCTTCCTTGTCGCTGAAGTGCCGGTAGAGCGCGGGACCCGTGACGCCGGCGGCTGCCGCGATCTCGGTGATCCCGACCTCGTGGTAACCCCGCGCGCAGAACAGCTCGGCGGCCACTGCCGCGAGCTGTGCTTTGCGATCGCGCGGGCGGCGCTTCGCTGCCGGTCTGGTCTCCATGGGTGAACACACTGTAGCGCTCGATGTTCGGTTGACAACCCGTGCGGACCCATTGACAACTGCGGATATTGGTTCACTATGTTAGTGAGCATTAGCGCCATCCGCACAGTAGAGCTGTGAGACAACGCAGTCAGGAAGGACACTCGGCGTGAGTAATGAGGCGTTCATCTACGAGGCGATTCGTACGCCTCGAGGTAAAGGCAAGAAAGGCTCCCTGCACTCGGTCAAGCCGCTCGACCTCGTCGTCGGCCTGATCCAGGAGCTCAGGACGCGCTACCCCGACCTCGACCCGGCCGTGATCGACGACGTGATCCTCGGTGTCGTCTCCCCGGTCGGTGACCAGGGCAGTGTCATCTCGCGGACGGCCGCGCTGGCCGCGGGCCTGCCGGAGTCGGTCGCCGGTGTCCAGCTGGACCGGTTCTGCGCCTCCGGCCTCGAAGCCGTCAACATGGCCGCGCAGAAGGTCAGGGCAGGCTGGGACAAGCTGCTCATCGCCGGTGGTGTCGAGTCGATGTCGCGGGTGCCGATGGGCTCCGACGGCGGCGCCATGTTCATGGACCCGGCGACGGCCTATGACCTGCACATCGCGCCACAGGGCATCGGCGCCGACCTGATCGCCACCATCGAGGGTTTCTCCCGCGATGACGTCGACGCGTTCGCGGTGCGCTCGCAGGAGCGGGCCGAGGCCGCATGGTCGGCGGGCTACTTCGCGAAGTCGGTCGTGCCGGTCAAGGACATCAACGGGATCACGGTGCTGGATCACGACGAGCACCGCCGCCCGGGCACCACCGCCGAGTCGCTGGGCAAGCTCAAGCCCGCGTTCGACATGATCGGCGAGATGGGTGGCTTCGACGCCGTCGCGCTGCAGAAGTATCACTCGGTCGAGAAGATCGACCACGTGCACACCGGCGGTAACTCCTCCGGCATCGTGGACGGCTCCGGCATCCTGCTGATCGGAAACGAGCAGGTCGGCAAGGACTTCGGCCTCACGCCGAAGGCACGGGTGGTGGCGACCGCGGTCACCGGATCCGACCCGACGATCATGCTCACCGGCCCGACGCCCGCCACGCAGAAGGCGCTGGACCTGGCAGGCCTGACGGTGGACGACATCGATTTGTTCGAGCTGAACGAAGCCTTCGCCTCCGTGGTGCTGAAGTTCCAGAAGGACCTGAAAATCCCGGACGAGAAGCTCAACGTCAACGGTGGCGCGATCGCCATGGGGCACCCGCTGGGCGCCACCGGCGCGATGATCACCGGGACCATGGTCGACGAGCTCGAGCGCCGCAACGCCCGCTACGCGCTGGTGACGCTGTGCATCGGCGGCGGCATGGGCGAGGCAACCATCATCGAGCGGGTGTGAGGGCGGTGACATTCCTCCCACCCACCACCCCCGCAAACCCACACCCCGAGGCAAAGATGACTGAATCTAAGACCATCCGTTGGGAATCCGACGCCGACGGCATCGTCGTGTTGACCCTCGACGACCCTAAGCAGTCCGCGAATACGATGAACGCGGACTTCACATCCTCGCTCGCGGCGACGGTGGAGCGCCTGACGGCCGAAGCGGACGACATCACGGGCGTGGTCATCACTTCGGCGAAGAAGACCTTCTTCGCGGGCGGTGACCTCAACGACCTGATCAAGGCCCAGCCGGAGGACGCGCCGCAGATCTTCCAGCACGTCGAGGGCATCAAGGCGAACCTGCGCACGCTGGAGACGCTGGGTAAGCCCGTCGTCGCGGCCATCAACGGCGCCGCCCTCGGTGGCGGCCTGGAGATCGCGCTGGCCTGTCATCATCGGATCGCGGCCGACGTCAAGGGCAGCCAGATCGGCTTCCCGGAGGTGACGCTCGGCCTGCTGCCCGGTGCCGGCGGCGTGACCCGCACGACGCGCCTGCTCGGTATCCAGAGCGCGGTGATGAACTGGCTGGTGCAGGGCCAGCGGTACAAGCCTGCCAAGGCGCAGGAGCTGGGTCTGATCCACGAGCTGGTCGGCTCGGTCGATGAGCTGCTCCCGAAGGCCAAGGAGTGGATCAAGGCCAACCCCGAGGCCCAGCAGCCGTGGGACGTCAAGGGCTACAAGATCCCCGGCGGCACCCCGTCGAACCCGAGTTTCGCGGCTAACCTGCCTGCGTTCCCCACCAACCTGCGCAAGCAGCTCAAGGGCGCACCGATGCCCGCGCCGAGGGCGATCCTCGCCGCTTCGGTCGAGGGCACGCAGGTCGACTTCGACAACGCGTCGCTCATCGAGGGCCGCTACTTCACCAGCCTGGTCACCGGCAAGGTCTCGAAGAACATGACCAAGGCGTTCTTCTTCGACCTGCAGGCGATCAACAACGGTGGCTCGCGGCCGGATGGCTACGAGCAGCACACCGTCCGCAAGGTCGGCGTGCTTGGCGCGGGCATGATGGGCGCGGGTATCGCCTATGTGTCTGCCAAGGCGGGCATGGAGGTCGTGCTCAAGGACGTCACCCTCGAAGCCGCCGAGAAGGGCAAGAACTACTCGGTCAAGCTGGAGGAGAAGGCGCTCTCGCGTGGTAAGACCACGCAGGAGAAGTCCGACGCGCTGCTCGGCCGGATCAAGGCGACCGCGGACGCGGCCGACTTCGACGGCGTCGACTTCGTGATCGAGGCGGTCTTCGAGAGCGTCGAGCTCAAGCACAAGGTGTTCGGCGAGATCGAGGACGTCGTCGCACCCGACGCCGTGCTGGGCTCCAACACCTCGACGTTGCCGATCACCATCCTCGCCAACGGCGTGAAGCGGCAGGAAGACTTCATCGGGATCCACTTCTTCTCGCCGGTGGACAAGATGCCGCTTGTGGAGATCATCTGCGGTGAGAAGACCTCCGACGCCACGCTGGCGAAGGTGTTCGACTACACCCTGGCGATCAAGAAGACGCCGATCGTGGTCAACGACAGCCGTGGCTTCTTCACCAGCCGCGTCATCGGCACCTTCATCAACGAGGCCCTCGCGGCCGTCGGTGAGGGTGTCGAGCCGTCGAGCATCGAGCAGGCCGGTTCGCAGGCGGGCTTCCCGGCTCCGCCGCTGCAACTGTCCGACGAGCTGGCGCTGACGCTGATGCAGAAGATCCGCAAGGAGACCAAGGCGGGCGTCGAGGCCGAGGGCGGCACCTGGCAGCCGCACGGTTCCGAGGTCGTGGTGGACCGCATGGTCGACGAGTTCAAGCGTGCGGGCCGGGCAGCAGGTGCCGGCTTCTACTCCTACGACGAGAACGGCAAGCGCGCCGGCCTGTGGCCGGGGCTGCGGGAGGCGTTCAACTCGGGCAGTGGCGACGTGCCGTTCGTCGATCTGCAGGAGCGGATGCTGTTCGCGCAGGCCGTTGAGACGGTGCGCTGCTTCGACGAGGGCGTGCTCAACACCGTGGCCGACGCCAACATCGGGTCGATCTTCGGCATCGGCTTCCCGCCGTGGACCGGTGGCGTGATCCAGTACATCAACCAGTACGAGGGCGGTCTCAAGGGCTTCGTCGAACGGGCCCGTGAGCTCGCGGCGAAGTACGGCGCGCAGTTCGAGCCGCCCGCTTCGCTGGCCGAGAAGGGCGAGATTTTCGAGTGATCGACGGTCGCTCGTGAGTGACGCTTCGAGTTAGCGCTCACGAGCCGGTACGTACGCAGGCCCGGGCATCCGCAGGATGCCCGGGCCTTGGCGGTCCGCGAGGTCTGGGCCGCCGGTCCGGTTGTACGGGATAGTGCTCCCATGCGCTCGATCGGCCATCGGCTCGGGCCGCTCCTGGTGATCGCCGGAGTGGTGATGGTGCTGGCGGACACCGGCGCGTTGCCGTTGTGGACCGGCTTGCCGCACCTGGTGGCTCTGCCTCCGCTGGATCTCTACACCGATCTCGGCGTGATTCTCACCCGGGCGCCCTCGTGGCCGTGGTTCGCCGGTGTGTTGATTGTCGTGCTCACGGTGCGGGTGCTGGTGCTGGCGCTGCTGATGGGTGGGCTGGACGCCGCGCGGGTGCGCTTCGCGGCGCTGTTCTACGGCCTCGCGCTGGTGCCCGCGTTGATCGCTGCCGAGTTGGACTACATCGCTTTCGCGCTGCTGTACGGGCGCCTGTTCTGGGTGACCGTGCTGGTGGTCGTGGTGCTTCTGCTGCTGGTCGGTGCGCTGCCGTGGCACGGCATGCCGACTGCGCGCGCGGCCTGGGCTCGATCCGGGCGCGAGGGATTCCGCACCGGAGTGCTCGCCGGGTACCTGGTGGCGCTGCTCCTGATCGGCATGATCGCCGAACGCTGGCCGTACCTGGTGCTCGGGCTGGTGCCGGTGTCCGCGGCGGCGACCGCGCTCACCGTGCGGCTGCTCGCGCGACCGAACCCGTGGCGTGCGCGGGCTCGGCTGAGCGGTGCCGCGGGGGCGCTGGTCGTGGTGGCGGGCGTGGTGGCCGTGGCGGTGCTGGTGCCGGCGGACGTCTCCCGAGTCCCGCCTCGCCGGGAGGGGTCGGTGGTGTTCATGTCCGGAATCAACTCCGCTTCCGGCGGGGGCGCGGTCTTCCGGATCGACCCGCGCTCATGGGGCTACGACTGCGCGCAGGTGTACTACTTCTCCTACGCCGGAGCGGGCGACGGTCAGCCGCGCGGGACCGCGCCGTGCCAGGCGCGCACCGGCGCGCCGTTCACCCCCGCGCATACCCACCGTTCGCCAGGTGCGCAGGCCGCACTGCTCGCGGCGCAGGTGCGCGACCTGCCGCGCCCGCTGGTGGTGGTCGGCCACTCCTACTCCGCGTGGGTGGCCTGGTACGCGGTGTCGCGTGGGCTGGTGCCCGAGGTGGACGCGCTGGTGCTCGCCGGGGCGCTCCCGGCGAGCGCGCACGGCTACCTGCCACTCGGCGGGCGCGGTCAGGGGGTGGTCGCGAGCGATCTGCTGCGCCTGCTCGCACCGGCCGCGAGTGCCCGTGGTTTCCCGCTGAACCCGGACGCCCCGGCGTTTCGCAGCATGCTCGGCGACCGCGATGGTCCGGCGCGGGTGTTGAACGAGCCCTTGCCCGAGGGTGTGCGGGCGCTCAGCGTGATCGCGGCAGGCGATCTGCCGCTGCTGCCATCGGGGTGGCGGCTGCCGTTCGCGAACGACGCTTGCCCAGCGCTGGTCGAGCACGCCGATCTGCCCGACTCGTCGGTGATGGCGCGTGAGGTGAACCGGTTCCTCGATGGTGCGCCGGAGGAGCGATGCCCGGCGTGGCGAACCTGGGGCGCCCCGCTGGGTAGGCCATTCGGTGTACCGCCCTCGGGCTGAGAGCGAGCGGCGGGTCAGTTCGCCCGCAGGCCGTTGAACATGAGCTTCATAGCGTACGCGGATTCGTCGCGCCTACGTTGCTTATCCGCCTCATCGACCTCGGCCAGCATCATGCCCGCCGCCCCGAACATGTGGAAGATGAACCGCACGGTGGTGTCCACGGCCCGCCGTTCGATGTAGCCGGCCTCCACCAGGGCTTCCACGGATCGCTGAATCAGCCCGAGGGCGAACTTCTCCTCGCAGTCCTTCAGGCCCTCCCAGCCGAGCGCGGCCATGCCCTCTCGCCACACCAGCTTGCTGTACACCGGGTCGAGGCAGAGGTCGAGGAACTCGTCGATCGCCGCGATGGCACCTTCCCACAGGTCCTCGTGGCCGAGCATGGTCGCGGTGATGCGCTCGATCATGTGCTGTTCCTGCTGCTCCAGCACCGCGACGAACAACGCCTGCTTGCCCGCGAAGTGGTGGTAGACGGCACCCCTGGTGACCTGGGCTGCGCTCGCGACGTCCTCGAGGGAGGTCGTGGCGTATCCGCGTTCGGCGAAGAGTTCGGTCGCTTTCTCGAGGATCGCGGCCTGGGTCGCTTCGGCGTACATCTCGCGGCGGCTCTTGACGACTGGCATGCGTGGAGTATAGTCGCATACACAGAGTATGTGAAATTCGGAGAGTAGGTGGCTCAGATGGCTGGCTGGGAGCAAACGCACCGCCGGTACCGCCTCGTCTACGCCGTCGCGGACGACATCCTGCGGCGTGGACCCGAGGCACGGGATGACTGGCAGGGTGCGATCGAGACGGAGTACGGCAGCACCGCGGCTTTCCTGCATGACGTGCTGAGGCGGTGGCGCAACGCGCTCGACGCACATTCGGACGAGGTCGGCACGCGCCGGCTCGAGGAGATCGAAGCGGCCGTCTCGCGGGCGAACGCGCCCTTGCGGGCAGTGCTGGACGCCTTTGCCGCGCACCCCGTGCTCGCCGCGCGCAGCGGCATGCACGCCGTCCAACCCGCTTAGGCGCGACCGGCACCGCGGAGAAGGCGAACAGTGGCACTGAGCGCCTTAGCCAGCCCGCCGGCGCGTGAGGCACAACAAGGAGGCCATCGATGACCGACGCCGCCATGCAGAACCTCGACGAGGCGCTGTTCAACCCGTTCGCTCCGGGCTACACGGACAACCCGTACCCGCAGTACGCCCGGCTGCGGGAGCAGGCGCCGGTGTATCAGCACCCGCTGGGGTTCTGGATCCTGACCCGGTACGGCGACGTGGCGGCGCTGCTCAGGTCTGGCAACTCGGTCGAGGTCCGCAACATGGGCCCGAGCCCGATGCGGGATCTGCAGCGGTCGGTCTATGGGGATGAGCCGCCGGGCTTCCGTGGTCAGTCGATGCTCGACCGCGACCCGCCGGATCACACCCGGCTGCGGCGGCTGGTGGCGAAGGCGTTCACCCGGAAGTCGATCGAGGCGCTGCGACCGCACATCGTCGACCTGGTGGACGGAATGCTCGACGAGTTGGCCGAGGCTGGTGGCGGCAACCTGATTAGTGCGTTGGCGTTCCCGCTGCCGTTCGCGGTGATCACCGAGATGCTGGGCATGCCGCCCGCCGCCGACATCGACCGGCTGCGCGAGCTGACCGGCACCGTCGTCCAGTCGCTGGAGCCGAATTACGACCCCGAGGTGATGGCCGCGATCGCGGCGGCAGGCGAGGAACTCACCGAGATCACCGCCGAAGCCATCGCGTGGAAGCGCGAGCACCCGGGCGATGATCTGCTCACCGCGCTGATCGCGGCCGAGGACTGTGTTATACCCACCCCCCTCTCCGAGGGCCCGCCCCCCGTCGGCGACAAGCTCAGCGATGAAGAACTGGTCGCTCAGGTCGGCCTGCTCTACGTCGCCGGGCATGAGACCACGGTCAACCTGATCGGCAACGGGGTGCTCGCGTTGCTCCGTAACCCGGATCAGCTCGAATTGCTCCGGTCACGGCCGGATATGGCGGGCAACGCGGTCGAGGAACTGTTGCGCTACGACGGTCCGGTGCAGCAGAGCAGGCGGATCACCTTGCAGCCCTATGCCGTCGACGGCGTGGAGATCCCGACCGGGGCGTTCGTGCTTGCCGGGCTCGGTGCGGCGAACCGCGATCAGGCGCACTGGGGGCCGGATGCCGATGACCTGCGGCTCGACCGGGACGGCGCGCACCAGCACGTTGCGTTCGGCGCGGGCCCGCACCACTGTCTCGGCGCCGCGCTGGCCAGGCTCGAGGGCCAGGTCGCCATCGAGCGGCTGGTGCAGCGCTTCGACGGCCTCGAGCTCGCCGGGGAGGTCAGCTGGAACGGCCGCATCAACCTGCGGGGCCTCGCCGAACTGCCCGTCGCGGTTTAACACCCGGGCGCCCCGACCCGCACCCCCGGGAGCTGAAAGACGCTTTCAGTCCGTTCAACGGACTGAAAGCGTCTTTCGCTCCGCTGGGTGGACTGAAGGCGTCTTTCAGCGCGCGCGGCTAGAGCAGGGGTGGCACGGCGGCGTCAATCAGATGCGGGCCGGGCTCGTTGATGGCCCGCTCGAACTGTTCGGCCAGCTCCTCCGCGGTGCTCGCCCGCGACCCCGGCACGCCCATACCCTCGGCCATCTTCGCGAAGTCCATCTCGGGCGAGGACAGGTCGAGCAGCGCCTTCGCCGCAGGCCCGCTCAGGTCGGCGCCGACGCGCTGCATCTCCAGCCGCAGGATCGCGTAGGCGTTGTTGTTCAAGATGACCGTGGTGACGTTCAGGTTCTCCCGCGCCTGCGTCCACAGCGCGGACAGCGTGTACATCGCGCTACCGTCGGACTCCAGGTTGATCACCGGGCGGTCCGGCGCCGCGACCGCCGCACCCGTCGCCACCGGCATGCCCTGGCCGATCGCGCCGCCGGTGAGGGTGAGCACGTCGTGGCGAGGCGCGCCCGCGGTAGCCATCGGCACCATCAGCCCGGAGGTGTTCGCCTCGTCGGAGATGATCGCGCCCTCCGGCAGCAGCGCCCCGATGACGTCCACCCAGTTCTGCGGGGTCAGCGGGCCGCTCGGCAGCGCGGGCCTGGCAGGCTCGGCCAGCGTGGGTTCGGTGTCCGCCGCGACGCTGCCGGCGAGCGCTTCAACGGCGGCGATCACATCCTGGGCGTTGTCGGACAGCGTGTGGACCTGCGCGCCTTCCGGCACGAGGTCGCTCGGCTTGTCCGGGTAGGCGAAGAAGGAAACCGGCGGCTTCGCGCCCGCCACGATCAGGTGCTTGATGCCGTCGAGCTGGAACGCCACCTGCTCGGCGAGATAGCCGAGCCGCTCGATGGTGGGCAGGCCCGCGCCTCGCTCTAGGCGCGCGGGGAACGTCTCGACGAAGACCTTCGCGCCGGTGGCGTTCGCGATACGGCTGCTCGCGCGCAACCCGGCTTCGCGGCAGGCGCTGCCCCCGATCAGCAATGCGACGGGTTCCCCGCTGCGCAGCACGTCCGCGATGGCGGCGACGGTGGCATCGGCGGGGGCCTTCGCGGTGCGGGGCGGTACCGCGTCGACGACCTTGCCGCCGTCGCCCCACGAAATGTCCGCGGGCAGGATGAGCGTCGCGACCCGGCCCGGCGGATCCATCGACGCGGCGACCGCGGCGGCGGCGTCGGCACCGACGTCGGCGGTGTGATCGCTGCGGCGCACCCAGCCGTTGAGCGACTCGGCCAGCGGTTCGATCGCCGACTCCAGGGGCGCGTCGTACTGCTTGTGGTAGGTCGCGTGATCACCGACGATGTTGACGATCGGCGTGAAGGCACGGCGTGCGTTGTGCAGGCTCGCGAGGCCGTTACCCAGTCCGGGGCCGAGATGCAGCAGCGTGGCCGCCGGCTTCTCGGCGATCCGCGCGTACCCGTCGGCGGCACCGGTCACGACGCCTTCGAACAGGCCGAGCACACCGCGCATCTCCGGCACCGAGTCCAGCGCCGCGACGAAGTGCATTTCCGAGGTGCCGGGGTTGCCGAAACACACCTCGACGCCGGAGCCGACGAGCGTACGGATCAGGGACTGCGCGCCGTTCATGCTGGATTCTCTCCCTTGTCGGTGCTTAAACGTCGGTGCCGGAAGCTCGCCGTCAGTCGAAAATCACGCCGGGATTGAGCACCCCCGCCGGGTCGAACGACTGCTTGATCCGCCGCATGAGCTCGAGCTTGGCCGGATCTTCGAGGGCCAGGAAGTGCGCCTTCTTCTCGCGGCCGATGCCGTGCTCGCCGGAGATCGCGCCGCCGAGCGCCATTCCCGTTTCGAAGATGCGATGCAGCAGGTCGTGGCGCTTGTCGTCGTCAGCCTGGAACACGGCGAGGTGCACGTTGCCATCGCCGGCGTGGCCGCAGCCGATGACCCCGGAGCCGGTCTCGGTCGCGATCTCCCGCGACTTGGTCAAGAACTCCGGCATCGCGGTGCGGGGGACGATCACGTCGATCACGTCGTTCGCGCCCGCCGCCTTCGCGGTCCAGAACGCCTTCTCGCGAGCCTCGATCAGCTTGCGCGCCGACGGCCCGTCCAGCACGTAGACCTCCATCGCGCCGAGTTCGGTCACCAGTTCGCCCAGCGTCTCGACGTCGCCTTCGAGGCGATCGGCGTCGCGGTTCTCCAGCGCAACGACCAGGTACGCCTCCGCGGTGTCCCTGATGGCGTCCGGCACGCCGAGCTGCAGCTCAGCGGAGTGGGTGATCGCGGCCATGGTGAGGTTGTCGATGTACTCCAGGATGTTCGGGCCGAGGCCGCTGCCGATGATCTTGGGCACGGCGGCGACGACGGCCTCGAAGTGCTCGAACGGGGCCAGGACCGTCGCCCCGTGGGTGAGCCGGGGGACGAGCTTGACGGTCACTTCCGTGGCCAGCGCGAGGGTGCCCTCGGAGCCGATGATCAGCTGCGTGAGGTCATAGCCGCTGGATACCTTCGATATCCTGCCGCCGGTGCGGATCAGCTCGCCGGTGGGCAACGCGGCTTGCAGGCCCAGCACGTTGTTGCGCGTGACTCCGTACTTCACCGCGCGCATGCCACCGGCGTTCGTGCCGACGTTGCCGCCGACGCTGGCGGAAAGCTCGCCGGGGTAGACGGTGTAGGCGAGGCCTGCCGCCGCGGTCCGTTCGTCCAGTTCGGACAGTGTGACGCCGGGCTGCACGACGGCGACGTGGTTTTCCGTGTCGATCTCCAGGACGGCGTTCATGTGCTCGAAGGAGATCAGCAGGCCGCCATCGCGCGGCCGGGCGCCGGCGGACAGGCCGCTGCCCGAACCGCGAGCCGTCACCGAGATGCCGTGCTCGCTCGCCGTCGCCAGCAGCGCCGCCACCTGCTCGGCGGTGGCCGGTTTGGCGACGAACCCCGGCCGCCGCAAGCCGCCGGTGAGTGCTTCGTCGTGGCAATAGTCCTCGGTGATCGCGTCGCCGGTCAGCAGGTTGCCGACCCCGACGGTCTCGGAGAACTTCGTTGCGACGTCACCGTGTGTCGCGCTGGCAGGCATCGCCGACCACCTCACCTTCACCGGTTGCTGCCTGTAGCGTAGTCGGGCGCGCCAGTGCCGCGATAGGTGAACTTCGCTCACCTGTCGCGGATCAATCGGCGCGGCGGAAGCTCAGCGTTTCCCCTTCCACACCGCGCAGCCAGAGGTCCTGGCTCGCCGCCGCGATCTCGTCGAGGCCTTCGGTGATCGTGGCGAACACATTGCCGGGGACCCAGCCCGCGTCACCGTTGATGAGCAGGTTGTTGCGGCCGTAGAAGATCGCCAGATCGGTCGCACCCGCAGCGCTGTGTGCTTCGCTGCCTTCGTCGTACCCGTAGGCAGGGTTGCCGATCTCCCACGGTTCGAAGGCGAAGTACACGACGTCGCCGGGGATCGGCGTGATCGTCGGGTTCTCCCTGCCCGGTTCCGGATCGGCGAACGGCGTCACCAGCGTGTAGACCTCGTTACGGGCGTACTTGGCGTGATAGGCCTGATCGCTCTGTGGCAACGCGCGCCACACTGCCTCACAGGTGCGGGGCGCCTCCTCGTCGAGCAGCCGCGCGCGGCAGGACACCTCCCGCTTGTCCAGCGAGATGGTGATGAAACGGGCCATGTGAACCTCCCAGGTGCTGGCATCGTGCGTGAATGTCGTTGCTCTGGCACGCGTAACCACTCACGACGCTGGGGTGACCTCGGCGAGGACGTCGGCCCAGATGTCGAGGGCGTTGTCGATCTGCTCGGAGTTGACCACCAGCGCCGGGATCATCCGGACGACGTTCATCCAGGCGCCGCAGGTCAGCAGCAGCAAGCCACGCTTGGCGGCCGCCTGCTGTGCGGCTTGCGCGGTGGGGTTGTCCGGCTCACCCGAAACTGGGTGGACGAACTCCGAGCCGACCATCAGCCCGAGCCCTCGCACGTCGCCGATGGCCGAGTACTTCCCCGCGATGGCTCGCGCGCCGTCGAGCAACCGCCGGCCCTGCGTGGCGGCGTTCTCGACCAGGTTCTCCTCCTGGATGACGTCCAATGTGGCCAGTGCCGCCGCGCAGGCGACCGCGTTACCGCCGTAGGTGCCGCCCTGCGAGCCGGGCCAGGCCTTGGCCATCAACTCGGCCGACGCCGCGATCGCCGAGAGCGGGAAGCCGCTGGCGAGGCCCTTCGCGGTGATGACGACGTCGGGGGAGACCCCGAAATGCTGGTGACCCCAGAACTTGCCGGTGCGCCCGTAGCCGGTCTGCACCTCGTCGAAGACCAGCAGGATGCCGTGGTCGTCCGCGCGCTGCCGCAGCCCCGCGAGGAACTCGCTGTTGGCCGGGACGTAGCCTCCCTCGCCGAGCACCGGCTCGACGACGAACGCGGCGGTGTCGTCAGGGGCCGACATGGTGGCGAACAGGTAGTCCAATTCGCGCAGCGCGAACTTGGTCGCGGTCGCCTCGTCCCAGCCGTAGCGGTAGGCGAACGGGAACGGCGCGACGTGCACCCCGCTCATTAACGGCGAGATCCCTGCGCTGAACCGGGTACCCGACGTGGTCATGGACGCGGTCGCGACGGTCCTGCCGTGGAAGCCGCCGTGGAAGACGACGACGTTGGGCCTGCCGGTCGCCTGCCGGACCAGCCGCAGCGCCGACTCGACGGCCTCGCTGCCGGAGTTGGCGAAGAACACCGAGTCGAGCCCGGCCGGCAGGACGTCACCCATCCGCTTGGCCAGCTTCAGCAGTGGTTCGTGCATGACGGTGGTGTACTGGCCGTGGATCAGCTTGCCGACCTGTTCCTGCGCCGCCCGCACCACTCGCGGGTGGCAATGGCCGGTACTCGTGACGCCGATCCCCGCGGTGAAGTCCAGGTGCCGGTTGCCTTCGGCATCGTAGAGATACACGCCCTCGCCGTGGTCGGCGACGACGGGGGTGGCTTGCTTGAGCAGTGGGGAGAGCTGAGACATCGCGGTCGGACTCCTTAGCTCGGGGGTCGCCCGATTCGGGTATGTAGTGGCAGGCCGGCCCTAACTCACGGCCGCTTGTCGATTGTCGACAATGTCCATAGCATGGCGTGAGAGAGCCGATCTATCAACCCGAGTCACGCGGCGTGAGGCAAAACGAGGAGAGCAGTCATGAACGCGACAGCAAGCGAGTCAGGCGTCGTCGACGCCGTCGGCAAGGACCTGTTCATCGGCGGGAAGTGGCGCCCCGCGGCCGAGGGCAAGACGTTGCCGGTTTACGACCCGTCGACCGAGCAGGTGCTGTGCGAGGTCGCCGACGCGTCGCCGGCCGACGGTATGGAGGCGCTCGACGCCGCGGTCGCGGCCCAGGCCGCTTGGGCGCAGCATCCGCCGCGGGAGCGGGGCGAGATCATGCGGCGTTCGTACGAGATCATCATGTCGCGAGTGGACGACCTCGCGCTGCTGATGACGCTCGAGATGGGCAAGCCGCTCGCGGAGTCGCGCGGTGAGGTGGCCTACGCCGCGGAGTTCTTCCGCTGGTTCGCCGAAGAGGCCGTACGGATCGACGGCGGCTATGCGGTCGCGCCGAACGGCAAGGGCCGCTTCCTCATCCACCGGCAGCCCGTCGGGCCGTCGCTGCTGATCACGCCGTGGAACTTCCCGATGGCGATGGGCACCCGCAAGCTCGGGCCCGCGATCGCCGCCGGCTGCACCTCGGTGATCAAACCCGCCGCGCAGACGCCGCTGTCGATGCTCGCGCTGGTCGGCATTCTCGCCGAGGCCGGCTTGCCCGACGGGGTGGTCAACGTGCTCACCACCAGCAACTCCGGCGGCGTCATGGAGCCGCTGATCCGGGATGGCAGGGCGCGCAAGCTGTCGTTCACCGGCTCGACCGGGGTCGGGCGCAAGCTGCTCGAGCAGTGCGCCGAGAAGGTCGTCAACACGTCGATGGAGCTGGGCGGCAACGCGCCGTTCATCGTGTTCGACGACGCCGACCTCGATGCCGCCATCGAAGGCGCGATGCTGGCCAAACTCCGCAACATCGGCGAGGCCTGCACCGCGGCGAACCGGTTCTACGTGCAGCGCGGTGTCGTCGACGAGTTCGCCCGCCGGTTGACCGAGCGGATGGCGGCGCAGCCGATCGGCCGCGGCACCGAGGACGGCGTGGTCATCGGGCCGCTGATCGACAACGCCGCGATCGAGAAGGTCACGACGCTGGTGACCGATGCCGCCGAGCGCGGCGCGAAGGTGCTCACCGGCGGCGCGGGCGTCGACGCCCCCGGCCACTTCTACCGCCCGACGGTGCTCACCAATGTGCCGCAGGATTCGCGCATCGCCCACGAGGAGATCTTCGGGCCGGTGGCGCCGATCAACGTCTTCGACACCGAGGACGAGGCGGTGGCCAAGGCCAATGACACCGAGTACGGGCTGGTCAGCTACCTCTACACCAGCGATCTGAATCGTGCGCTGCGGGTTTCGGAAGCGCTCGAAGCCGGCATGATCGGCCTGAACCAGGGCATCGTGTCGAACCCGGCCGCGCCCTTCGGCGGCGTCAAGCACTCCGGCATCGGGCGTGAGGGCGGCACGGTCGGCATCGACGAGTTCCTCGAAACGAAGTACATCGCCATCGGACTTACGTAGGTACGTCGCCATCGGTCTCACGTAGGCCATAAGCTGAAAGACGCCTTCAGTCCGCTAGACGGACTGAAAGGGCCACTCACTCCACTCAGTGGACTGAAGGCGTCTTTCAGCGTGTGGTTACTTCTTGGGCTTCTCCGCTCCGGTCTGCTGGCCGCTGACCGTCTTGGTGATGAAGTCGAGCACGCTGGCGTTGTTCACCTCGGCGTAGACGCCGGGGAAGCCGGGGAAGGCGCAGCCGATGCCCCAGCTCACGATGCCGATCTGCACCAGGCGGCCGCCTTCTTCGTGGAACAGCGGGCCGCCGCTGTCGCCCTGGCACGAGTCGGCGAGCAGTTCTTCGGCGCAGATCTCGGTCTCCGGATCGAAGCCGGCGAAGCCGTTGCCGGTCATGCCTTCGCAGCGCTCGTCCGCCACTGCCTTCACGTCGGCGCGCTTGAGCTGGTCGGAGGCGACCGGTGCGCCGAAGAACTCGGTACCCCAGCCCGCGACGGTCAAGGGCGTGCCTTCGGCTTCGAGGTCGTCGTCCGCCGCGCTCGGCAGGGGGATGGCCGGGGCGTCGACCGTCTCGGCCAGTTTGAGGAGTGCGGCGTCATGGGTGCCGTCGTAGTCGGGGTGCACGTGCACCTCGAGCACCGAGACCCGCTGACCGCCCTCGTCGGTGAGATTGGTCTTGCCGACGACCACGTCCTGGTCTTCGGGCTTCGCGCCGTCGACGCAGTGCGCCGCGGTGAGCACCCATTGCGGGGCGACGACGCTGCCGCCGCAGAAGTGGAAGTCGTCGTCCTGCAGCGACGCCATGAACGGGTACTGCCCTTCGGTGGCCGCTTCGCCGCCGACGATGGACTGGGCTGGGGCGGCCAATGTCACGCTGACCAATGCCGTGGTCGCGGCCGTCGCCACGGCCGCGATCAACACCTTGCTGAGGGCTCGCACAAGTTCTCCAATCGCGATGAATGACGGCAGGGTGTGCCGCTGTTTCCATTCAACGAGGAGAACGTGCTACTGGTCACTCTTTCGGGTGAAGAAAGTTCGGGTTGTCGCTCCGGCGAGCGGAACGGGCGCTCAGCCCGCGATGTCCACGCCGTCGTCGGGGACGGTCGGCGCCGGGCCCGAGTGCAGGCTGGTGCCGGGGGCGAGCCTGGTGAGGGCGTCTTCCATATGGGCGTCGAGCAATTCGAGCACGCGCGCTTCGTCGCCGCCGCGCATCGCTGCCAGCAAATTGGTGTGCTCGTCGACCCTGTCCTCGGCAGGTTGATCGGTGCGCTGCAGCGCGGCGAGGCACATCCGGGTCTCGATGAGCAGGGTGCGCGCCATGCGGACCAGCCGCCTGCTGCCGGAAGCGCGCACCAATGCCTCGTGGAAGCGCAGGTCGGTCTCGGAAACCGCGTTGGGGTCGGCATCGTTGACCGCGTCGACCATGGCGGCAAGGGCATCGTCGAGTTCGGCGATGGCGCGGTCCCTGTCCCCGCGCATGATCCGCATTACGGCGGCGCGTTCGATCGCGGCGCGCGCGGCGTAGATGTCATAGACGTCGCCGGGCTCGAGGTCGATGACGAACAGGCCGCGATGGCGCTCGCTGCGCAGCAAACCCTCGGAGACCAGCCGCTGCATGGCCTCCCGCAGGGGTCCGCGGGAGACCTGGAAACGCGCGGCCAGCTCGGCCTCGCCCAGCTGGGTTCCCGGCTGCAGTGCGCCGGTCATGATCGCGTCACGCAGTTGCCGCGCGATGATGGCGGCGGTCGACTCCCGGTTGACCGGCTCGATGTCAGACAGTGCCATTCCCACCCCCCTCTCCGAGGGCCCGCCCCCCTGGACGATCGGCGGCTCCCGTCCGGAACAGCGCACCCAGGTTGTCGGCTCGCGTCGGCTGCCCGGCGATCCGCAGGCCTTCCCAGATGGTGACCTGGTTCGCGGTCAGTACGGGCTTGCCGAGCCGGCGCTCGATGGTGTCGACGAGCTCGATGGTGCGCATGGCGGTGTCCGGAATCAGCAACACCTCGGCGTCGGGGTGGTCGTTGGCCACCGCGAGCTCGATGACCTGCTCGGGGGGCAGCCGCCCTACCTCGGCAGCGGTGTCGATGCCCGCGCTGGACAGCGATACCACCTCGATCCCTTCGGCGGCGAGGAACTCCTTGAACAGCGTCGCGACGTCGTCGGGGTAGCTGGCGACGATGGCGACCCGGTGGAGTCCGAGCGCGTGAATGGCCCGGGCGAAGGCGAACGACGTGCTCGACGCGGGCTTGCCGCTCGCCGTCGCGAGCTTGGCGATCTGTTGGGCGGCCCCTTGGTGGCCGAAGACGAAGCTGCCGCTGGTGCAGGCCCAGACGACGGCGTCGGGGGAGTGCTGGGCGAGGCGGGACGCGCCTTCGGCGAGCCGCTGCTCGCTGCCCAGGTCGAGCAACTCGGCCACGGCGTGCAGATCGGTGCCGTAGATGTGCTCGACGGAGAGCCGCGCCGAGTCGCCGAGGAGCTGCGCGGCGCGCGGGTAATCGTCCTCGGCCGCGTGGTCGGGGTAGATGAATCCGATCGTCGTCATGGTGTGTCCGTTTCCGGTTGCGGGTGAATCGTGAACGCCCTCAGTCGCGCCGAGTCACGATGAGGATTGTTGACAATCCGGCTAGATCGTACCCCTTTCGGGTCAAGTCACTTCGGTATGCCAGTTGCCGGGACCGACCACCGGCAGGTTCATCCGGACCATGCAGGCCCACATCGTCAGCTGGTTGGCGGTGAGCACCGGCTTGCCGAGCAGTTGCTCGAGGGGGTCGATCAGGTCGAAGGTCGGCAGGTTGGTGCAGCTGACGAAGATGGCTTCCGCGTCGGGGTGGTCGGCGGCAAGGATGTGCTCGGCGATGGTCCGGTAGCTGACCCGCCAGATGCCGCCGCCGAGGCCGAGATGATCGCTGGAGACCGTCTCGACGCCGAGTTCGTCGAGGAAGTCGTGCAGCTTGGTGGTGAGGTCTTCGACGTAGGGGGTGAGCACGGCGATGCGGCGCAGTTCCAGTTGCTGCAGCACTTCGGCGAGCGCGCCCGATGTGGTGACCGAGTCGGGGGCGCCCGCGTCGCAGATGACCTTGCGGAGCTCGTGTTCACCGTCGACGCCGTTGATGAAGCTGCCCGAACTACACAGGTAGGCGACGACCTCGGGCTCGACCTGGAGCACATTGCGCGTCGCCGCGGCCACGTGCTGGCTGTTGCTGACCAGGTGGGCCATGTCGAGACTGACCGGCACCGGCTCGTAGGGCGTGCGTGCGAGGTGAAGGGAGACCTCCATCGGCACCCACCGCCACAGCTCCCGTTCCAGGGCGAGATCGAACGGTGCGATCACGCCAATTCCTCGCTGCGCCAGCGGCCCCTCGGTGAAAGAAAGGTCCAGGGCTGACAGGTCCAACGGCTCACCCCACTCACGTCTCATGCAGGCTGTTTTGATAACTGCCCCGGGGCTACCCTCGGATTGTTGACAATCATACGATCAACTTCTACCGTGTCAACGTGATGGGCGCCGGTGATCGTCTCGTGGATTCCCCTGTCGTGGCGGTGTTATGCGGGGATGACCGGCCCCGCGGCATGGCTGACGTCGAGCGCGTCGCCGAGGTGCGCTACGCCGATGCCGCCGGCTTACCGGAGGCCCTCAGTGGTGCGGATGTGCTGTTCGTATGGGATTTCCTCTCCAACGCGGTCGGTGACGCCTGGCATGCGGCGGATCGGCTGCGCTGGCTGCACATCGCCAGCGCGGGCGTCGACCCGGTGATGTTCACCGGCATGCGGGAGAGCGACGTCGTACTGACCAACTCGCGCGGCGTGTTCGACAGCTCCATCGCCGAGTACGTGCTGGGCGTGGTCCTGGCCTTCGCCAAAGACTTCGCCCGATCGGTCGAACTCAAGCACGCTGTGCGATGGCAGCACCGGGAGACCGAGCGCGTCGGCGGCACGAACGCGCTCATCGTCGGGACCGGCCCCATCGGCCGCGCCATCGCCCGGTTGTTGCGTGCGGCGGGTATGAACGTCGCGGCAGCGGGCAGGCGAGCTCGCGAGGGCGACGCCGACTTCGGCACCGTGCACGCGTCGAGCGAGCTGACCCGCCACGTCGGCTGGGCGGACTACGTCATCGCCGTCGCGCCGCTGACCGAACAGACCAAGGGCATGTTCGACGGCAGCGTGTTCGGCGCGATGAAGCCGTCGGCGCGGTTCGTCAACGTCGGCCGCGGGGAGCTGATGGTCACCGGCGATCTGGTGACCGCCCTGGACTCCGGCGAGCTGGCGGGTGCGGCGCTCGACGTGTTCGAGACCGAACCGCTGCCCGCGGAGAGTCCACTGTGGCGGATGCCGAACGTGCTGATCACGCCCCACATGTCCGGCGACTTCATCGGCTGGAAGGATGCGCTGGTCGAGGTCTTCACCGACAACTTCGACCGGTATCGCTCCGGGGAAGACCTGGCCAACGTCGTCGACAAGCAACTGGGATACGTCCCAACGGGTTCGAGGAGGACCGCATGACGGCCGGCACCGGATCGCTGCTGACGGCGAGTGAGCTCGTCACCGCCTATTCACACGGCGAGGTTTCGCCCGTCGAGGCGACCACGGCGGCGCTGGAGAGCATCGATCGTCGTGACGGCGAGGTCAACGCGTACTGCTTGGTCGACCGGGAGCGGGCGCTGGAGCAGGCGAAGGCATCCGAGGAGCGGTGGCGGCAGTCGAACCCGATCGGCTGGCTCGACGGTGTGCCCGCCTCGATCAAGGACATGTTCCTGACCGAGGGGTGGCCGACGCTGCGTGGCTCGCGCTGCGTCGATCCGGACCAGCCGTGGGACGTCGACAGTCCGGTGATGGCGCGGATGCGCGAGGCCGGGATCGTGGTGCTGGGCAAGAACACCACGCCCGAGCTGGGGTGGAAGGCGACGACCGACAGCCCGCTCTCCGGTGTCACCCGCAACCCGTGGGATTTGAGCAAGACCGCGGGCGGTTCGAGCGGCGGCAGCGCGGCGGCGGTCGCGGCGGGCATGGGCGAGCTCTCGGTCGGCACCGACGCGGGCGGCTCAGTGCGCATTCCGGGGTCGTTCTGTGGTGTCGTCGGGTTCAAGCCGACCTACGGCAGGATTCCGCTGTACCCGGCAAGCCCGTTCGGCGCGCTGGCGCACGCGGGCCCGATGGCCCGTTCGGTGGACGACATCGCGCTGTTCATGGACGTGCTCGCCATGCGCGACCACCGCGACCCCACGGCACTGGCGCCCCTGACGTCGAGCTACCGGGAGGTGGTCCGGCGAGACGTGCGCGGCTTGAACGTGGCCTATTCGCCGACGCTGGGCTACGTCGAAGTCGACGGCGAGATCGCCGATCTGGCGCTGCGCTCGGTGCATGCGCTGCAGGAGGCGGGGCTCAACGTCGAGGAAGCCGATCCCGGCTTCGCCGACCCTGCCGACACGTTCGAACTGCTCTGGTACACCGGCGCGGCCAAGTGGCTCAACACGTTCCCGGCGGGCTCCGAGGAGAAGATCGACCGCGGCTTGCGTACTGCGTGGGAGCAGGGCGTGACGTACTCGGCGATGGACTGGCTCGCCGCCGACCAGGAGCGCAGGAACCTCGGCATCATCATGGGCGAGTTCCACACCCGGTACGACCTGCTGATCACGCCGATGATGCCGATCCGGCCGTTCGAGGCCGATCACGACGTGCCGCCGGGCAGCGACTACCGGAAGTGGTGGGAATGGACGCGGTTCAGCTACCCGTTCAACCTCACGCAGCAGCCCGCGATCAGCGTGCCGATCGGCTTCACCTCCGACGGGCTTCCCGCCGGGCTGCAGATCGTAGGGCCCCGGCACTCCGACGACCTCGTACTGGCCGTCGCGCGTTACCTGCAGGAGATTCAGCCCTGGCACACCGACCACCCCGCCGGCGAACCGCGCTGAAAGACCTTCAGTCCGCTGGACGAACTGAAAGCGTCTTGCAGCGCGCGGGGTCTTTTGTCGTTGCCTCGCGGATGAAGCGGCCGATCTCGTTGAGCGCGGCCTTGGTCTCCGGGCAGAACGTCCCCAGCACCGGGAACGCGTGGACCTGGCCGCGCCAGATCTGCAGCTTGCACTCCGCGCCCGCCTGCCACAGCCGCTCCGCCATGATCTCGGAGTCGCAGAGCAGGATCTCCGACTCCGCCGCCATGATCAGCGACGGCGGCATACCGGTGAGGTCCTCGTTGACCGGTGAGATCGGCGGCTCGCCCCGGCCGGGCTCGCCGAGCCAGAGGTCGCTGAGATCGCGCAGCCGGTTCACCGGGATGTACGTCTCGCGCCGCCAGTTGGCGTGCCGCATGCGCGCGGTCGAGTCGATGTCCAGCAGCGGCGACGCGGCCACGATCCCGGCAGGCAGCGGCAGGCCGAGATCACGGGCGCGCAGGGCGGTCGCGAAGGCGAGGTAGCCACCCGCGGAGTCGCCTGCGAACACGATCTTGCCCGCGGGGACGCCTTCGGTGAGCAGATACTCGTAGGCGGTGAGGCAATCGGCGACCGAGCCCGGGATCGGCGTCTCCGGCAACTGCCGGTAGGCGACCGACAGCGCGGGCAGCCCGCTGCGTGCGGAGATGGCCGCCACGCCGTAGCGATGGGTGTTCAGGCCGCAGAAGAAGAACCCGCCGCCGTGGAAGTACAGCACCGTGCCTTCGTCGCTCGCCCGGCGCGAGCAGACCCATTCGGCCTCGAAGCCGTCGAAGCCGACCGGGGTGACGGAGGTGTTGCGGGGCACCGGAGCCCGCGCGACGAGGGTGTCGATCCGCTGCAGGGCGGTGATGCTCTGCGGCGACAGCCGTGGCAGCCGGAAGACCGAGTGGCCCGCCGCCCACAACGCGGCGTAGAGCGCCCGCGATCGGTAACTCAACCGTGTCCGCCGAGCCCGCTCCCTGCGCGTGATCAAGAGCCGCATACCCGTACCTCCAGCACCGTTGCTGAACGCCATTAACCGGATTCACGGTAACCGGATACCGACGGTATGCCGAACCGGGGTGGCTCACGTCACACGATGCGCTGAAAGGCGCTTTCAGTCCACTGGATGGACTGAAAGCGCCTTTCGCTCCGTTGAACGGACTGAAGGCGTCTTTCAACGCGCGTCGGCGGCGGCTTCGAGTTCGGCGAGCGCGGTGTCGAGGTGCGTCAGCAGCCGCTGCAGATGTGGGACGCAGTCGCGCGAACCGACGATGCCGAAGTCGAGCTTGTCGTGGTTGCTGGTCAGCGTGATGTTCAGTGCCTGGCCGTCCAGGCAGATCGACGCCGGGTAGATGCCTTCCAGCTTCGCGCCGTTGAAGTACATCCGGCGGCGTGGCCCCGGCACGTTGGAGATCACCAGGTTGAACGCGGGCCGGGTGTGATCGGCGACGCCGGGAATCGGTGCGAAGCCCAGCGGGGCGACGTTCAGCGCGGACAGCAGCATGATCTGGATCGGGCTCAAGCCCGCATAGAGCGCCTTGCCGTCCCGCATCGACTGGCTGACCCTGCCGAGCCGCTTGGCGGGATCGGCTTCGTCGGTGGCCAGGTTACACAGGATCGCGCCGACCGCGTTGCCGCCGTCTTCGCCACCGGTGTCCCTGCCGCGTAGCGACACCGGAACCATCGCCGTCAGCGGCGCGTCGGGCAGCGCCCGGTGCTCGATGAGGTAATCGCGCAGTGCGCCGGAGCAGGTGGCGAGCACGACGTCGTTGACGGTGCGGCCGGTAGCCCTGCCGATGCGCCGGAAGCGTTCGATCGGCCAGGATTGCGCGGCGAAGCGCCGCGCGCCGCCGATCGAGACATTGAACATCGTGCGTGGTGCCTGCATGGGCAGCGGCACGGAGCCCTCGCGCATCGCCTCGTTGAGGGCCTTCACCGCGGCGGGCGCGAAACCTGCGAGGTCGCCGATAGTGCGCTGCGCCTGCTGCAAGAGCGACAACGGCGAGCCGCGTTCGGACTTCTGCCGCCGGACCCTGAGCTCCCATGGCGCGGGGCAATCCTGTGCGTCCGGGTCATCGGACAGCGAGCTCTGCATCTGCCTCAGCGCGGAGACGCCGTCCAGTAGCGCGTGGTGGACCTTGGTATAGATCGCGAACCGGTCTTCGGAAAGGCCTTCGACGAAGTGCGTCTCCCACAATGGACGGTGCCGGTCGAGCAGCGTGCCGTGCCACCGCGACGTCAGCTCGAGCAACTCCCTGACGCGGCCGGGGCTGGGAATCGCGGAGCGCCGCACGTGATAGGCGAGGTCAAGCTCGGTGTCCTCGGTCCACAGCGCTTGGCCGAGGCTGTTGACCGGGTTCATCGGGCGCTTGCGGAAGAGCCTGCGCACGTCCGACTTCTCGAGCAGGTCGCGGTAGATCGTCTCGACGTAGTCCTCACCCGCGCCCGGCGGCTTCTTGAACAGCTGAAGCCCGCCCACGTGCATGGGATGCTCACGCGACTCCATGAGCAGGAACATCGAATCGGTGATGGGCATCAACTGCATGGGGCAACCACCTTGTGCTCTTCAATGTGTTCGATGCCGGTGAGACCGCGCCGCATACTGAGCCTACGCGCGCGGGGTCGGAACGACTGCCTTCGTGGTCCGTTTCTGCGAGCTTGCGCACACCGAACGTAATTTTGGCGGTATGCCCACTCGCCTTCCTAGACTGTTGGTAACTGTTACTCCTGGTAACGTGTACGCTGGTCGCGGCCGCCGATGTCCGTGGATGAGGAGGTAGCAGGCGTGGTGCTGCGCGTGAAGTCCGAGGACGGTATATCGCTTGCGGTGGCCGAAGCGGGCACTCCCGACGGCCCGACGGTGGTATGCGTGCACGGCTATCCGGATAACCGATCGCTGTGGGATCCGGTCGCCGACGCGCTGGGCGATCGCTATCGCGTGATCTCCTACGATGTGCGAGGCGCGGGCGAGTCCGACAAGCCGCGCGGGCATCACCCCTATCACCTCGACCTGCTCGAGGCCGACCTCGCCGCGGTTGTCGGCGAGGTGAGCCCCGATCGGCCGGTGCACCTGCTCGCCCACGACTGGGGCGCGATTCAGTCCTGGCACGCCGTCACCGGGGAGCGGCTGCGGGGCCGGATCGCCTCGTTCACCTCGATCTCCGGCCCGTGCCTCGACCACGCGGGTTTCTGGTTGCGCTCCCGGCTTCGGCCGTGGCCGCGCGCGTTGCGCGAGCTCGCGCGTCAGCTCGCACACTCGCTCTACATCGCGTGGTTCCAGCTGCCCGGCCTGCCGGAGCTCGCGTGGCGTACCGGCGTCGGAGCCCGAGCGATGCGGCGTCTTGACAGCACGGCGGCGGAACCCGCGGTGCCGGACGCGGTGCACGGCCTCGGGCTCTACCGCGCGAATATGCTGCCCCGGCTGCTGCGGCCGGAGTCCCGGCGCACCGACATCCCGGTGCAGGTGCTCGCGCCCACCGAAGACGCCTTCGTCGGCACCGCCCTCCAGACCTCGATCGCGCGCTGGGCCTCCGACCTCCGCGTGCGCGAGATTCCCGGCGGGCATTGGCTACCCCGCCAGAAGCCGCACGTCATCGCTCGCTGCGCCGCCGAGCTGATCGAGCATGTTGAGGGCGGCGACGAACCCCGCTCGTTGCGACGTGCCAGGGTGAGGACCGGCAAACATGCCCGCTTCGCCGAGCAGCTCGTGGTGATCACCGGCGCCGGTAACGGGATCGGTAGGGCCACCGCGCTCGCCTTCGCCGAAATGGGTGCCGAGCTCGCGCTGACCGACGTCGACGAGGTCTCGCTGCGACGCACCGCCGAGCTCGCGAAGCGGCTCGGCGCCCAGGCCACGGTGTCGGTCGTCGATGTCGCCGATACCGACGCCATGACCCGCTTTGCCGAGCAGGTTCGCGGCACGCACGGCGCGCCGGACATCGTCGTCAACAACGCGGGCATCGGGTTGGTGCGATCCTTCCGCGAGACCACGCCGGCCGACTGGGAACGCATCATCGACGTCAACCTGTGGGGAGTCATCTACGGATGCCGGTTCTTCGCCCAGCAGATGCGGGAGCGCGGTGAAGGTGGCCATATCGTCAACATCGCCTCGGCCGCCGCGTATCGACCTTCGAAACGGATGCCCGCCTACGCGACGACGAAGTCCGCGGTGCTGATGCTCTCCGAGTGCCTGCGCGCCGAGTTGGCTGCCGACGGTATCGGGGTCACCGCGATCTGCCCAGCCGTCGCGTACGCCAGCTTCACCGCGCCCTCCGGTGAGCTTGACGCGGGCGACGCGGGCGAGGAGAAGACCAGGCAACGTGCGCTGAGTTCCGCGTACCGGCGCCGCGACTACCAGCCGGAGAGGGTCGCCGAGCAGATCGTGCGCGCCATCGAGCGCAACGCCGCGATCGCCTAGGTGCCCCCGCGCTGAAAGACGCTGTCAGTCCGCTGGGCGGAGTGAAAGACGCCCTCTGTCCGTTCAACGGACTGAGGGCGTCTTTCAGCTTTCGTTTGGCCTAGCGCGTCGGGGTCCTGCCGTCGGGCTGCATCGGGCCGGGCCCCGGCGACCACCAGCCGGGCCGCACGTCGCTACTCCTGATGATCTTGGGCACACCGCCCGGCTCGTACGGGTCGATTTGGAAGAGCTGGCCCCACAGTTGCTTCGGATCACCGGCCACAAAGCTCGGCACCTCCGACTGCTCCGCGACCTGCTCCATCCAGCCGAGCGGGCCGCCGGCGTTGCTTTCCGCCCAGCCGGCTTCGTTCGCGAGGCCGACCGCGGTGATGCGGTACGCGGGCATCTCGCTGATACCGTCGCGCACCTTCGGCAATTGCACGCAGGGGTAGACGAACGACGCGGGCCAGTCCATGTAGACCGGTTGCTCGCCGACGCGTTCGGTGAGCGTGGTCAGCGAAGGCACCCTGGGCGCGGTGACCGCGATCCAGCCCTCGTCGGTCAGGTCCTTGTCCTGCACGACCAGCCGGACGGCGGTGACATCGGACGGTACGGAGCGCTGCGGGATCCGGGAGTCCTCCCACTGGGTCGAGTCCGTGAACGGCACCGGCATCGGCTTGCGGTGCACGCGCTCGAAGCCTTCGTCGGTCTCCTTGCCGTACTCGGCGGCCACCGAAAGCCCCGCGCCCTGGCCGCCCGCGACCGAGATCACGAGCTGGCTGGCGCGCTGCTCGGGGCTGAATTCGAACCACTGGGTCCGCAGCGTGCCGGTGGCGTCATCCGGGTCCTTGTAGCTGCTCCACATCGGGACCGAATCCGCGGTGAATCCTTGCGGCGGTGCGCCGAGCGGGTCGTCGCCGCCGACCGAGCGGTTGTGGAAGCCCTTGCTGGTCATGCTGATGTCGCCGTCTTCCGGGCCGAGCGGATCGTCCTTGTCGGCGTCCTTCGGCTCCGGGAGCGGCACGGTCACCTGCTTCGCCTGCGGCTGCCTCGGCAGCACGTTCGACACCGGATCCTGTTCGACCAGAACGTGATCGGACATGTTGCAGGTCGAGCCGAAGACGTGCTTGATGTTCCCCGCGGCGAGGCTGTAGCTGCCGCGCTGGTTGTAGACGGCCGTGGCGACGGTCGCGAACTCCGAGAGCGCGACCAGGCCGCAGACGATGGTCAGCGACGCCGAGCTCATCGCGAGGGTGCGCGAGCGGCGCTCCGGCGGGGCAGGCGCGCGGCCAGGCCGCTGGGCGCGAACGTTCTGCACCCATGCGGCGATCGCCACGATGATCGCCGCGATCAGCAGCAGGGTGGCCAGCTTCACGCTGCCGGCTCCGGGTGCGTCGTTGGCCCACGGGACGCCGAGTTTGGAGACGAACCAATAGGAGTTCGGGCCGGTCGTAGCCAGCGCGGCCACGATCAGCAGGCCGGCGAGGAAGGCATTGCGGTTACGCGAGGAACGCAGCACCGACGAACTGGTGGCCAGCGCGGTGAGCGCGGCCATCGCGGCGCCGACCGCGGCGAACGCGCCGAAGTGATGGGTCCACTTGGTCGGCGTCAGCGCCAGTAGCACGAAGAACAGCACGACCGTCCCGATCAGCCGCCTGCTCGGGCCAAGCGCCGCGCCGGGGATCCGGCCCCGGCGCAACATGACGGCGAGACAGGTCGCGGTGCACAGGATGATCAGCAGCACCGGGAACCGGCGGGTCAGCGAGTCGTCGCCGCTGTCACCGCCACCGCCGAAGAGCAGGTCATAGCGGGCGAACTCCTGGAACCAGGCGAGGCTCGGGCCGACCTGTGTGCGCAGCCGGGTCGCCTCGGCGACGGTCGCGAAGGTCTGGTCGGCGAAGACCACCATCAGCACCGAAAGGCCCGCCGCGCCGATCGGTAGCAGCACGGTGGGCCAGCCCGTCCTTGCCCGCTGCCGGAGCAGCAGGAACAGCGGCCGCGCGGCGACCAGGAACGGCGCGACCGCGATGAGCCCCGTCGGGGTGGCGGCGAGAGTGAAGGCCGCCGCGAGCACGCCGACGCACAGTGGCAGCAGCCTGCGGGTCACCAGGGTGCGCTCGACCGCCGCGATGGCGAGCAGGGCTCCGACGGCGGCCACCGGTTCCGGCCGGACGCCGTTGTTGAACGGCATCCACCACACCAGGAACACCGCGGCGGCCGCCCAGCCCGCCGCCCGGGAGTTGCGGACCTGGGTACCGAGGCGGGGTATGATCTCCCGGCTGATCAGCAGCCAGGCGGCGACGGCAAGCACGAAGGACGGCAGCCGGATCCACGGCGGCGCCGTCGACACCGACGTCATGAGCTCGGTCAGGTGATAGAACCAGCCGAAGGGTGCTTCGGCCACGCCGAACCAGCGGTGATAGTTCGTCAGGTAACCCGCGTCGTCTGCCACCCGCGCCATCGACAGGATGTAACCGTCGTCCGAGGTCACCGGGCCGATGATCACCCACAGCCCCAGCGCGCCGATCACGGTGATGTCGCGGCCGGTGAGCTTCCACCAGCCGATCGGCGCCCAGCGTGGTGCCCGTCTCGCGACCCCGGCGTCGAGCCGGTTGAGCGCGATGAGGCAGCCGATGAGCGCGAGCGACCCGATGATCGTGGCGAGCGTTTTGTACAGTGTCGGCGAGGACTGATACCGGGTATCCGGCTTGATCGACACCTGCATGCCGTCGATCGGGTGATCGCCGGAGCTGATGTCGGAGTAGACGCCGAGGACCCTGGGCCGGACGTCCTCGCCGCGGCGGTCGAACACCGGTTGGCCGGCGACGGTGATCCTGGTGCGCTCCGCGGTCGAGGTGACCTGGATGTCGCAGCCCGACGCCGGCAACTGCTGCGCGACGATCTGCTGCCCGCGGTTGACGGCGGTGAACATCCCGCCCTCGACCTGCAGGTACATGCCAGCGCCGGATTCGATGCGCCAGTGTGGCACGGTGGAGGCCAGTAGCGCCCGCGTCATGAAGCCCTCGTCGACGGACTGGACCGTCTCGCACGGGAGGGTGATGTCGATCGACTCCGCCCAGTACCCGGTCAGCGGAGTGTTGACCGAGCGGGTGTCATCGGCGTTCGGCCATTCGATGCGCGCGGTGTCCTGGACGACCGGTAGGAAGGGGATGGCCATGGCGCAGGCTGCGCTGAGCAGGCCGAGGATCGCGGCGGCCAGTCGCCAGTGGCGAGGCTGCAGCGCGCGCAATCGTCCCAGGCCGGACGCGGGGGTCGCCGTAGCGGATTCCTCGGTGTTCGGGCTCCCCACTCCGTCAGCGGGCCTGGCGCCACCCCTAGTATCCGAACGTGCACCAGACATCGATGTCACGCTAACGCACCGGCATGACCGCCCTGCCACGGGCGCGCTTTGGCCGCCCGGCTCGCTCGGCCGGGACCGGCCAGTCGGGCCGAAACCGGCCGTCGCACCCATGTCGCACGCCAAATTCAGGACGGAGCACCACCGCACGTGACAACCGACATCCTTGACGAGTCGCGCCGCCGCCGCACCTTCGCCGTGATCAGTCATCCCGACGCGGGAAAGTCGACCCTGACCGAAGCGCTCGCGCTGCATGCGAAGGTGCTTTCGTCGGCGGGCGCGGTGCATGGCAAGGGCGAGCGGCGCGGGGTCACCTCGGACTGGCTCGAGATGGAGCGCGCGAGGGGCATCTCCATCACTTCGGCGGCCCTGCAGTTCTCCTTCGGTGACACGGTGATCAACCTGCTGGACACGCCGGGCCACGCGGACTTCTCGGAAGACACCTACCGGGTGCTCTCCGCCGTCGACTCCGCCGTGATGCTGCTGGACGCGGCCAAGGGCCTGGAGCCGCAGACGCTCAAGCTCTTCGATGTGTGCCGGTACCGGGGGATCCCGGTGATCACCTTCATCAACAAGTGGGACCGCCCCGGCCTGAGCCCGCTCGAGTTGTGTGAGGAGCTGTCGGAGCGGATCAACCTGCGGCCAATGCCGCTGACCTGGCCGGTAGGCATCGCGGGCGACTTCAAGGGCGTGTTGGACCTGCGCACCGATCAGATGGTGCGGTACCAGCGGACCGCTGGGGGCGCGACCGCCGCGCCGGAGGAGTTCCTCGATGCGGCGACGGCGGCCGAAGCAGCGGGCGAAGACTGGCAGCGGGCTCTGGAAGAGTCGGAGTTACAGGTCTCCGACGGCGGTGAGTTCAAGCTCGACCAGTTCCTGGATGCCTCGGCCACCCCGGTCGTGTTCGGCGCCGCGATGCTGAACTTCGGCGTGAAGCACCTGCTCGACCTGCTGGTCGAACTCGCGCCGGGTCCGGTGCCCCGCGTCGATGTGCAGGAGCGCGAGCGGCCCATCGAGGCGCCGTTCTCCGCCTTCGTGTTCAAGGTGCAGACCGGGATGGACCGGGCGCACCGCGATCAGGTCGCTTTCGCCCGGGTGTGCTCCGGCCGGTTCGACCGGGGCATGACGGTGACCAATGCGACCACCGGCAGGCCGTTCGCGACGAAGTACGTGCAGCAGGTGTTCGGCCAGCAGCGTTCCACTGTGGACATCGCCTACCCCGGCGACGTGATCGGGCTGGTCAACGCGACCGCGCTGCGGGTGGGGGACACGCTCTACGAAGGCAAACCGCCGGTGAAGTTCCCCGGCCTGCCGAGCTTCGCGCCAGCGCACTTCGCCGTCGCGCGGCCGAAGGACCTCGGCCGGGCCAAGCAGTTCCGTAAGGGGGTCGACCAGCTCGAGTCGGAGGGCGTGATTCAGGTGCTGCGCTCGGATCGCCGTGGCGACGGGACGCCGGTCTTCGCCGCGGTCGGGCCCATGCAGTTCGAAGTGGCGTCCCATCGGCTCGATGGCGAGTTCGGCGTGGCCGTCGACCTGCAAAACTTGCCGTACCGTACGGTGCGCCGGCTGCGGGACCCGGCGCAGCGCAATGTGATCGAGGCGAGCCGCAGGGGCGAGGTGCTGACCCGCACCGACGGCGCTGACCTCGCGCTGTTCACCGACGAGGTCGCGCTCGGCACGGTGCTGCGGCAGCACGACGGCCTCGCCCTGGAACACCTGGTGGCAGGCACGGATTAGCCGGATCCGTGCTCGCCGCGAGCGCCTGGTGACGGCAGAAGTCCCGGACACAGGTGACCATTGCCCGTTACCCTCCTGACCGATCTCGACCACGATTGAGACATGAAGACTGTCAGGAGCCTCTCGTGAGTGCCTCAACGCCCGTGGTGATAGCGAAGGCGTTGGCGGCCGCGGTCCGCGCGCCGTCGCCGTTCAACACTCAGCCATGGCGATTCGAGGTCCAGGGCCAGGTGATCGGCATGCGGCTCGACCGCGACCGGGTGCTGGCCGTGGCCGATCCCGATGCCCGCGAGGCGCGGTTGTCCTGCGGGGCCGCGCTGTGCAACCTCCGGGTCGAACTCCGGGCGCAGGACCGGGTGGGCCTGGTCGACCTGCTACCCGATCGCGCGAATCCCGACCTGCTCGCCGTGGTGCGCGTGGCGGGCGACCGCAGCGCGACGGTGACCGAGCGCCAGCTCGCGTCCGCCATCGCGAAGCGGCACACCAATCGGCATCCGTTCCTGGACAAACCGGTGCCGACGCCCGCGCGTAC
The DNA here is from genome assembly GCA_009379975.1 of Actinophytocola sp. GTDB lineage: Bacteria > Actinomycetota > Actinomycetes > Mycobacteriales > Pseudonocardiaceae > WHSS01. The sequence goes on from WHSS01000005.1 coordinate 51,274, forward strand.
CGCGCTTGCCTCGGCAGCACGGGCGGAAGGTGCCCGGCTGGTGTTCATCGACGCGTCCGCGCGGTACGACCTGCTGGTCGAGCTGATCGGCAGGGCGGAGCGGGTGCAAGACGGTGACGGCGCGTATCAGCATGAGATGAAGCGCTGGCTCGGTGGGCCGATCACCCGTACTGACGGCGTCCCCATCGACGCGATGGGACCGCCACCGCTGGCAGGCCAGCTGGTGACGATGCGCAGTATGTATCGCAGGAATCCGCTACCGCCCCGGCTGTTCGAACAGCAGCCATTACTGATCGCGGTGCTCACGCCTGCCGCAGGGCCTCGCTACGACTTGATCGCCGGTGCGGGGATGCAGCGCGCCCTGCTGACCGCCTGCGCCTCGGGCTTGAGCACCTCGTTCCTGTCGCAGCCGTTCGAAGTGCCCGCGACGCGTGCGGAGCTGGGCGAGGCCTTTCGTGCCGAAGGCGAGGTGCACACCCTGCTGCGGGCCGGTTATGGCATGGCGGCGGGTACCACACCCCGGCGCGACGTCTCCGAGGTCACGATCCAGCCCTGACAGCCGCCATCCTCGTCGTGCGTGAAAATCCTTGCTCCCGCACGCTTGATCACTCACGACTCCGGCTGAACCGTCGTGAGTGATCAAGCGTGCCGGGGCACGATGTTTCACTCACGACGCCACGGGCGGCCAGCACACCTGCCCGCGTTCTTGGCTCGAAGGTCGCCGCGCTCGATGAGCTGCGCCACATTTAGTTGTGCACAACTCAATCGTGGCCTACTACTAATTCGTAGTGAGAGGTGGCCGACGATGACTCGAACCGACGAATTGCAGCTGGACCGCCAGGTGTGCTTCGCGTTGTATTCCGCGTCCAGAGCGGTGACGCAGCTCTATCGGCCGCTGCTCGACGCGCTGGGCCTGACCTATCCCCAATACCTGGTGATGCTGGTGCTGTGGGAACACGGCCCGACGACGGTCAAGGATCTCGGCGAGGCACTCGAGCTCGACTCCGGCACCCTGTCCCCGCTGCTCAAGCGGCTCGAATCGGCGGGGATGGTCCTCCGCAGGCGGCGGGCGACCGATGAACGCTCCGTCGAGGTCGACGTCACGGAGAAGGGTGCCGCGCTCCGGACGCGAGCGGCGGGGGTGCCGCGAACGATCGCGTGCGCGACCGGACTGGACGCCGCCGGACTCACTGAGCTTCGGCGAATTCTGACCACGCTGACCGAGACGGTCGGTGAAACCCAACTGACAGCCGACGTGCTGTAGAAGGAGAAGATCATGGCGAAGGCCCTGTACACGGCGAGCGCGACGGCCACAGGAGCCGGTCGAGGCGGACATGTCCGGTCCTCGGACGAAGCACTGGTGAGCGAGCTCAGCATCCCCAAGGAGCTCGGCGGCGCCGGCGGTGCGGGCACCAACCCGGAGCAACTCTTCGCCGCGGGCTATGCGGCTTGCTTCCACAGTGCGCTGCAGTTGGTGGCGCGCAGGGAGAAGGTCAAGATCGCCGACTCTTCGGTGACCGCGGAAGTCGACCTCGCGGCCGCCGGCAAGGGGTTCGGGCTCTCCGTCGAGCTCGTCGTCGACCTGCCCGGTGTCGAGCAGCAGGTCGCGGCCAGCCTGGTCGACTCCGCGCACCAGGTGTGCCCGTACTCCAACGCCACCCGCGGCAACATCGACGTCGAGCTCCGGGTGGCCTGACAGCGCTCGCCTCGTGTGTGAAAGTCATTGCTCTGGCCTACTTAATCACTCACGACACCACCACGATGGGTCGTGAGTGATGAGGCGTGCGGGGGCAATGACTTTCACGCACGAGCGGAGGCTGGTGGCTGGCTCAGGTGTCGTAGCCGCCTTCCGGCCGGTGCTCCCACCAGTGCACGTCCTCGGGCGGCACGCGGCGCACGTTCGTGCCGCAGTGCACGTTGCCGAGCAGTTCGTGATAGGCGTACCAGTCGTCGATGAAGTGCACCTTCCGCTCCGGCATCGCGTCGACGAGCGCCGCCGCGAAGGCATCGACGCCGTCGACTTGCGGGCCGTGCGGGTGCGGAACGACGCTGACGTCGCCCAGCACGAGATGGTTGACCATGGCGGGGAAGTACGCCGCGGTGCGGCCGTCGGGCTCCGGCGGCCAGAACAGCGTCGGGACCTCGATGATGTCGGCCTCGGGCACCGCCAGCTCCATGATCAGGATCTCGCGGTTGAGGTCCAGGATGTCCTGACAACCCGCGTTCGCCTGCCAGAAGGCGTCGTCGCCGCGCAGCCGGGCCACGGTGGTCTCCGCGCTCGGGCCGCCCGCATGGCCACGCCGCAGGCCGCGGAACAGCACCGCGTCGCCGTGCCCCGCGGCCAGCAGCCGGTCGAGGATGCCTTCCGCCTTGCGGGGTGAGGCGAGCAGGATCTTGAAGCCCAGCTCGTTGTCGGCGGGGACGAAGTTCACGATCTCGTCGACGTGCCCGACGATCAGCCAGTCGGTGTAGAGCTCGATCGGCGACTGCATCTTCTGCGCGTGGAAGAACCGCCGCAGTTCCGGCATCATCTGCCTGCTCGCGTGCCCGTAATCGCCGTAGGGTCTGCCACCGAAGATGATCCGGCCGTACGGGTAGTACCTGCCCCGCACCGTGACCGGCGGGCTGCACTCGAGGTTGCCGAAGGCGTCGAGCGAGTTCGGCGTGCTGCCGCCGAGCTGGAAATGCCCGAGGTCAGGCCCGAGCCGCATACTGGCCCAGTCCCGGAGTCCGCGATCGCGCGGGCTGTCACAGACCACGGTGATGGTGTGTGCCGGGCTCGCGCTGAACCCGAACTCGAGCTCGTCCTGGATCCACCGGTCGCCGCCGTTGACGTCCTGATCGACGATGTGCAGCGGCACCTTGGCCACGTCGCATGCCTGCTTGAGGCCGGTGAGGAACTGCTGGTTGTCCGGGCCGGTCTCGCACGCATAGACCTCGGCGGGCGGCAGCGTGTTGGGCGTCATGATCCAGGGTGCGACTCGCAGCACCGCTCGGTCGCTGCCGATGGTGCGGCCGCGGGACCGCAGTTGCAGTTCAAGGCTGAACAGGCCTTCGAAGAACGGCCCCGGATACTCGTGCGCTTCGATGAAACACCGGGCACCGGAGCTGCCGAGCGAAGGCGAGACCGTCCGTGGCCGCTCGCCGGGCTGTCGCGGGTCGACGCCGAGGAGCAGTTCGAGCGTGCCTTCCGGCTTCGCCCGATACAGCGAGAGTCGCCGTGCTTCGTCGTCGGTGGTGACCAGTACCAGCTCGCAGCCCTCGGGCAGCGGCGCCTGGGTCGGCCGTACCGCGATCTCGACCAGCTCGGAGTTTTCCGCTTGCGCGGTCGTCAGCTCGGCGGTGTCCCGGTCGTTGTTGACCAGCACGATGGCGCCGCGGCCCAGATCGCCCCATGCCCAGTTCCGTTTGCCCTCCTCGTTGTCGCCGATCACACCGTCGCGATCGGCGTCGATGTCGACCCGCACGTGCATGACGAACAGTTCGACCCGAAGCTCGTCCAGCACATCGCCGTGGTCGTCGATATGCTGGATGAGTGCGGTGTGGCTACCCGCGCTGCCGCTGACGACCGACATCAGCCCTTCGAAGGGCAGCGGTGCGGGCACGGACTCCCCGACGCTCATCGGGCGCCAGGATTCGCCGCCGACGTAGCGGACTTCGATCTCCGGCGACGCCGCGGCGAGGCGCACTCGGCCGCTCAGGTACGAGACGTTGAACCGGGCAGCGGTTCCTTTGGTTTGCGCAAATGTGGCGGTGGCCATGGTGATCTCCCTCGACGAACCATCATCAGGTTGTCGCGGGGCGGCCACGTTCGGTTACGCAGTTGCGGTAACTGGAGCGTCCCAGTCGATGTGATAGCCGTAGTTCCGTTCCAGCTCCTTGCTGTCGAGCGAGAGCCGCAGGATCAGCGGCAGGATGGCGTCGCGGAACACCCTGCCGACCGGGCCGGCCGCCTTGTTGTTGTTGACGCGGGCGGCGGCCTTGATGATGCGCTCGACCCGGGGACGGCGTTCGGCAACGAACTGGGCGAACGCCGCTTGCGGGGTGGGCAGGTCCCGCAGGCACTTGGCACGCCGTCCTCGATCGACAGCGATGCGCCCTGACCGGAGCTGGGCGATGGCGCGTGTGCGGCGTCCCCGACGACGATCATCCGATCGTTGTGCCATCGTGGCAGGTGGGGGATGGAATGGATGGCCGTCATCGGCATGATCTCGGGCGTTGCTTCGATCAGGGACACCGCGGGCCCGGCGTCCTCCGCGTAGAGCTCGAGCATCCTGCGCCGCCATTCCTCGCCACTGACGGCGGCCAGTTCGCCGCGTGCGGGCTCGTCGCGGCGTGGCACGTTGCTGAACCACCACACCTGCCCGTCATCGGCTTTCAGGTAGCCGAAGAACGCCCGCTTACCGAAGATCATCTCGTAGCTGCCCGGCTCGGTGTCCACCGATACGCCGCTCGCGTAGCCGCCGGTGTTGATCAGCCCGGCGTAGCTCGGCGCGGGCGCGGTGGGGTCGATGAGGCGCCGGACGGTGGAGTGCACGCCGTCGCAGCCGATCAGCAGATCGCCGAAGGCCTCGCTGCCGTCGTCGAACTCCGCACGCACCCCCGCGCCGGTGTCGTGGGCCGCCACCAGGCGCTTACCGTGCTGGACCGTGATGTCGCGGGCCAGCAGCTCGTCCCTGCCGGAATCGGTGAGTGCGTAGACCGTGCGTTCCGGCCGTTGACCGTCGCGCGTGGTCTCGTGCTCGGCGATGAAGCCGGCCTATGCGTGTCGTGAGTGGCTATCAGTGTTCTAACCCTGATCAACACTCACGACGACGAAAGGTGCTGTGACGTGCTCGTTCAGTGAGGGCCGAGCAGGGCGCGGATCCGGGCGGCGAGGGCCTTCGGGTCACCCTCGTCGCCACGCAACACCAGTTCGGCGTGCACTGGCGGCTCGTAGGGATCGTCCACGCCGGTGAAGCCGGTGATCTCGCCGGAGCGCGCTTTCGCGTACATGCCCTTCGGGTCGCGGGCCTCACAGACCTCGAGCGGCGTGTCCACGTAAACCTCGACGAAGGGCAGTCCCGCCGCCTGGTGTGCGGCGCGGACCTGTTCGCGATCGGCTCGGTAGGGACTGATCAATGACGCGATGGCGACCATGCCCGCGTCGGCGAAGAGCCGGGCGACTTCACCGACCCGCCGGACGTTCTCCGCGCGATCCGCCGCGCTGAACCCGAGATCGCCGTTGAGGCCGTGGCGGAGATTGTCCCCGTCGAGCAGGTACGCCGGCCGCCCCTCGGCCACCAGGAGGCGTTCCAGTTCGGCCGCGACGCTCGACTTGCCCGAAGCCGACAGCCCGGTGAGCCACACGGTGAGCCCCTGGGTGGCCCGCTCCTCACGGCCGAGCGTCCCGTGCTGCCAGACCACTTTCGCCGTGGCGAGGTGGGGGCCGAGAAGCATGCCCGCGGCCACGGTGTCGTTGGTGGCCTCGTCGACGAGCACGAAGCTGCCGGTCAACCGATTGCGGCGGTACGGGTCAAACTGCAGCGGGGACTGCGTGTGCAGCCGGATCCGGCCGATCTCGTTGAGCGCCAAGGATTCGGCGGCTTCGTCGCGGTGCAGCGTGTTCACGTCGAGACGGTAATCCAGCTCCACCACCGAAGCCTTCGCGCTGCGCGTCGTGTGCCGGATCGCGTACTTCGCTCCCGGGGTCAGCCGGGAGCGCTCGGTCAGCCAGCACACCATCGCGTCGACGGATTGGCTCGCCTGCGGCCGGTTGCCAGGGCGGCAGAGCAGATCGCCCCGCGCGACGTCGAGGTCGTCGGTCAGTTGCACGGTGACCGCCTGGGGCGGGAACGCCTCGGTGATGGGTTCGCCACCCGGTCCCCAGATCGCCCGCACCGTCGACGTGAAGCCGGAGGGCAGCGCGACCACCTCGTCGCCCGGCTTGAAGATCCCGCCGGCGACGGTGCCCGCGTAGCCGCGGAAGTCGGAGCCCTGATCGCGGATCACGTACTGCACCGGGAACCGGGCGTCGATCAGGTTGCGATCCGATGCGACGTACACCTCTTCCAGATGATGCAGCAGCGAAGTGCCTTCGTACCAAGGCATTTCGGCGCTGCGGTGCACCACGTTGTCGCCGTGCAGCGCGGAGACCGGCACGAAGGTCAGGTCCGATACGTCGAGTTTCATCGCGAAGGCGGCGAACTCTTCGCGGATCTCCTCGAACCGCTCGGCGGAGTAGTCGACGAGGTCCATCTTGTTGACGCACACCACGAGGTGCCCGACGCCGAGCAGGCTCGCGATGAAGGCGTGGCGCCGGGACTGCTCCAGCACGCCCTTGCGCGCGTCGATGAGGATCAGCGCCAGATCGGCGGTGGACGCCCCGGTGACCATGTTGCGGGTGTACTGCACGTGACCTGGGGTGTCCGCGATGATGAACTTCCGCTTGGGCGTCGCGAAGTAGCGGTAGGCCACGTCGATGGTGATGCCCTGCTCGCGCTCGGCGCGCAGGCCGTCGGTGAGCAGCGCCAGGTTCGGCTGATCCTCGCCGCGCTCGCGGCTGGTGAGCTCCACCGCGGCGAGCTGATCCGACAAGATCGTCTTGGTGTCGTAGAGCAGCCTGCCGATCAGGGTGGACTTGCCGTCGTCGACGCTGCCCGCCGTGGCCATCCGCAGCAATTCAGCCATCAGAAGTACCCCTCTCGCTTCCGGTCTTCCATGCCTGCCTGGGAGATCCGGTCGTCCGCGCGGGTGGCACCTCGCTCGGTGACCCGGGTCGCCGCCACCTCGGCGACGACCTCGGTGGCGGTGGCCGCGGTGGATTCGACGCAGCCGGTGCAGGTCGCGTCGCCGACGGTGCGGAACCGCACGGTCGCCTCGAACGGTTCGTCTCCGTCGAGCAGGGTCAGGAATCTGGTTTGCGCCAGTAGCATCCCGTCGCGCTGGACCACGTCGCGGCGGTGCGCGTAATAGATCGGCGGCAGTTCGATCCGCTCGTCGAGGATGTAGGACCAGATGTCGAGCTCGGTCCAGTTCGACAGCGGGAACACCCGGATGTGCTCGCCCTTGCGGTGCGCGCCGTTGTAGAGCTGCCACAGTTCGGGCCGCTGGTTACGGGGATCCCACTGGCCGAACTCGTCGCGGAAGCTGAACACCCGCTCCTTGGCCCGTGCCTTCTCCTCGTCCCGGCGGGCGCCGCCGAAGACCGCACCGAACGCGTGCTCACCGATCGCGCGCAGCAGGGTGGTCGTCTGCAGCCGGTTGCGGCTGGCCCTCGGCCCGGTGTCTTCCACCACGCGTCCGGCGTCGATGTCATCCTGCACGCTGGCGACCAGCAGTCGCACGCCGTAGTTCGCCACCGCGTGATCCCGGAACGAGATCACCTCGTCGAAGTTGTGACCGGTGTCGACGTGCAGTACGCCGAAGGGCAGCGGTGCCGGCCAGAACGCCTTCACCGCGAGGTGCAACATCACCACCGAGTCCTTGCCGCCGGAGAACAGCAGCACCGGGCGTTCGAAGGTCGCCGCCACCTCCCGGAAAATGTGTACGGCCTCCGCCTCGAGCGCGCGGAGATGACTGAGCTCATAGGTCGCGGTCACGGTGAACGTGCCCTTCGATGCATCGGGGAAGTAGAACAAGTTCTTGTGGTGAGTAAACTCATCGGGAAAGCTGGTCGGCATGGACCTTATCGCACTCGAAAATATACGTCAGTTGACGTGTTGAAGTATCGCTACGCCCGCACTCTCGACCTCAAGCTGTGGGACGAGTTCGCCGAGCTGTTCACCGAGGACGCTACCGGTGACTACGGCACCTACGCCGTCGACGAACCGCTGCGGTTTCGTGGCAGGGACGAGAGCGTGAGCTATCTGCGCAATGCGCTGGGGGCAGGGCATCATCACCGTGCACTTCTGCGGGCAACCGGAGATCGACATCGACGGCGATGAAGCCACCGGCACCTGGTGCTTCGAGGACACGGTGATCGCCCCCGAGCATCGGGTCATGATCAAAGGCTCGGCCTACTACGAGGACCGCTACCGCCGCGAGGACGGCAAGTGGCGCATCTCGCACGTCGGATATGTCCGGACCTACGAGCTGATGCTTTCCTTCGACGATCTGCCCAGTTTCCAGCTCATCGCGAACCGTTGGGCCGAGCCCGCCACGACGTAGCCGACGGTGCGCCTGCCGCCGCGGTGACTGCCTTGGCCGCCGCGCGCAGCGCCGCGCCCCGCCGGGCGATTTCCGCGCCGGTGATCGCCGTACCGGCGTGGAGCGTGAGCACCATGTCCTGCCGCCCGTCCGCGTCGAAGGTCGGCGCGGCGATCAGGTTGACCTGATGTTTGCTGCGCGGGGTGATGTCCGTGCCGAGGTAGACCCGCTCGCCGAGGCTGGACACCAGTTCGCCGACCAGTTCCCGCACTTCCGCGGGCAGGTCGTAGGCCGCGACGCCCGCCATGACCGAATGCAGCCGGCTACCCGCGACGGTGAGCCGCTCCACGAGGTAGCCGCGGGCGCGGCACTCGTCGACGACCTGCCGCAGGTAATCGGCGTCCAGCCGCACCGGCAGCGTCGGTTCCTTCGCGAGCCAGGCATCCAGCGCGGCGTCGGGCCCCCACAGCACGTACATCAGTCCGACCGGCGGGGCGAACGGGTACGTCTGGCCGACTTTGGCCGTCGTATCCGGCCCGGTGTTGGCCAGCACCATGATCCGCTCGTTCACGACGGCCGAGGCGGTGCACGTGGTGCCGTAGGTCGCGCTGAGCCGCTCCAGATGCGTTTGCGCGACGCCCGCCATGGCGAAGCCGTTCTGGGCGACGCGGCCCGCGGCGATGAGCGCGGGCCCCAGGCCATACGTGAGCGTCTTGGGGTCACGCACCAGGTAGCCGCACTCGGTCAGTTCGGTCACGATGCCGAGGCAGGTCGGCTTGCTGATCCCCAGTTCGCGGGCGAGTTCGGAGAGGCCGAACCGTTCGCCGCGCCCGCTGGTCAGGAAGTCGAGCAGGGCGATCACGCGCTCGGTCGGCGGCGAACGACGGGCCGGCCGTCGTGACACGGGTTCCGCTGCGGAGTCTGCTTGCATGTTGACCAATCTATAGAACGAGTTCTACTCTCAAGCGGCTAAGAATGTACCAGGTCGGTACATATTTGTACCATAACGGGAGGCATGCTGGTGATCACCGCATCGTTGGCCGACGCCATCGCCGAGGCCGAGAAGATCATCGCCGACGCCCCGCACGTCCGCACCGAGCAGGATCTGCTCGAGGGCTACGAGTACCTGGCGGGCAGCATCCGCGCGTCGTTGCAGCTGGCCTGGGCCTATGAGCGCGACTTCCCGTTCTTCGTGGCATCGACCGGGCCCTACACCAAGCTCGGTCTGGACAATCCGGACACGCTGTACTTCCACGCCTACCTGCGCGATGACGCGGAATATGTGGTGACCGGTTCCCGTGGCACCACCGCCGACCTGAGCTTTCAGGTGCTCAACGGCGATTACACGCCCGCGGCGTCGCCGGACAGCCTGGCGGCGTTCGACGACCGGGCGTTCGACATCGCCGAGGACGGCGGTTTCGAGATCCGGTTCGGACCGCGGCGAACGGGCGAGCCGAACTGCTTCACCCTCGGTCCGGGCTCGGCGATGCTCGTCGTCCGCGAGGTCTACAGCGACTGGGCCACCGAGCAGCGCGGCACGATCCGCATCCAGCGGATCGACCGGATCGGCGCGGCACCACCGCCGCTGCGGCTGGACGCGATGACCAAACGCTACGGCGTCGCGGGGAAGCTGTTGCTGTCGCGGCTCAGAACGTTCTTGGCGTTTCCGGAGTGGCACTACCTGCGGCTGCCGGTGAACACCCTGACCGAGCCGCGTTCGACGCCGGGCGGGCTGGCGACGCAGTTCTCGTCGGTCGGGCACTACGACCTCGACGACGACGAGATCATGGTGATCACCGTGCCCGCCGCGTCCCCGGATGACGCGCCGTATCAGGGATTCCAGCTCGGCAGCATGTGGTACATCTCGCTGGATTACCTCAACCACCAGACCAGCTTGACCGCGGATCAGGCGTGGATCGATCCGGACGGCAAGATCCGTTACGTGGTCAGCGAACGCGATCCGGGGCTGGCCAACTGGATCGAGCGCACTGGCCATCGCCGAGGATTCCTGCAGTCGCGCTGGCAACGGCTTTCCCGCGACCTTTCTCCCGCGGATGGGCCGGAAGTCGAGGTATTCGATGTGGCGGAACTCGCCGACCGACTGCCGTACTACGAGGAGGCGCGGGTGTCGCCGGACGAGTGGTCGCAGCGCATCGCCGCCAGGCAGGCGGCCGTCGCCTGCCGGATGCTGGGGTGAACGCCGCCATGCTGCGGGACAAGGTGGTCGTGGTGTCGGGCGTCGGGCCGGGCTTGGGTCGTTCGATCGCGGTGCAGTCGGCGCGAGCGGGCGCCGACCTGGTGCTCGCCGCCCGTACCGAGTCCACTCTGGACCAAGTGGCCAAGGCGGTAACCGAGGAGGGCAGGCGGGCGGTGACAGTGCCGACCGATATCACCGACGCCGCCGCGGCGGAGAACCTGGCGACCGAGGCTATGGCCTCCTTCGGCCGAGTCGATGTACTGGTGAACAACGCCTTCGCGATTCCGCCGCTGGTGGATCTCGCCGAGGCCGACCTCGACGCGGTGCGTGCTGGCTTCGAAACGAGCGCCGTCGCCACCCTTCGGCTGACCCGGCTGTTCATCCCGGCGCTGACCGAGTCGAAGGGCTCGATCGTCATGATCAACTCGATGGTCCTGCGGCACTCGCAGCGCCGCTACGGCGCCTACAAGATGGCCAAGGCCAGTGTGCTGGCCATGGCGCAGAGCCTGGCCACCGAACTCGGCCTGCGGGGTATCCGGGTCAACTCGGTGGCGCCCGGTTACATCTGGGCGGACACGCTGAAGTGGTATTTCGGCTATCTGGCCGACAAACGCGGGGTGAGCAGGCAGCAGATCTACGACGAGACGGCGGCCCATACCGATCTGCGCAGGCTGCCCGAGCCGGACGAGATCGCCGACGCCGTGGTGTTTCTCGCGTCGCACCTGGCGCGGGCCATTACCGGGCAGTGTCTCGACGTCAACTCGGGCGAGTACCACCACTGAACACCATGTCTTATTCAAGGGACGGTGAGCATGAGCGTAGGGCGGGAAACCATCGGAACGGTAGCGGATCTGCACGCGTCCGCGACCAAGATCACCGGCTTGACCGACTTCGGCGAGGATGACTACCTCGAAGGCCTAGAGGTCCTGTTCTCCTCGTACCAGCAGGAGGCGGAGCTCCCGCCGCTCGGCAACAGCGTGCACCGGGCATTCCTGCGCGGCGCGCTGGTGTCGCGGCTGATCAGCGAAGCGGGGTGGCGGCAGTACCCCGAGTATGCCGACGTGCCGATCGAGCGCCCGATCTTCGTCACGGGCCTGAGTCGTACCGGCACGACCGCGCTGCATCGGCTGCTCACCGCGGACCCGGCGCATCAGGGGCTCGAACTGTGGCTCACCGAGGTGCCGCAGCCGCGTCCGCCGCGCGACACGTGGCAGGACAATGCTGTGTATCGGGGGATCGAGGCCGCCTACCAGCAGCACCACGTGGCCAACCCGGAGTTCATGGGCCTGCACTACACCGCGGCCGACACGGTCGAGGAGTGCTGGCGGTTGCTGCGTCAATGCTCGAAGTCGGTCTCGTACGAGTGCCTCGCGCACCTCCCGACGTACTCGCGCTGGCTCGTCGGTCAGGACTGGACCGGCGCCTATGCCCGGCACCGGCGCAATCTGCAACTGATCGGCCTGCTCGAGCCTGGCAAGCGGTGGGTGCTGAAGAACCCGAGTCACCTCTTCGCGCTCGACGAACTCCTGGCGACCTATCCCGATGCGATGGTGATCCAGACGCATCGTGCACCCCGGACCGCGATCGCTTCGACCTGCAGCCTGTCGCTGGCCACTACGGCGGATTGGTCGACGGCGTTCACACCGCGGCAGATCGGGCGTAGCCAGCTCGACCTGTGGGCGCGCGGGCTCGAGGGATTCACCGCCGCCCGCGCGCGGCATGACCCTGCCCAGTTCTACGACGTGAGCTACTACGACCTCG